>NZ_ML014753.1 GCF_003675895.1 Parashewanella curva
AAAAAACAAAAATAAGCATCCCAACAAAAAGAAAGCGAGCTTGGATGAAAACAGATTATCTCGAAAAGGTTTTAAAGGCTGGGCTAACTGTAGCGGACGAAATTTAAACACTCGCGCGGTTGCCCTGTTTTAGATCCAACCCTTCCGTTGTTTGCTATCAAGATTTCGGGGCAAAAATAAGTTATAGCTACTCCAATTACCCTTGCAGGCTACAACAATTCCCCATGGCAAAGTTGTTATTCATCGTTGGTGAAAAATAGCGTAAGCGCAGCATGGACGCTGCGCTAGATTCTGAGGTGCATGGATGCTCCATCAGAAGCGTTAGATATTTTTTGCCATAAGAGGAATGACGTATAACTTTGCGGAGCGGCATGGAGAGATCCAGGAGAGGGGTTGCTGGTGACCCCTTTCTTGGTTGGGTGTGGGCTAACAGCCCACGTCTTTAGCTGACTGATTCGCAAAATCAGGAAGTACCTTTACAATATTGAGGAGGCAACACCAAGGTCTACTAGAGTTTTGTAAAAAACTCTCTAATCCAAAACCAAATTATGGAAAAATAAAAATGAAAGGATACAACAAGATACTTTGGATTGATGGGCTCTCAGCTGCTATCGCTGGTACATCAACTCTCTTTTTACATAATTTTTTAATCACACTTTTCGGGCTACCAAAAAACATCATATTATTCATAGCCATTGTAAATCTCATTTACGCTATATGCGCCCTATCACTTGCTAAATGTAAAGCTAGGTCTCTAACAGCAGTAACAACACTGGCAGCCGGTAATTTGTAATGGGCTATTTGCTGTATTTTCATTATTAAAATGCATTTTTCCAATATGAGCTTTATCGGTTTTTTCTATATTACCGCAGAAGCGTTGTATGTTTCTGTATTAGGGTTAATTGAGTGGTTGTGTAGATACAACATTTCAAAAGCACAGAAATGACTCTCTTATTCAATCAATAAACAGCTTTAGTTGTTACCATTATCTGGCCTTAACGTCTATGTTCTCCCCTAAGAATTTATCTAGTTGACAATACAATAGAGGTAATGAGTTATGTCATTAGAATTAAGCCAAGAACTAGCGCAATGCCTTCCACCATCATTAGAAGCAATCAACCAAGAAGTTGCTGAGCAGCTTTTTAATAAAAAATCTGCCAATAAATTCACTATGGAAGGTAGTGGTAAGACATATGTTCTGACTAACTGGGTCTTCGGTGGGCGCCCTTGTTACATAAATGAAGACGCGCTAAATAGCTCCAAAAGTAGAGCTTGGGCTGTTGTTAAACTCCTCACCCAAAAAGGAGAAGCGAGGCTTATTGAGTCAGCAGTCATGCACCAAGGGATAAAGCCTGTTGGAAATAGTTTCTATGTCTTTAAAATGCCACAAGGTACTTCTTCTCAAGCACAAGAAGGTTATTTCCACTACGAAACTAACTACTCTGTATTAAGCTCGGAGCTAAAAGCAGTCTTAAAAAACAGTGTTCAAGCTGAAGCTGTATCGGTAGATGAATATGATGCTCTTAAACAACCTTTCAGATGCCCTTTTACGAATAAAATAACGGCGAGAGAAGATACAATCTCTTTGACCTTAAACGGTGCAACGACGACATGCTCAAGGTTAGGGTTTAGACGGTTTATATTACTTGGAGAAAACTACCAAGGCCTTCAATTTGAAAAACAAGATTTGTAAAGTGTTGTTTTTTCTAAGTCAGGGAGTGGCGTAACAGAATCTAAAAATATGAATGATAAAACTATATCTTCCAAACCAGAGGCTATTCCTGAAGCAACTGATACTCTTCCAAACTTAGTTACAACACTAAGCATTACATAAAGGTATAACAAAGCCCTCAAAAAGAGGGCTTGAAGTAATATTGGAAATGCTAATAATTAGGCTGTTGGAATAAAGCCTCTACCGATAACCCTTGAGCCGAAAGTAAATCTTTAAGCCGCTTCAATGCTTCGACTTGAATCTGCCTAACACGCTCGCGAGTTAAACCAATTTCAGCACCAACATCTTCTAAAGTTGAAGGCTCATAACCTAATAGTCCAAAGCGACGAGCCAATACTTCACGTTGTTTACTATTAAGTTCGTTAAGCCACTTAACAACTGAATTAGAGATATCTTTCGATTGGACCTTGTGATCTGGGCCAACCATGTCTTCTGCGGGTATCACATCTAAAAGGGCTTTATCATTTTCGCCACCAATAGGAGTATCTACAGAGGTGATCCTTTCATTCAGTTTGAGTAACTTGCTAACATCAGCACTAGGTACACCTAATTTATCTGCAATTTCTTCCGCAGTAGGCTCATGGTCAAGTTTATGAGCTAATTCACGAGCTGTGCGGAGGTAGACGTTTAGCTCTTTAACTACGTGAATGGGTAGACGAATAGTACGAGTTTGGTTCATGATGGCACGTTCAATAGTTTGACGTATCCACCAAGTCGCATAAGTTGAAAAGCGGAAACCGCGCTCGGGATCGAATTTTTCTACCGCTCTAATTAGACCAAGGTTACCTTCTTCAATAAGGTCTAACAACGCTAATCCACGGTTGTTGTAACGGCGAGCTATTTTTACAACCAATCGCAGGTTACTTTCGATCATACGATTGCGTGATTTTTCACAACCATTTAGAGCTTTTCTAGAAAAGAAGACTTCTTCTTCTGCAGATAGGAGTGGCGAAAAGCCAATTTCACCTAAATACAATTGAGTTGCATCCAAGTTTCTTGGTGTGTCTTCTTGTCCTATGATTTCATCAGCCTTTTGCTCACGCTGAGCTACGCTCACATCTGAATCCATTTCTTCAGTGACGCCTGCTAACTCTTCTACAACCGCGGTACTATTTCTACTTCCCATAATGGCTTCCCCCCAAATCGGAACTAAGATAGTGTTTACTCGGCAAAAGCTGGCAATAATTCAGATATGAAAAGAGATATTAGATTATGAGGGTTTTATAGAAAACAAGGGGAAATGCTTCCTTGTTGATACACTACAACTTCATCCCTAACTGCAGCTAACGGCTATCCTTTACCTATCGATATTGCTTACAAATTTACTTAAAAAAGTAAATCCAGCTTTTCTAACGCCTTAATTTATATCGCTCTAATGACAATAATGTTAAGGCTTACTCGTCCTCCAATGCCAAAATTGGCTCCTAAGAGTGTTACTTAGGTAGATAATGCAATGGATTGACTGATTTACCGTGGTATCGAATTTCGAAATGCAGCATTACGCGGTTTGTACCAGTGCTTCCCATTGTCGCAACAGTTTGTCCTGCTTTCACTTGTTGCTTTTCTTTTACTAAGATTTTATCGGCATGTGCATAAGCACTTAAGTAGTTATTATTGTGATTAATAATGACTAAATTACCGTAACCTCTAAGCGCATTTCCCGCGTAAACGACTTTGCCATTTGCCGCTGCTTTAATTGAGTCTCCGCGACGACCAGAAAACTTTATTCCTTTGTTTCCTTGGGCTTTACTTGAAAAACGAGCGATAATTTTTCCTTCATAGGGCCAAACCCAACGCTCTACTTTTTTCCGAGAATCTATTTTTTGAGAAGCCCTACTTTTTTGAGCAGGTGCTTTGTTGTTTTTTTGTTGTTGTACTGTTACAGAGTATGCAGCTTGATTATTTTTAGCAAGTATTTTTTTTGAACTATTTTCCTTAGTGTTTTTACTCGGTAAGTTTTTAACGTTCTTAGCCACCTTACTTACTGATTTTTTTGTGTTTTTAACTTTCCTATTGTAATTTTTTTTCGGAATTGAAGGTTTGTTTAACTTTATTATTTGACCTGGGTAGATAGTGTAGGGTTTAGGGAGCTTATTCCAAATTGCTAACTGTTTGAAATCTCGGTTTGCACCGAATGCGATCGAATATAAAGTATCACCACGCTTTACTTTGTAACGAGAGCCTTTAATACTCCCCTTTTCATAGCCAGTATTGTATGAAGTTAAACTGGAAACTGGCGCAGGTCGATCAGAACGATAACTACAACCTACACTTAAAAGCGCAATAGCAATCAGCAATACAATTCTTATGAACGCAATCACTGCATTTCACCTTGTATTTTATATTGCTGCGGCCACATGCTTCTAGTATCCATTCTGCTTGCTCAGTTCCTAAGTTCCTTACGCTAAATCTCCATCGACTAGAGGTACAAATTTAACAGGCTCAATGACTTCAGTTCTGAACGTATCACCTTCTCTAGTAATTCTCATTAACCGTTGAGATTCTCCTCCGACAGGAATAACTAACTTTCCTCCGTCCGAAAGTTGTTGTAATAACGCATCTGGGATTTGACTCGGTGCAGCGGTTACCAATATTGCTTCGTATGGTCCTTTATTTACCCAGCCTTTCCAACCATCGCCATATTTAAATGAAATGTTATGCAAATCCAGCCATTTTAGCTTTTGGCGAGCCTGTACCTGTAAGCTCTTAATACGCTCTACGGTGCAGACTTGAGGAACAATTTGAGCCAATATCGCCGTTTGATAACCTGATCCGGTGCCAATTTCCAAAATGTTATTTGGATGATGATTGGTCACTAGCTCTGTCATTTTTGCAACGATATAAGGTTGTGAAATAGTCTGACCACTTCCAATTGGCAGTGCTGTATTTTCGTAAGCTTTATGAGCTAACGCCATATCTAAAAAATGCTCACGAGGTGTATTGGACACCACTTGAAGCACTTTATGATCACTAATACCTAGTTCTGCAAGACGTTGAGATAAATTACTTGCTGCAGCGCTGACAGCCTGTGTCATAGTTTTTTAGTCCATTCATTTAAAGTGGGTAACTGCTTATAAGCGGTTAAATCTACTGTTAATGGCGTAATGGAAACATAGCCATTAGCCACGGCATTAAAGTCTGTATCTTCTTCTGAGTCTTGTTGTTGTCCCGGAGGCCCTAACCAAAAAATCTCTTTGCCAGACGGGTCTTGTGTACGAACTAAGCCTTCAGCTTTATGTCTAGCACCCAAGTGAGTTACCTTTATTCCCTTTATTTGTTCGAAAGGAATATCCGGTACATTTACATTTAATATTTGATCTCTTTCTAAAGGATGCTCCAACAAACCTTTTACCAATTTCAATGCCCAGTGAGCCGCCGTATCATAATGTTGTAACTGCTTACCAACCAAAGATATAGCGATAGCAGGTAAGCCTAAAAATCGACCTTCCATTGCTGCCGCAACAGTGCCAGAGTATAGGACATCATCTCCCATGTTGGCACCAGCATTAATGCCAGAGACAACAATTGATGGCTCTTGCGGACACAGCTCTCGTATAGCGAGATGCACACAGTCTGTTGGTGTTCCACTCACAGAAATATAACCATTATCTAACTTATTAATCCTTAAAGGGTTCGTCAAGGTTAATGAGTTACTTGCACCTGAGCAGTTACGATCAGGACCAACGGTTAATACATCGGCCATGGTTGCCATTGCTTGAGTTAACGCCTTAATTCCCGGAGCTAATACACCATCATCATTACTTACTAGGATGAATTTTTTATTACTTTTTAATGGCTGCGGTTCTGCTTTACTTTTTTCTTTCCAAACTTTCTGCTGTACATCAGTATAGTTGACCAACTCTCTTAAGATTGAAGTCGCATAGCAGCCTGCTGGCAATGAAAAGCTAATTGTGAACGTGTCTTCGCTCACTTTGTATGAAAGGTTTTCAGCTTTAAGCAGAAGTGCTCTTCTCTCTTGTTTTAAGCCAGCCTCTTCTAGTCCCTGCTTTTCAACACTAAACTGACTTAGCGCTTGGTTTTCAAAGTTCAGAGCATCAGAATGAGAACTCAATTCTCCATTTCCCCACAAAGGAGCTGAAAGTTGAATGTCATTAGTCTTCAATCTGTGTTGATTTTCATCACCCCACTCATCAACACTGAAATAGCTTTTCGAGCCAGTGAGCATCACGCAATCACCTGTAATAGGACTTAATTGGTGCTCTACTAGTCTTTTAGAAACCACTTGGTTGAACAGGTAAGAACGAACTGCGGATAAGTACATGCTTCGCTTACTTCTATCCTTGACCTTTTTGCCTTTGAACATTTCAACACCATGTTTGATGTTGTTTCCTTCATGTCCGAAACGTTGCTCACCAAAGTAATTCGGAACTCCATATTGTTTGATTTTTTCTACTTTAGCTTGAAGCTCATCAATATCTGATACATTTCTTAACGTGAGCGTAAAGCGATTGCCAGCAAGTGTACCTAAGCGAAGTTTTTTTCCATGACGATGAGCTTGTAAGATCTGCATTTCATCATCATTGAGTTCAGCCCAGTTTGGGGTATCTTTTCCCGGAATACGGACACCAAACCATTGCTCAGTGACAGCATTGCGATCTTTTTGCCCAGCAAAAGTCACGTCTTTACTTGGCACTCCGGCAAATCGAGCCAATTTATCAGCTACAAAACGAGTATTTAATCCGTCTTTTCTGACGTACAACCAATGATGTTCACCTTCGCCAGATGGTTGAACAGGCATCATTTCTACTACTTTAAAATCAGCATTATGAGTTCGTAAATTGGCAGTAGCTTTGGGTTTACCATGAAGGTAGTGTAATTCGTCAAACATCTTAAAACCTAATTCTTATCTAGCGGGTATAGTTTGCCATTGAGTACTATTTTGATTGCATCAATACTACGGCTTCTACTGCAATGCCTTCTTTGCGCCCAGTAAACCCTAACTTTTCTGTAGTTGTGGCTTTTACATTGATATTTTCAATGTCTGTTTGCAAATCTTCTGAGAGAATAGCTCTTATTGCTTCGATATGAGGCAGCATTTTAGGGGCTTGAGCTATAACCGTAACGTCTAGATTACCCATTTCGAACCCTTTATTTTGGGCAAGTTGATAGCAGTGCCTTAGTAACACTCTGCTATCAGCTCCAGCATATGCATCATCAGTGTCAGGAAAGTGCTTACCGATATCTCCTAAAGCCATGGAGCCTAAAATAGCATCGCTTATAGCGTGAAGTACCACATCACCATCAGAGTGAGCAATCAAACCATCTTGGTAAGGAATAGTAACACCGCCCAAGATTAACGGCTTATCTGAGCCAAATTTGTGTACATCAAATCCATGTCCGATTCGAAACTTCATAGGGTTACCCATTATTTTTTAAATAGAGTTCAGCTAGTGGCAAATCATCTTTATGAGTGACTTTAATATTATCAGGTCGACCGGACACTAATCCCGGCTGTATATTTGCCCACTCCATTGCAGATGCTTCATCGGTGATCGTTACATCTTCAGATAACGCACGCTCTAAATTGTTCATTAATATATTAAGTTGAAACATTTGTGGAGTCATAGCATGCCACAGTTGCTCTCGACAAACGGTTCGATCGATTGTGCCATCAGATCCAGCTCGCTTCATAGTATCTCTAACAGGTATGGCTAAGATAGCCCCTTGAGGAAACTCTTGCCTAGCGTCTAGCAATTTATCAATGTCATCGTGGGTAATACATGGCCTCGCAGCATCATGCACTAATACCCATGAATCGCTTGAATTATTTTGCTCGGCATATTTCAGTGCACTTAATACAGAATCTGCACGCTCTTTGCCACCAATCGTGGTCAATAATTTTGGGTGTTCAGATTCGGGAAGTTCCTTAAAATAAGGATCATCTTCTCCAATAGCAACAACCACTTTATCGATATTTGGATGAGATAAAAATGCGTTAAGAGTGTGACTAAGAATGGCTCTGTGATTAATGGTCAAATATTGTTTTGGAAGCGTTACTCCCATGCGTTTTCCCACACCAGCAGCAGGAATGATTGCGATAATTCGGTCGATAGTTTCGCTCACGCGTTTAAGCTCTCCAGTTAATCTTGAACAGAAGAATGACTATTTCTTTCCTCTCACGACTCGGTAGAAAGTCTCCCCTTCTTTAACAAGACCTAACTCATTTCTGGCTCGTTCTTCTAGAGCTTCGGTTCCGGTTTGTAAATTGGCGATTTCTTCTTTTAAGACTTGATTTCGTTCAACCAATTTTTGGTTATCTTGCTGTTGATTATGAATTTGATCAAGTAGTGAAAAATACTCATGCAGGCCATTTACTCCCCACCACAAGCGATATTGGAGCAATGTTAATAACACTAATAAACCGGCGATAAATAATTTCATTAAACTCAACAAGTTTGTGCAAAAATAATACTAATTGGCCTCATTAAAACAGAGGCCACCTTATCAGGTGGCCTCACATATACCTAATTATGAGTGACTAGAAGTCATCAATCAAGGTTTCAATTACTTGCAGTTGATTTCAGCCAAGCCGCGATAAACTGCTTTGTCACCCAACTGCTCTTCGATACGAAGTAATTGGTTGTACTTAGCAACACGATCTGAACGGCATAGTGAACCAGTCTTAATTTGACCAGCTGCTGTACCTACAGCTAAATCAGCAATGGTTGCATCTTCAGTTTCGCCGCTGCGGTGAGAAATAACGGCAGTGAAGCCAGCTTCTTTCGCCATGCGAATTGCTGCAAGAGTTTCTGTTAGGGAACCAATCTGGTTGAACTTGATAAGGATAGAGTTACCAATCTTGTTTTCAATACCACGAGCTAAGATCTTAGTGTTAGTTACGAACAAATCGTCACCTACTAGCTGAACTTTGTCACCCATGATTTGAGTTTGGTATGCCCAACCATCCCAATCTGACTCGTCTAAACCATCTTCAATAGAAACAATTGGGTATTCAGTTGCTAGCTCTTTTAGGAAATCAGAGAAGCCGTTTGAATCGAATACTTTACCTTCACCAGAAAGGTCATATTTACCGTCTTTATAGAATTCAGACGCTGCGCAATCAAGTGCTAGCGTAACATCTTTACCTAGCTCGTAACCTGCTGCTTCTACTGCTTCTTTAATAACTGCTAGTGCTTCTGCATTTGAAGATAGATTAGGAGCAAAGCCACCTTCATCACCTACTGCAGTGTTAAGGCCTTTACCTTTAAGTACTTTTTTAAGGCTGTGGAAGATTTCAGCGCCAACACGTAATGCTTCACGGAAGCTTTTTGCGCCAACAGGCTGTACCATGAACTCTTGGATATCAACGTTGTTATCCGCGTGCTCACCACCGTTAAGGATGTTCATCATAGGAACTGGCATAGAGTACTGCCCTGCAGTACCGTTAAGTTCAGCAATGTGAGCATAAAGTGGGATAGCTTTAAATGCAGCCGCTGCTTTAGCGTTTGCTAGAGATACAGCAAGGATAGCATTAGCGCCTAGCTTATCTTTGTTTTCAGTACCATCAAGATCAATCATGATTTGGTCGACATCAGCTTGAGCAGTAGCATCTTTACCAACTAATGCTTCAGCAATTTGACCATTGATGTTAGCAACAGCAGTTAATACACCTTTACCCAAGTAACGTGCTTTATCACCATCGCGTAATTCAAGAGCTTCACGGCTACCAGTTGATGCGCCAGATGGAGCAGCAGCCATTCCAACAAAGCCACCTTCTAAATGTACTTCAGCTTCTACAGTTGGATTACCACGTGAGTCCATGATCTCGCGACCAATTACTTTTACAATCTTAGCCATTGTTATCCTCGATATTAAAATTAGAGTAATTTAAAACAAAAAAATGAAAACTTATACCAATTGAGTAATTAAGCACCAAATTGGAATAAATTCTCAAACTATGACTACCACTTCAACTCATAATAAGTCGAAGTGGTAGCAGGATACCCCTAACTGTTTTTTTGAAACTCTGCTGCCGCAGCAACAAAACCTTCAAACAAAGGATGTCCATCTCTTGGAGTTGAAGTAAATTCAGGGTGGAATTGACCAGCGACGAACCAAGGGTGATCAGCCAGTTCAATCATCTCAACCAATTTACGATCAAATGACAAGCCACTAAATATTAAGCCCGCTTTTTCTAACTGCTCAACAAAGTTATTATTCACTTCATAACGGTGACGATGACGCTCAACACAAGATTCTGAACCATAAGCCTTTGCTGCTTTGGTTCCTTTCTTCAAGTGACAAACCTGTGCACCAAGACGCATAGTGCCACCTAAATCAGAGGCTTCATCACGCTGCTCTATCTTACCTTCATTATCAATCCATTCCGTGATCAAACCCACAACTGGGAAAGGAGACTGCTTATCAAATTCGCTTGAGTGCGCACCTTTCATACCAGCAACGTTACGAGCGAACTCAATTAAAGCCACTTGCATGCCAAGGCAAATACCAAAATACGGTACTTTATTCTCACGAGCATATTTAGCTGCTAAGATTTTACCCTCTACGCCACGCTCACCAAAGCCACCAGGGATCAAGATACCATCAAGATCTTCTAATACTTCATTACCTTTAGCTTCGACGGTTTGAGAGTCTACGTATTTAATGTTAACTGATAAACGGTTTTTCAAACCTGCGTGCTTTAACGCTTCGTTTACTGATTTATATGCATCAGGTAATTCAATGTATTTACCTACCATACCAATGGTCACTTCATCGGTTGGGTTCGCTTCTTGGTAGATTACATTCTCCCATTCAACTAAGTCAGCTTCTTTGCATTCGATACCAAAACGCTTAGTCACTAAGTCATCCAGCCCTTGAGACTTTAGTAGTGCAGGGATTTTATAGATGCTATCCACATCTTTAAGTGAGATAACGGCACGTTCTTCTACGTTACAGAACAGAGAAATTTTCGCTTTTTCATTACTTGGAATCGCGCGATCACCACGACAAATCAGAACATCTGGAGCAATACCGATTGAGCGAAGTTCTTTAACTGAGTGCTGAGTCGGCTTAGTTTTCACTTCACCCGCTGCACCTAAGAAAGGTACTAAAGTTAAGTGCATGAACAAGGTACGCTCACGACCTAGAGATACACCTAACTGACGAATTGACTCTAGGAATGGTAGCGATTCGATATCACCTACAGTTCCGCCAATTTCAACGATTGCAATATCGTGACCTTCGCCGCCAGCTAATACCTTCTCTTTAATCGCATTGGTGATATGAGGAATAACCTGAATGGTTGCACCTAGGTAGTCACCACGACGTTCTTTGCGAAGCACTTCTTCGTATATACGACCAGTAGTGAAATTGTTGCGTTTGGTCATTTTGGTGCGAATAAAACGCTCATAGTGACCTAAGTCTAAATCTGTTTCCGCCCCGTCTTCGGTTACGAACACTTCACCGTGTTGAGTCGGACTCATTGTGCCCGGATCGACGTTAATATACGGGTCCAGTTTCATAATGGTAACGTCTAAACCACGTGCTTCTAAAATCGCCGCTAACGACGCCGCTGCAATGCCTTTACCTAATGATGAAACCACACCACCAGTTACGAAGATATACCTTGTAGTCATGCTGAACCTGAGAAAGTAAAAGTAATAATTCGCTTACATCAATTCAAATACAACTTATCAATAGGCCAAGTTTTAAACCAAAGCACTGCTAACAAACTATAGCTTGTGTATGAAAATTGGATTGATATGAGAAAGCACTAGGACGGGGAAGTAGTCTAGCAAAAACTGCTAAGCGGCACAATTGAGAATTTAACAAGAACGGTGTTTTCTTGTATTGGTTTGACTAAAAATTGATTTTAGGTAATTTCGAAGCCTCGGGTTGGCTTATCAATGCTAAAAACGATGAGAATTCATCTTCCTTTAATGTACCTTCACGCCTTAAGATTGCTATTTTTTCCTCTCTGCTTGCACTATGCCAATCAACTGAAAAGCGCCGAGCAGCTGTTTCGACATGCTTGAGAGCAAAATGTTGTGCCTCTCTGAATTCGCTTCGTTTTCTTCTTCTCTCTAACTTGCTTACTGTAGGTTTGACCTCATCACTCAATGTCAAAGCACTCATATTAGGGATGTCAAAACATCGCCGTTGATTTCGCTGTAACCTATGATGTTGCATTAATTGAAACGTCTCTTTGTCCAATACATCATCTAGTACCACCTCATCTTCAGAAACCAGATCAATTACTTGTTTAGTTTTTGAAGGCTTAATAGTTTTAGATTGCTTTTTAACACTATAAAACACGAAGGATGGTTTACGATTTTCCTCTACCCAAAATACATCATAGATCACTGAATCTAATTCAAAGTTAAGCGTTTCTTTAAGTTCAGGACCTTGTTTTAAGTGCCCATTAACAAAAGTACAAAAACTTTTTACACTTTGTGGTTCTGTGAAATTTTCCTGAGAAAACTCCCCCAATACATTACTTAGCTGCTCATCTTTTGTATTTGAAATTAGCCACTGCCTTAATTTTTGCTCACCATTACCGTTAATTAGATAATAATTAAGCTTCTCTTCTAACAAGGGCTCAGAAAAAGCAGACTGAGTCTTAAACTCGGAGTCGGGAATGCTGTTTAGTGATAGACAGGTAGCCATTTTGCCCTCCAATTTTTATAGTGAATATAAATATGCTGTGATTAATCTGCTATTCAATCAGGGGAACTTTGTTTAACGTCTAATGAATGGCATTTATCTGAAGATGAAAAAAAAGCTCTAAGCCTTTGGTTCTTTATCGTTTTCAATTCATGCTTTGTTTTTAACAGGACTAGTTCATTTGTTAATTTTTTCAAAGGAAGCTTTTTGCCTTCTAATTCTGAAGGGAGGAAATAGCTATGAACAACCTGAGCTTCCTCCCCCGTTGTTGCAGAAGTATGAACCTGATATTTGCGCCTTATATTGTCAGCAACCAAATGTTGGTCAGTAGCTGTTAGTGTATCGACTAAGGTATAGACACTGACCTTTTTACCTTTCTTAGATTCATGCTTATTGTTAAGCCAATCGCTTAATAACTCTCATAGACAAGCTAGACTCTGGCCTTGATTGTTAGTTTCAATTTTTTTTATTTGAGGATATAAGAACCCCAAACGTAATCCAACACGCCTCCACTCATAAAATTGGAACTCTGGCAAGAGAACATCTAAATCAGCTGGCGTTAATTCTCTATGTTCACCCTCAGTTGAATAGTATTCAAAAGAAACTGTGGCAGGTGATGAAATAGGGTTGCCATAATAAAACTACGAATTATTAACGAAGCTGAAGAATAACAAATAAGCGTTCTCACTTAATTGGTTGAGCATTAATCTTTGTTAAACCTCATAGCTTCCGTGATGTTGCATCGACACAAATATTTGGAACATCAAGCAAAAGCAATGTCAGAATTTTAGTCCAACTAATTTATACCGAAACACCATGGCAAACTTCAACAAAATTGAATTAGCTTGTAATTCTCATTAGAGCTTTAATTGGCTCACTAGTTTCATCAAAACTAGGCGCTAAATCCATAATGACATTTGCTAAATCAACAAATGCTTTACGCTCGGTTTTAATTGCTATCATTAGCATTTCTCTAGCACGACTACCAACTTTAGATTCTTCTGTTTCAATTGTACTAAGTGTGTTTGGATTTATCCCTAAGCCTTCACCAATTACCCTCCAGTGATTTTGTAAAAAACCACCATCTTGTCTCATCACACCCATAAGCTGATTTAAATCAGATGATTTCATTTGCCTATTGAGCTGAGCATATGCAGCTGCGCTTAATTTACTGACGCTATTGGTGAAAGAATGTGTTTGCTGTTCCGAAGAATGGGGCAATGTCACATGTGGTTGATTGTAAGGCCAAGCCCGTAAATCTTGCTGTTGAGATTCATAAACTTTAAGCTTTTCTTTTAGCTCTAGGTTTTCTTTAACTAACACTTGATTTATTTGTTTTATAGCACCCGTTTCACTTTCATGAAATTCTTGCTGACGCTCCATGTCAACTTTCAAGGAGGAAAGCTGTTGTTGTAGTTGCTGAATTTCTCTTTGAGCATGTTGGTAATGTGCTTCATAAGAATTAGCTTGAGAAAGTGCTTGTACCTCCATAACTCTTGCAGAAGCATGTGCACTACTGCTATTTACATTCTTAGCTAAAATTTCATCAGCAATCCAATTATCATGACGTCTTATCGCAGCAATAATAAATGCACCATTTGCTTTACTACCATGAGCTTTAGATTGCTCTGTCGTCAAAAAGTGAGATAGCATTCTACGTTTACATTGCTCAATTTGACCTCGACCATCTCTTTCAATTTGTTCTAGTTTTGTATAGATAAGACCCAAACCAAGCCCAAAATTTTGCCAGTCATTCAATTCTCCAAGGTCACTGAGTATTGATTCTAGGTCTCTGATGGTTAGATTTTGTGAAACACTCCAGTGTCGTTGTGGAGCTATTTGCCGATCGAATTGTTGGTTAACACCTATATTCCCCCATTGATTACCACCTATAGCTGACATATTTTTTCACCTTAAATTAATTCAACTTTGGCAAATACTATCAAAGAGCTACCAATAATATTTCATCATTAACAAGGTTTAATTTTTCCAACATTTACTGATAAACGTAACAGCACCTAAGCGGGAATTTGCATCCCCAACTCTTTCATTTTGGCAATTTTGTATCTTAAGGTTCTTGGGCTTATGCCCAGTTTTTCTGCCACCATTTTTCGGCTGCCTTGGTACTGATTTAGAGTTTCTAAAATGATCACGTGCTCTTGCGCTTTTAGATCCTTACCAAGTGTTTCGGCTTCTTTAGTTTGAGGTTCGACATCATCATTAGTTGCTTGTTCATGCACATCATTAGCATCAATGATAATATCATCAGTAGTAATTTCTTCACCTTGATGCAGAATAATGGCTCGTTGGATCACATTATCCAACTCACGTACATTACCAGGCCAACGGTGTAGTAATAGTTTTCGGATTGCAGCATCTGACAACTCTGGCACTTGTATAATAGATTGCTTTTCGCAGTGCTTATTGAGCATATGTTTTGCCAGCGGAATAATATCAGCAGGACGTTGGTACAACGCTGGCCACGCTAATGGAAATACGTTAATACGATAATATAAATCTTCTCGAAATTGACCTTCATCGACATAGGCTTTTAAATCACGGTTTGATGTAGCTAATACGCGAACATCTAACTTGATGGTTTTACGACCACCTAAACGCTCAACTTCCCTTTCTTGTAAAACTCGAAGTAGTTTAACTTGAAGCCCTAATTCCATTTCTGAAATTTCATCCAGTAACAGAGTACCACCTTGAGCTTGTTCAAATTTGCCCGGACAAGCTTGATGTGCACCAGTAAACGCGCCTTTTTCATACCCAAATAAGGTGGCTTCAAGCATATTTTCGGGAATTGCCGCGCAGTTGATTGCGATAAATGGTGCATCTTTACGGCTACTGTTTTGATGAACATAGCGAGCCATGACTTCTTTACCACTTCCACTTGGCCCAAGAATCATCACCGATGCGTCTGAGTTAGCCACTCTTTTCGCAAGGTTAAACAAATTAACGCTTTTTTCATCCTCAATAATAGGTTGATTAATATCTGAAGAATCTGGCAAATAGCGTGAAACTTGGTTTAGTAACACTTCGGTCGCGAAAGGTTTCTCTAGATAATCCACTGCACCTTGCTTTATCGCTTTAACTGCATCGTCAACGGTTGCGTAAGCGGTCATCATTAGCATGGGCAGTTTAGGGTGATTAGCCGAAACGTAATTCAATAAACCTAAACCACCAATACCTTCCATTTGCACATCGCTGATCACCATATCAAAGCTGTGCTTTTTCAGTGCCAAAATAGCATCTTCGGCAGAGGCCACATCCAAGCAATCGTACTGAGACAGGGTTAAGGTATCCACTAAAGCCTCGCGTAAATCCGCATCATCTTCGACTAATAATAATTTGGCTTGAGACATTATACTTACTCCAAATTAAGCGGCTGCAGCAAGAGCTGGAAATCTCATTACAAAATGACAACCTTTCTCTTTCTCACAACTTAACGTTAATTGACCACCATGATTTCCAACTACTGACTGCACCACGGCGAGCCCCAAGCCCGTTCCTTGTGACTTTGTTGTATAAAATGGTTCTAGAATTTTACTGTGTAACTCTGCGGGTAAGCCTTTACCGTTATCGATTACCTCAAGAAATAGCTCTTGATTATGCTCGCTGGCTTTAATCGTGATTTCGGTCGCTTTCGCTTCAATACTATTCATAACTAAGTTATTAATGGCTGACGCTAGTGCAGAGTGATTTGCCATAAGCTTTGAAGAAGACATATCAATAAATTTAAGCTGACAATGATGCTTAGCAGCAATCGGTTCGCAATTGGCTTCAACTTCACGCATCACCCGTTCTAGCCCTACAGCTTCGCCTTCTTGCTCTTGACGACCTCTAGCCATCAGAAGCATGTCATTTACTTGACGTTCAAGTTGGTTCAATCGATCGACCAGCTTTCCTTGAAACTTATCTTTATTGGCTTGAGGTAATTTGGGATTAGCTAAATTAGTCGCATATAGCATGGCAGCAGATAATGGCGTGCGTACTTGATGGGCTAACTTAGCCACCATTTTGCCTAGTGCTGATAAGCGCTGAAGATGAGCCAAGCTATTTTGTAACTGACGAGTTTCTGTCAAATCAGTAAGAACGATTAGCTGTCCTGATTCTGGTGATAAAGGCGTGATTTCTAATTTGACTCGACGACCATTAATTAGAGATACCTCGTGTCCGTCATCTTCTTGTGGCGCAAAGGAGCGCTGAATGATAGTAAACCATTGCTGGCCTTCAAGAGGCTCACCAAGTAATTCAATTGCAACAGGGTTAGCTTTGGTTACTACACCGTTGCCATCGAGAATAACAATGCCTGACGGCATAGCTTGCAATATGTGTTCTACTTCATTCGACATTGAATGACCTCACTCATGGCTTCTAGCAAGAAAACAGAGTGAAGACGATTTACAAGAAATCGAACAAATACTTTTAGTATTAATGAGTTGCTCACTCATTCACTCCGTCAAAAAACTGTTTCTAGAGTGAATAAAGCAGCTAATATGCCAACTATTTGATCTAAAATTATTATGAAGAAGGCGAAAGTAGAATGAGGTATAAAAAGAGTATCGTTTTAGCTGAATTTAAGTTGAATGGACTATTTAATTTTTGTTAAACGACCGTACCTCTGGGAGCAAACGTTCTTGAAAGTCCTCCCTTGTTAATTGAGTATCAGTGTTTGTATTTTTCACACTGTCACAATCAGCGAGTTGTTGTCGTAACATCTGTGCCCTAAAACCAATTTTAGTATCAAAATTTTCTTGCCTTTTCTGGCTTAATTTTTGCTCACATTTATTTTTTTGCTCCATTTCTTCATAAGCTCTTAAATCATCCTGCTTTGGCAAATAGATACAAACCTTTCTTTCTTGTTGCTCCTGATTCACAAGGGTTACCATGACCTGATTTCCCCAATCCATATTTTTGAACTTAATAAAACCATAAGGCATTTTATCTACAAGTACGGGGAACTTCCTATCTTCCAACACCGCTAAACGAGGAGCTTTACCAAAGCTTACTTCGACACTTGAACATTCTGCTTTCAGCCTATGAGCAACGACAAACTCAGCAAGTAGTAACCCTTTCTGTGCAATACCAGATAGAGCATTATTCAATGTTTTTATATCTGTATGAAGCAGTGAAATCATCGACTGATATTGATGCAAGTTTAGCTTTTTTGACTCACCACTCTCATCTGCTACTGTAATAAAAAGAGGTAATGAACCAATTTTAGGAAGCGATATAACTTGTTCAGTTTCAGGCTGGAGAACTTCCATTGTTTTTTCTGATTCAATGCTCAGTTCTTTAGCAGATTCTTTTTTTTCTTTAACCAACAACTCAGTTTTATTTTTTTCAATAGGCGGACTAACGTGAGCATTAGTGGTGTTAATCGTCCAATCTTCCCTTTTTATTTTTCCATAAGTTCTAGTGACTCTATTTTGGTATTTTACTCTGCTCCTGCTGAGTAATATGCGATTGAAAAATTCATCAGATACAACCTTTGCAACTTCCTGACTTTTTTTTGAGTCGACTTCTTCTCCGTCAAAAAATAGCTCTAATTTCCTTTCGCGGTCAGTTACAGAGTTGTATTCATATCTAACTTTGATGCTTTCACTTTCAGTTGCACCTACCTCCTTTACCGTAACCACGCCAGCAAAATTTTTAAGCGTCATCGGAGGGAAGAGTTCCCTAGGCAGAGCCCATGAAGTTTGATATGAAGCTGATTGAGAAGCCATTCTTAATATTCGAAAAATAACAATGTGGTAAACATTGTATATTGAATAGCAAGCAAACTAATCCAATATAAATTGGTTTTAATTTTGTATTAATAGGGGGATTAGAGAGCAAACCTGTCAAGCAGGTTTGCTTATATACTCAAAAAAATTAATCTTTAGACAGGCTATATTTTTTCATTTTCTCAACAAGGGTAGTACGACGAATACCCAACATTTCTGCAGCTCTGGCAACAACGTTATCTTGTTGGTCAAGAGCTTGACGGATCATGTCAATTTCCAGCTCTGCTAATAAATCTTTCAGATTCACCCCTTCAGCAGGCAATTCACTAGGAAAACGGTTTTCTGGTATTTCTACAGGCTCATCATCGTTAAAAATTGCAGCTAATGCATCACGTTCTGCTTGCTCTTCACTTACGGCCACTTGATATTCAGGTACATCAATATGGCGGTATTTATGTGGTAAGTCATTAACGTCTACTAAACCACCTGGATATAAAATGGTTAGCCTTTCAACTAGATTCGATAATTCGCGAACGTTACCAGACCAAGCATGTTCTTTCAGTGAATCAATAGCACGTTGAGTGAAACGCACTTTTCCTCGACCTTCGTTAAATACTCGAGCCACTAGCTCTTGCAAAAGTAGAGGTATATCGTCACTTCGCTCTTTCAACGATGGCATTTCAATAGGAAATACATTGAGGCGGTAATACAAATCTTCACGAAACTCGTTTTCCTTGATCATCAACTCAAGGTCGCGGTGCGTCGCAGCCACAACTCGAACATCCGCTTTTAAGGTTTTAGAACCACCAACACGCTCAAATACTCGCTCTTGAAGAACACGCAGTAACTTCACTTGCATTTGCAATGGCATATCGCCAATTTCGTCTAAAAACAGCGTACCGCCTTCGGCTAGTTCAAAGCGGCCTTTCCTTGCTGTAATCGCCCCCGTGAATGAACCTTTTTCATGACCAAATAGTTCACTTTCAAGAAGTTCTGGAGGAATGGCACCACAGTTTACAGGGATAAAAGGACCGTCACGGCGTTCTGAAAGGTAATGGATGTTTCTAGCAACAACTTCTTTACCAGTACCAGACTCACCAAGCACCAATACCGTAGCGTCAGAACCAGCAACTTGGCTGATCATGTGCCTAACTTGGTTAATGCCCTCACTTCTACCAACAAGGCTTCTAAATAGCTTGGTTTGGTTTACACTGGTTGGTACTTCCACCCGTTTGGCTTGACCAAATACTTGGCAAAAATGTAAAAGCTCGGTGAGTTGTGGGTAACTGAGATTGTCAGCCAATGAACCGATAAGGTTAGCCGCATCAAATTCTATTTCCTGAGACAAGGCAATAAAAGGTTGCCACGGCAAAGTACTAACTAAAGCACGAACGGTTTCGAGCTCACTGACAGTGACGCCAAAAACAATTGCTCGATAGCGAGTATCTTTTGTTGAAGCTGAGAGACGATCTAAGCTGATCTTCTCGACTTGTTCTCCAAGAAACTCCAATACGCAAGTTAAACGATTAAATCGCTCTGAGTCATTACCGACAAGTAAAATTCGTTGATCAATTTGCATCATTAATAAGGCCGTAAGTGCATCATCACTATAAAAACCCAACCATCACTAATTACTTGGGTAATCCTTTGCCCATTAGGTTAAAAGTATTATTACAGTTTAGTAGAGCTCACCAACAATGTTAGTTGAATAAACTATGCTGGTTCTAACCCGATTGTAAGTTGCAGTGTCATTTTAGCTAATTTTATGTTACCCGTAGGTAAACACTGCTTAATATCTCGCATATTGTATTATCAGAACGCGAGAAGCAAGTCTCTGATAGGCTTTCTGCACAACAAGTCAACTTATAGCTCAAAAATCAAACACCCCTTATGATGTACGTCAAGAAAATGGCTATAGAGATTTTAACGGCACATAAAAAGCTAGGCATGCACATCAGCCTATATCGTTTCGATTTTTATTTTTATTGCCAGCAAAAAGCAAAACAGGCGTTTCAAAAACGCCTGTTATCAGCCCAAAATGAAAAAAAGTTTTAGCTGGCGTGAGCAGTAATATGATGCATTTCTTCTGGGATTTCATCCCAGCCCTCTTTTAAGGTTCTAAGAACTTCTGAGACATCATTTAACATTTTTGTGTCATTGCTTAGGTTAGCTTGAATCAAACCGTTAATAACAAAATCATACAATGCTTCTAGATTGTGCCCTAGCTCATCATCGTCCATTACCAAGCAGCTTCTCAAGCCTTCTACAATGTCAATGGCCTTGCCAATGCATAAGCCTTTGGCTGCAATATCATTATTTTCAATGGCGTAACGAGATTGAGCGATACGCTCCAATGCACCAGCGAATAACATTTGTGTAATTTTATGTGGTGAAGCTTCAGTAATTTGACTGTTTACTGACACTTGACGATAGGACTGTAGCGATCCTCTCATAGTACCAACTCCATTTTTATGTGTTCTTAAAATTCATGAGAAACCAATCCAAACCACCTCTATAAATGAATACGTTTTACTGTTTCATTTTGTCAGCAACAACCAATGATCATTTGCCCGAATCGATGTCTTGGTAAAGGTTAATTTTTTTGGTACCCGGTTTAACTTTCGCTAATGCATCAAAGTAATATTGGCGATGAGTAACAAGGGCATCCATAAACGCTTTCGCCAACGCTTTTTGTTGATTGATATAATCTGCATCGACATCATTGCCTGATGTGACTTTTTCAATCAAAAGTTGACGCTTGTCTATTAATCCCTGCAAACTCGATGCCAGTTCCTCTGATTTATGGATGTCTGATTTAATAACATCATCCAAGCTTTTAATGGTATGAGATATCGTTTGATTTAGCTCTTTTAGCTGCTGCTTTAGCTCTGACACTCTGGCATTCCTAAAATCGGTTTATGTACTGCTTATTGTAGATTCTCTTGTGAGTTTCGCTAGTTAATTAACTTCTAGCTGCACCGGGGAGTGAAGCTAAACGCTGTGATAAAAAGTTTTGTTGGGCATTAAGACTACCAACTATGGAGTCCATCGCATTGAATTGTTTGCGTAAGCGATCTTCTAATGAACTCATCTTTCTTCCAAAAGCGTCTTTTTGATCTTGTAAACGGTCAAGCTTTCCGTCTAGAGACTCATCCCTGTTATCAAGAATACCGCCAGTTTTGCTGTAGACCTCAATTTTTTCGGTCATTTTTGCTACAAAACCTGTGTCTTCTTTTGTGAAAAACTCAGTTAGTTTAGGTAAGTCATTATCGATGGCTTTATCTAAAATATCATCATCAATTTCTAATGTACCATCGCGTTTTGTGGTAATACCAAATTCTGCAAGTTGAACCGTACCTGAACCCGCAGAAAAAGAAGAAGACAATGTATTACGAATTTGAGAGTTCATAGAACGCAACATCGCATCGCCTTGAAGCGCGCCTGCTGTCTTTTGGTCAGCATTATAATGTGACAGCCCTTTCATGGTTTTCGACATGTCATTAAAGGCATCAACAAACTCTTTAATCGATTTCTTAGTAGCATCTTTATCTTGAGATACTGTGATTGTTGTCGTTTTTGCTGCATCAGCTTCTTTTAAATCAATAGTGATACCGTCAATTGCATCTTCAACCGTATTGGATGCCGATGTTTTACGCAGTCCATCTACGACGATAACCGAGTCTTTAGCGGCTTGAACTTCTGTCATATTAAAGGTATTGCTTAATGATGAAGAGCCAGCAGCATCGGTCGCTTCAACAGTAACATTGTTTGCGATGCCCGTTTTTTTGGACGTGATGACCAGCTTAGCACCTGCATCACTATTGATGATGGTTGCAGTAACACCTTTTTCTTTATTATCTTCCGACTCGTTAATCTTATTAACGACATCTTTAAGATCATCTTCGGCACTGACATCGACGGTAAAGCTGTCCCCGTCGACAGTAAATTTTAACGAACCCTCGCCTACTGCTGCCTCAACATCAGAAACTGTTTGCGTTCCTTGCTTTTGACTACGCGCCAATTGCTCGACACTTACAGTGTAACTGCCCGGGACAGTGCCTTTATCAGCTTTGGCTTCAATAAAGTCTTCGTTCGAAGTTTTGATACTTGTACCTTGAAAGGCATCTGTTTCAGACAGTGGTTTGAGTTTATCAACAAATTTAGACAAGCCACTTTTTAAGGAGCCTAATGCTGAAATTTCAGCGTTAATGACCGCCTGTTCACGGTTAAATTGTGCCTGCTTGGGTGCATTTTGTGCGTTAACAAGAGCATCAACCAAAGCATTAATATTTAACCCTGAGCCTAAACCTGTGGACGTTAACATAAAGATTCCTTAAATCATTTTTGTTTAGTACTAAAAAGTACTACACGATTTCATCAAGCAGCAGACCGCGCATTTCGGCAATACGCTCGGCAATTTTTAGCGCTTCCTCGGAAGGAATTTGCCGGATCACTTCGCCGGAATCAGCATCACGAACGCTTACAATTGGCTCGTTACTGTTTTCATTCACTTCAAATGAAATACTTTTACGAGTCATTGCCATCATTTGAGTCAATTCTTCAGTCGCATTAGCTAACTCTTGTTTTTCAGCTTCTGTCACTGCTGTGACTTTGTTTGTGTCATCTGTTTGAGTAACGGTTCGAACATTCTCAATTTCTGATGAAACCACAGCCTCGCGCTCTTCAACCGCTCGAACTTTATTTGTTTGCATTGCATTTACTAATTGCTCATTAGCAAAATTCATACCAGAGGTAAGTGAATTATTTGACATAAGGTTGCGCTCCTATTGTCTTCCAATATTAAACTCCTTCTAATCGACCTGTTATCGGCAATACTTAGGCAAACTTTAGAATTTTTTTAAAGCCACAAAAAAAGCGAATGGCTATACCATTCGCTTTTTACGCTTTGCTACTATAAGAATTAGTTAGAAGTAAGTTCGCCTCTAATGTACTTTGGTGCTGCCGAAGAGGGTTCCAGCACTTCCGCAGTAGGGAAGTTATCTAACTCATCGTCAATAACAACAAAATCATCAGCAGTAAGACCTGAGCCCTCAATCGCTTGGCAAGCATCAGAATCTGTGGCTGCTTTTAACTTTTGCTGAATCCTTGAAGCTTTCACAACAAATGGTTGAACTTCACCGTCGATCTCTTTGGACAATTCATGACCATCATCAAAGCTAAATTCAACATTATTGCCTTCACCGCTAAACTGCCCCATGCTTCCCATTCCTGAATAAACAAGAGTTTGTGGTTCAACAGGCATAGGCACACCTGCTCTATCATTTTGACCACTTAAATCAACATTCTCAAAGACCATTACATCATCAAAAGATTTATTTTCACCTTGTTCATTTTGAACTGAAAATTTGCCAGTCTGCTCATTTAGCGTCAAGGTATAAACCTTATCGTCATCGCCATTGACCTCAGTCCCTGATACAGGCTGTTCACCTTCAAACCACTGGTATTGTTTACCAATATGCCCACGCTTTGGTTCACCATTATCGCTATAGCTAAAACTAAGTCCTGGTTCCAGTTTAACGAGATCACCACTTCCTTTTTTGAACAAGCCATAACCTAATGCATCTTCACTTGGATTGTCCCTAGACAAACACTGAGTATCATCGCCAGCAATGGCGTTCACTAAATTACTATTAAACTCAATTTTTGATACTTGTTGACCATTAAAGTGAAACAAGCTTCCGCCAGAAGTTCCGTTTAATGCCTGTAAGCCCACCATTTGCTTAGAGCCGCCGACATTATCAGCATATTTAATTCGCACATTACTTGCGTCTGGCGTCATTTCTAAATAACCACGGTTTGGCTGTGGAGCTTCAGGCACATCATTCACCATATACATCTTAAAGCTGCCAGATGGAGAATCATCTGATACTGGAGCCGCAACTTCGAAACGAATTCTAAACTCACCACCACTACTCCAAACCGCATTCACTAAAAAACTACCATCGTCATTAGAAGTCGTTTGTGTTGTCACCTTAGTCAGTGATTGTTGTGATTCATCAGACTGCATACCTGACTGTTTATTACATTCGGCTTGATCCACCAATGCAGTATAAATACCTTGATTAATATTTTCTTGTGGAACCAGTTGCCCAGCAAAACACAAAATAAAATTGGTGATTTGAAATGCTTCGTCACCCGCAAGCTTTGCACCTAAAATATTAGGTTCAAGTTTTGCGTAATCGGTTTCTGGCTGTTCAAATGAAGCTGAAACACCTTGAGGTGAATCTTGCTTTTTGGCAGGTACTTGAGTAATAGCTGTAGGTAATAGCTGTTTAGGCGCTTGCTTAACTTCGTCATCAGGTTTGGGTTTGTCAATGACAACAGGATCGGTTTTATTGTCATTGCTGCCACCACAACCAACTAATGTAAATGGTAAAGCCGTGCACAATAGATAATTAGTTAACTTCATAATACTCCCTTATCATAAGTACCCATTCAAATGAAAACATATTTTTTAACATCCCTTTCAAGCTTTCTACTGCGTTGCTTCTGTTTGAAATACTTCCGGTATTCCTGCATAAAAGCGCCTTGTTGATAACCTGAATTGAACGCCAAACTTATCTGCTTACTTTTGAACGGATACTTAAATAACTAATTTACAGACTTATAAATCTAGCAGAGTAGAATTCCTTTATTAGCCTTAAAACATTAAATTAAGTTAATAATTTGTGTTATAGCTCATTCCAATCCACATTCAAACTTAACCCACTATTCCCTCTATAACCCCCACTAAAAACAGGTTTTCAGTTCGATAGAATGAATCTTTCTTTATAAATCATTGAAGTATTTGAGCAGTAATTGGACTATGTAAAAACTCATAAATACAGGCACTAGTGAAGATAATGGCAGTATCAGAGACACTACGTTTTATAAATGCAAATCTTCATATCGATGATATGGAGCTCACCCATCATTTTCCTGACAATATGTCAGAACAATTATCCCGCTCATATCAAGCACGAAAAGTCTCTGTTTCACCTGACAGCCCACTAGCGGAATTTAGCGTATGGACTATTAACGAAGACAATGAATACCTAACTGAATTTCATTGTCAGATACAATCAAGAGAAGGTAAGGAGAATCAGGTTTCATTTTACGTTTCTATAGTAAAAGAAGAGTCGATTGAATCAGAGCAAGACACTGAAAAGTCTTTGAACTACAAAAAAGAGATAAAAGTGCAAGTGGAAGCACTATTGAATACATCACCAAAAACTCAGGCATAAGGAAACTGTATGTCCCTTCCACCAATTCAACTTACTGCAATCTATAACAGTGATGGCTCTCCAATAGAGGTTTCAACTGCCGATGGTGATACTAAACAGATTAATGAAAAACTAAAATCGGCAGCACAAGGGCTAAAAGGTACTGTTATTGCCCAGTTAACACTTAAAATTCGTGACGGACAGGCTCTTTTGTCTACTCGCTATTATGATATTAAAGAAGATGTATCAGAAGAAAATGGAGTTCAGTTTAAGCTGTTTTTTATAAATGAAGACTCAGGCTTTGATATGTCGAATTGCGAAGATGAAACCGTAGTGGTTACCAAAACAACATTTGATGAAAAGTATTGTATCCAAGAGATTAAAGCCATAATAAACAAGCCTGCATAATGCAGGCTTGAAAAGAATGTAAAAGCTTGTACTTATTACAATAGTGACTGAGCAACCTGAGGTAGCTGGTTCGCTTGAGACAGCATCGCAGAAGAAGTACGTGACAAGATTTGATTCTTAGTCAATTGTGCAGTTTCTTTTGCAAAGTCAACATCTTGAATACGGCTACGAGCATCGGACACATTGTTTTGGATGTTGCCTAGGTTATTAATGGTATGACCCATACGGTTTTGTACCGCACCTAAGTCTGCACGTTGGTTATCGATTTGTTCGATGGCTTTATCGATAACACCTACCGCACTTTGAGCACCCGCAGCTGTTGAAATATCGATACTATTAACACTTGCTGAATCATCAGCAGCAACGGTAAGTGATAATCCAGCGCCAGCGAATGCTGTAGAACCATCGTCTTGTAAAGAGCCTGTTGCTTTCAAAGCTAACCCCTCACCATTATTCAAAGCACCTTTAATTTCAAGACTGCCATCACTCTTTGCAGCAACAGATACACCAATATCTTTATCTTTAAATACCTTATTGATTGCTTCCGCAACCTCTCCAGCATTACTTGCATCTTTAATTTCAACATCTACATCACCTGCTGAACCACCACTTGGAGTAAATGAAAAAACTAGCTTACCGCTATCCGTATTACCATCAATCAAGCTATTTACACCTGCTGTGGTAATGGAACCAGTTACATTTTTACCTTGCGCCAGCTTATCAGCACCAACATCAGAAAGAGAAACAGAAATCGTTTCGTTTGCTTCAGATCCCACTTGGAAAGACTGAGTTCCATAAGAGCCATCAAGCAGCTTTTGACCACCGAAAGAAGTGGTGTCAGAAATACGAGTGAGTTCATCTTGAAGTGCGCTGATTTCTTTTTGCATTGCACCACGGTCTTTTGCAGAGTTTGAACCGTTTGCCGATTGCAAAGATAGGTCACGCATACGCTGTAGAATATTCGTTGATTCTTGCATTGCACCTTCAGCAGTTTGTGCGATAGAAATACCATCGTTGGCATTTCGTTTTGCTACGTCAAGACCATTTACCTGACTGGTTAGACGGTTAGAAATTTGCAAGCCTGCAGCGTCATCCTTTGCGCTGTTAATCCGCATACCTGATGCAAGGCGCTCCATTGAAGTTTGAACGCCCATATTAGCTTTACCAAGGTTGCCTTGGGCTTTCATAGAAGTCACGTTAGTATTGACTGAGATCATATTACTGTCCTCTGTTTTCCTGACTGTTCTCCTTATGAGCACCTCAGCCAGCATAATGATTTTATTTACATTTAATGTATCGACAGATTCAAAAACATCTTTAGATATTTTTTCTATTTTTTGTAAATTTTTTAATAAACTGTAATAAAAAAGCCCATCATATGATGGGCTGAATGTTCTCATTGAATGATTTGGCTTATAGTAGCGATTGAGCAACCTGAGGTAACTGATTCGCTTGCGATAACATGGCAGAGGATGTACGTGACAAAATTTGGTTTTTAGTCAGCTGTGCAGTTTCTTTTGCAAAATCCACATCTTGAATACGGCTACGAGCATCAGATACATTGTTTTGGATATTACCTAGGTTATTGATGGTGTGACCCATACGGTTTTGCACCGCACCCAAATCTGCACGTTGGTTATCAATTTGCTCGATGGCTTTATCAATAACACCTACTGCAGCTTGTGCGCCACCAGCTGTTGAAATATCGATAGTTCCTACGTTAGATGAATTATTAGCACCAACAGTTAAATCTGTTTTATTACCAGCAGTAAAAGTACCTGCAGTACCACCTGTACCTTCGCCAGTTCCGGTAATAACAACTGCTGCAGGAGTGCCTGATGCAGAAGTATTAACGAGATTTCCAGCAAAACCGATTGAGCCATCGTCTTTTACATTTGCAGCAATGTTAATTTCTTTGTCGGCCATAGCCTTATTAATTGCTTCGACAACTCCACCAGCATCCGATGCGTCACCAATAGCCGCCGTAACAGTAACATCTGCAGTACCATTACCAGTGGTATCAATTGCGAATGATAGCGATCCGTCATTGTCGTTACCATCTGTCAATTCTCCTACACCCGCTTTGGTAATTCCACCAGCAGTGATAGCTCGACCTTCACTAAGTTTATCCGCACCTACATCTGACAGTGAAACTGAAATAGTTTCGTTTGCCTCTGAGCCTACTTGGAATGATTGGGTGCCATAAGACCCATCAAGCAGCTTTTGCCCACCAAAAGATGTTGTTTCTGAAATACGTGTTAACTCATCTTGTAGTGCACCGATTTCTTTTTGCATGGCACCACGGTCTTTTGCAGAGTTAGAGCCGTTTGCTGATTGTAAAGATAGATCACGCATACGCTGTAGAATATTCGTTGATTCTTGCATTGCACCTTCTGCAGTTTGTGCAATTGAGATACCATCGTTAGCGTTACGTTTTGCCACGTCAAGGCCATTAACCTGACTGGTTAAACGGTTAGAAATTTGTAGACCTGCCGCATCATCTTTTGCGCTGTTAATACGCATACCAGAAGCAAGGCGCTCCATTGAAGTTTGCACGCCCATGTTCGCTTTACCTAGGTTGCCCTGAGCCTTCATGGAAGTCACATTGGTATTGACTGAGATCATATTACTGTCCTCTGTTTACCTGACTGACTCCATCCAGAAGCATCTCAGCCAGACTTAGTTAATGGTTACAACTAAGTTAACGGCAGGAGAAATTGAGACTTTAGAAATAATTTGAAAAATGTTTTTAAGACAATTTTCGATAAAGAAAAGTGATGTAATAAAAAGAACCTCACATTAAAGGATAGAACTATTGGCTCACCTTAATATCAGTGAACAAGCACAACTGTAAAAATTCCTTTGGGCGATAAAAACAAAAATGGCATGATAGATAAACTATCATGCCATTTTAAGGTGCTAAGGAGGAAAGATATTTATCCTAATAGCGATTGCGCAATTTGTGGCAATTGGTTAGCTTGAGCCAACATAGCAGATGAAGTTCGAGACAATATCTGCCCTTTTGTTAACTGAGCTGTTTCTTTTGCAAAGTCAACATCTTGAATACGGCTACGGGCATCAGATACGTTATTTTCAATATTACCTAAGTTATTGATTGTATGGCTCATACGATTTTGTACTGCACCTAAATCGGCACGTTGGTTATCAATTTGTTCGATAGCAGCATCAATCGTTTTAACCGCCGCCTGTGCTCCACCTGCAGTAGAAATATCAATAGTATTGACACTAGCAGTGTCATCAGCACCAAATGTAATGGCTGTAACTGTTGTACCTGTTAATGCAGTTGAACCATCGTCTTGTTCAGATTTTGCAGCGTCAATTGCAAGAGTAGCAGCACCGTTTCGGAAGCTCCCTGAAAAACTTAAAGACTTGTCACCATTAGCAGCAGTTTTAACATCCGCAGTTACATTTATATCACGCTCTGACAGTGCTTTATTGATTGCGTCAGCAACACCGCCGGCATCAGTCGCATCACCAATATTCACTTCTATATCAACTGCGGCACCTGAACCACCACCATCAGCATCAAACGTGAACACTAGCTGACCATTGTTTGTGTTCCCATCAATTAACTCATCAACACCTGCTTTACTGATACCGCCAGCGGTTACCGTTCTTGCTTGAGCTAATTTATCAGCACCAACATCAGAAAGAGAAATTGAAATAGTTTCATTGGCATCAGAACCTACTTGGAAAGCTTGTGTTCCATACGAACCATCAAGAAGCTTTTGACCACCAAAAGTAGTGGTATCAGAAATACGAGTTAACTCGTCTTGAAGTGCCGATAATTCTTTTTGCATTGCACCACGGTCTTTGGCCGAGTTCGAGCCGTTAGCCGATTGCAAAGAAAGGTCACGCATACGTTGCAAGATATTGGTTGATTCTTGCATTGCACCTTCTGCGGTTTGGGCGATAGAAATACCGTCATTAGCGTTACGCTTTGCTACACCAAGACCATTAATTTGGCTGGTTAGACGGTTAGAAACCTGTAAACCTGCTGCATCATCTTTTGCACTATTAATACGCATGCCAGATGCTAGACGCTCCATTGAAGTTTGAACGCCCATGTTGGCTTTACCTAAGTTTCCTTGGGCCTTCATTGAAGTAACATTAGTATTTACACTAATCATGTTTTTCCCCTTAAAATTTAGCCTAAGCCAACTGCTCGGCTACTTTGTTTTTGAATTTGTTGTTTAGTCAGACCTAAAGTCGTGAAATACGGCTTGTTATATAAAGTCGAACAACGACGTATTACTGACTTTAGTGTAAGTACTTGAAGCGGCTCTTAGTGCTAACTGCTCTCGATTCAAATCCGTTATTGCTTTTGCAGTATCTAAATCTTCTAGCTTTGCCAATGCTTCAGTATTTACTAGCTTGGTGTCTTGGTGCCTTGCTAAGTAGCTATCGCTATTTTGTAGGCTGACACCGGCCTCACTTCTGGCTAAACCAATTTGATTTATACCTTGGTTTAAGTTATTCAATTGTTGTGCCAACTCTGCTTTTCCTGCTTCAGATTGCACATCACCTTTTTCTAATAGCGCAATCGTTTTCTCAACGGTATCAAAGATATTGGTGTTGGATTGTGGGCTGATTTCCACGCTATCACCCGCTTTGGGCGTGCCGTCTAGCTTTATTTCAATGCCGTTAAAACTGATCGGTTTTTTAGGATCAAATGGCGTTGCCGCTAAAGTGGTGTTACTGCCGTTTTTTACCTCGACGTTTACGCCGCCTTTTCCGTCATCAACAAAGTTAATGCTGTAATTGGCGGTAACATGTGTCGAAGAATTGGCAATTTTTGCCTCAGATATCTGAAATTTGCCGCTTTGGTTTGACGAGTATTTGGCGCTGTAGTCACCAAGGGCATTTTTGGCGTCCATAAAGGCGTGACTGCCAGAAATGTTAGTGCCTAATGCTACGCCATCAGCCACTACTGAATTACGAACACCATCATCACCGTTGTAGCTGATGCTTCTTGGTGAGCTACCTGAAAACTCAAAGGGCTTTTGGTCGGTTTTGAAACCAGAGAAGAAATAGTTACCTGATTCATCACGGCTATTAGCTACTTGTTGTAATGCTTCCAAGTCACTTCGCATTTTTTTGGCAATGGTTTGCCGATCGGCATCACTATGTCTGCCGTTTAGAACACTCAACATTTGATCTTTTAAGGTGCGAGCAATGTCTTCGGCATCACCAAGCTGGGATTCGGTTTGTGACAGGTGATTTTTAGCGTAATCAATATTTTTTAGGTATTGATCTGACAATTTGTTTTGCTGCTTTAAATTATCAATCGCAACAGAAGCGACAGGATCATCGCCAGCCGTATTCACTCGTTTACCAGTGGCAATTTGCTCAAGCAATTTGCTAGTATTGGATTGACGATTAAGAATATTGCCAATGTTTTGTTGATGAAATTGTGCTGTTGATACTCTCATTTATTATTTCCTCTCCACCTTACCTAACAGCACTCAACAAACTATCGAATACTTGATTGGCTACCGTCATCACTCGCGCAGATGCTTGATAAGATTTTTGAAAACGCATTAGATTTGCCGCTTCTTCGTCTAAATTGACGCCTGATTCACTTAACACTCGAGTTTCCGCTTGCTTGAAGACCGCGGTCGCACTATTGAGTTGGATTTCAGCTGAGCTGGTTTGGCTACCAATATCTTGCTTGGTGTTTTGGAACACATCGATTAGTGTGGTTGAGCCATTGTTCATTTTGAAATTAGTAGACAACTTGGCCATTTCTACGGCGTTGCGGTTATCACCTTTTCTGACGGATAAATCGAACGTGAATTTATCGGTTGAACCTGCGGTTGAAGTCACTTCAAATTCAATACCATTGGCTTTGATTGTATTACCAGTAAACGTTTGGTTTGCTGTACCTACAGTCTTGCCATCTTTATCAATTACAGTGAAGGTTTTTGGTGTTGTACTGGTATTGATTTCAAATGTCAGTGGTTGACCATCTTTCGGGAAGTTGGCGGCATTGCGGTCGTTAATTGCCCTAAGCTTAACTTTGGTATTACCTGAGTTGCTATCAGGTTCTGTGATATTGGCTTTACCTGCGGCAATGTCTTTTGGATCTTTGATTGCCACTTCAATGCCACTTGCAGCACCAGAAGTTGGACGAATGGTAAATTTGTCTTTGTTAGCAAATGCGCCTGACTTGATTTGAATACTAAAACCATCACCACCAGTTAATTGATTGGGTGTTGTTGAAGTATCTAGGCTTAAGTTTTGCGCTTTGCCTGTTGCTTTATCTGTAAGCTTATAATCAGTGCCGTCAAAGCTCAGTTCGTATTCTGCGCCTGTCAGTTTTGTGACATCATCAATATTCACCGACAAGCTTGCAGTTCCGGTGTTGCTGTCAAATTTTCCAGCACGACCATTAGACATAGCAGGATCATTGATGTCTTGAAAGATCGGCTTGCCAACTTGACCATTTAAGTCAATGCCTTTGGCTTGTACTTGATTAAACGCATCGGCAATACCAAGAGCAAATTGGCCGAGTTCATTTTTGGCTGAGATAAGCGTGTCTTGTCTGAATTCGAACAGGCCACCCAATTGTCCACCTAGATTCTGGGAAGAAACCAAGGTTTCGTTATCACCAGACTTCACCACTAATCGAGTTTCATTTGGAAAGGGATCGCCAGTTTTACTTTCTAATTGCATGGCTTTTGCGCCTGAAACCAAGGCAACTGAACCACCCAGCATGACACTTTTACCGCCGCCTTCGAGCGGAATAACATTGATATTGGCGTATTCGCTAAGTTCTTTTAACAGACTGTCTTGTTTGTCTAGCAGTTGGCTGTTTTCAGTATTGCCTTCCATCAATTCTTGATTGATGTTGCCAAGTTCTTGAGTCAGCGTATTGATACGTTTTAGTGACGCATCAATTTGACCATTAGTGCTTTTAAATTGGCTACTCAAATGGTTATCCATTTGATTAATGGTGTTGGCTAAGTGCTTAGCTGAAGATAAGATACTGGTTCGAATACCAAGATCATCTGGCGTGTCACCAAGACGGTTAATGTTGTTTTGGAAATCATTAAGGCTATCTGGAATGGCTTTGCCGATTTGAGAGAATAATTGATCCATCTCATTCATTTTTGAAAGACGGGTTTGAGCCTCAGAAAGTCCGGTAGCACCAATACGAAGCTCGCGTGTGGCAAACTCGTTATAAATTCTTTTCACATCGGAAACATAAGAACCTGAACCCATAAAATGATTACCCACCTTATGGGCATCTAAAGTAGATTGGGTGGCCACTTGTCTGTTATAGCCGTCAGTATTTACATTGGCAATGTTGTTACTGGTTACGCTAAGTTGCGACTGTGACGTCAACACACCATTGCGAGCAATATTCATTAAATCATTAGACATAACAGCTGTTCCAATTTGTTATTTTTGTTCCTAGTGCCAAGCGCCGAGTCTTAATCTTTTTATGGCGTTACTATGCCTTTCATTACGGCTAACACTTTCTTGGCGTAATTGGGATCTGTGGCGTACCCTGCATTTTGTAGGCCAGTTATGAATTGTTGGGGATCTTTTGCGACATCAAGCGCTTGTTGGTAGCGCTGATTACTTGAAAGGAAGTTTACAAAATCATCAAAACTTTGCTTGATTGAGTCGTAGACTCTGAAATCTGCTTGCTGACGATTTGCCACGCCACCGTCAAATTCCAGCGTAGATACTCTGGCTTTATCACCACCCCAGCGTTTATCGGCTTTGATATTGAATAGGTTGTTACTAACAGTGCCATCCGATTGACGCACCATTTTTTTGCCCCAACCTGTTTCTAATGCCGATTGAGCGATTAATACTTCTGGCGTTGTACCTAACTTCTCTGCTGCTTCTTTAGCATGAGGATAAAGCTGCTTAACAAAGTCATCTTGGCTTTCAAAAGGCTGAGACGGCAACACCTTGCCGCTAATAATCTCATTGAGTTGCTGCGGCTTTGGTGTCGCTGCAGTATTGTTTTGTGAAGCAATGGGTAAGCTATCAGTACGAAGCGTTGAAGCAGGACGCATATTGCTGGTTTCTGGTGACAATTGCTGCACCATCAGGTCAGCTAAACCCAATACGCCTTTATCCGAAATATCATTCGCCATTTGCTGATCACGCATTTGCTCATAAAAGGCGGTGTACTGAGTATTAAACGGGCTGTCAGACTTAAACACTTCGTTGGCATCACGCATGCTTTTCATCAGCATTTGCACAAAGATGCCTTCAAATTGCTTTGCAACTTCTTTAATCGCACCTTTGTCATTTTGTTGAGCACGAGAACGGAGGTTATCTAAGCCTCCTAGTTCCAACATGTTTGATGCGTTTGATAGTTTGTCCATTTAACCACTTCGATAATCAGTTTGTATTTTTCTCTTACGTCATGCCTGCGAAAGGAGGCATCCAGAGCCTTTAAGTACATAAGGCACTAGGCTCCTGCCTTCGCAGGAGTGACGACTAAGGCTTAATCGCTTTAAATAATGATCAACTCGCCTTGTAATGCGCCTGCTAATTTCAGAGCTTCCAATATCGCCAATACATCTGATGGCGCTGCGCCAACCAAGTTGACCGCTCGCACTAATTCATCTAACGACGTACCAGGTTTAAAAGAAAACATGCGTTTGTTTTTTTCGTTTACGTCAATATCAGAGTCTGGTGTTACAACGGTTTGACCTTGTGCCAACGGATTTGGCTGAGAAACTTGCAGTGCTTCTTTGATGGTGACGGTTAACCCACCATGGGTAATAGCGGCAGGTTTTAACCGCACTTGCTCTCCAACTACGATGGTGCCAGTACGAGAGTTAACAATGACTTTGGCAGATTCAGTGGCTAAATCCACTTGTAGGTTTTCAATAGTGGCTAAGTAAGATACGCGCTGCGACGGATCACGCGGTGCGCTGACTCGAATTGAAGTCGCATCTAATGGTTGGGCAATACCACCACCTAATAAATCATTAATAGCATCAGCAACACGTTTAGCCGATGAGAAGTCTGGGCGCAATAAATTAAATGTAAGGTAGTCACCATGAGTAAAAGGTGAAATCACTTCTCGCTCAACGATTGCACCACTTGGAATACGGCCAACGGTCGGCGTATTTTGGATCACTTTAGAGCCATCTCGACCTTCTGCACTAAAGCCACTGACAATCAAGTTACCTTGAGCGATGGCATAGATTTTTCCATCAATCCCTTTAAGAAAGCTTTGTAATAATGTGCCACCACGTAAACTTTTGGCTTCACCAATACTTGAAACGGTAACGTCAATGGTTTGACCGGTTTTAATAAAGGCTGGCATGGTGGCGCTTAATGCCACTACGGCTGAGTTTTTGATTTTGGGGCGAACACCATTAGGTAGGTTGATACCAAAGTTTTTCAACATGGTACTGAACGTTTGTTCGGTATAGCGATTGCGCTCACCTGTCCCCGGCAAGCCGACTACTAGGCCATAACCGACTAATTGGTTATCACGAATACCTTGGATATTGGCAATATCCTTGATGCGCTGCGCAAAACTACTGGTGGAAATGACCGCGAGCAATAAGCCGAGAATAATTTTAACTTTCATAACGTAACTCCTAGAAAGGCCACCATTCACCAAGGAAAAACTTCGATAACCAGCCTGCTTTTTGTGAGTCTGCAAAGGTACCTGTACCACTGTATTGAATACGGGCGTTGGCAATTTTTGGCGACTCAATGGTGTTGTCTGGTTTAATGTCTTCGGTGCGGATCACACCTGTAACTCTAATAAACTCTTCACCGTTATTGATGGTGATCCACTTTTCACCGCGAATGACTAGATTGCCATTAGCGAGCACTTTCATCACATGAGCAGAGATATTGCCAGAAAGGCTATTGCTTTGATCGGCATCCGCTTCACGGCTTAAATCAAAGTTATCTTTGTAATCTAAGCTAATAGGGTTGCCATTAATGGTGGCGTTTTTTCCAGCTAGCTTGAATGGATCAAGTTTGAAAGCATTGCCCTTTTTAATACCATTAGTGGCACTTTTACGGGCTTGAGTAGATTCTGTTAGTCTTACAGTAATGATGTCACCGATACGATGCGCTCGCTTGTCGGTGTATAGCCCAGCTACTTGACTGTCTAGAAAAATAGAGCCTGTCGGTTCATTGTGGGTTGGCGCAGCCTGAGGTACCACTGGAGCATAGTAAGGATCATCAGGAATAGGCTTCTTATTTGTTGAAGCACATGCTGTTAGCATTAACGCGCTAACCACCAGCAATAAACGCAACATCATCAACTCCTAAAGATTCTGGTTAACGTAAGACAACATTTGGTCAACAGATGAAATCACTTTAGAGTTCATCTCGTAAATTCTTTGACTTTCAATCAGGTTCACTAGCTCTTCAGTCACATTCACGTTCGAGGTTTCTAACGCTCCTTGACGAATGGCTCCCATGCCATTTAACGCTGCTGTACCTTGAATAGGCGCACCACTGGCTCCAGTTTCTAGGTATAAATTTTGTCCCATTGGCTCTAAACCAGAAGGATTAATAAAGTCAGACATGGTGAATTGGCCAATCACTTGGTTTTCAGCAGCACCCGGTACTTTTACCGATACTTCACCCTCAGCGGAAACTGTAATGCTTTTAGCGTCTTGCGGAACCGTAATCGCAGGCTGAATTACAAACCCCGAACCCGAAGTAACAATTTGCCCTTGGTCATCCATGCTGAACTGACCACTACGAGTATAAGAAATGCTTCCATCTGGCATTTGCACTTCAAAGAACCCTGGGCCTTCAATCATTAAGTCCAATGAATTATCTGTGGTAACCATGTTGCCTTGAGTAAACAACTTTTGAGTCGCTACCACTTTGGTACCTGCACCAACGCTCAAACCATTTGGCAATTTGGTATTAGCGGCGCTTACGCCACCTGCTTGGTTTACCTTTTGATACAGTAAGTCTTCGAAAACAGCGCGACTCTTTTTAAAGCCCACTGTACTGGCGTTGGCTACGTTATTTGAGATAACTGCGATGTCGGTTTGTTGGGCATCTAAGCCGGTTTTACTTATCCATAATGCAGGATGCATAATTCACCTTTTGTAGTTATTTAATCCCTAAATCCGAACCATCTGCGCTGCGGCTCGATCATTTTCTTCTGCGGTTTTCATCATCTTGACCTGCATTTCGAATTGACGCTGAATATCAATCAATGCCACCATTTCTTCTACAGGGCTGACGTTACTGCTCTCAATTGCACCACTTTCGACCTTTACATCTGGATCTGCAGGTGCAATTTGACCGTTCATTTGACGAAACAAACCATCTTCGCCACGCATAAGATCTTGATTATTTGGATTCACCAATTTGATTCGGTCGACGACTTCAATAACCTCTGCTGGCGCACCTTGTGGGCGAACAGAGATAGTGCCATCTTGGGCAATTTCTATTTTTTGAATAGGAAGCGGTAGGATAATAGGACCGTTTTCACCTATGACTGGATTTCCACGATCATTTTGCAGTAAGCCTGTAGCGTCAAAACTCAGACTACCCGAACGGGTATAAGCTTCTTGTCCGTCTTTACCCTGAACACCAATCCAGCCATCACCGTTAATGGCGATATCTAAATCACGACCAGTGGTACGAAGCGCTCCTGCTTTAAAGTTGCTGCTGGGCGTTTCAGTCATGGCAAACACGCGCGTAGGCAAACCTTCACCAAAAGCTTGCATTGAGCGAGCTTGAGCCATATCAGCTTTAAAACCATCAGTATTAGCATTAGCAAGGTTATTGGCTCTAACCGCCAATTCATTCATATTTTGCTTTGCGCCACTGGTGGCGATATAGAGGAGTTTGTCCAATTGCCTATCCGTCAAATATTCAACATTTGACTTGATAAAGCATTGAACGTGCCAATTTGAAAGAGATGAGGCCTAGCTGAGATAATAGAAGTACTTAACATCAGCTCTGTATAACGAAATCAATAACATTTTGATTTAAAATATAAACCTTAAACTTTTATCTACAGTGCTGCTAATTCTGTGTAGTTCAAGACAGAACAGTTCGTAATAGCTGGTACCGACATACAAAACTGTCGTTACTGCGTTTCAATTTCGGGCTGTTTTAACACAGAAATACGCATAAGTAGCTGTGCTGTAGAGGTTGGCTTATGCAGAGCTGATGTTACTTAATATGAAGCCGAATCTAACTTTCGTGAGATCTAAAAGATTAACCAATTCATAGCTTCAGCAATCATCAAGAGTTATAAGAAAGCCAATTTTGTTATTTGAAAAACTAAGTTAAACAATGAATTATCACAAAACGACTTCAAGTTGGATGATTAAAATGTCTGTGCCTACTTATCAATTCAAATTCAGTCTAGACTGGAATCTAAAAAATCAGTTATCACCACAACAAGTTGAGAAACAGAACGTTTTTACAGATACAGTAATTAATGTGTTCCAATCTAAAACTAATTCAGCGTTTTTTAAATTCTCTGATAATAAAGTGTTTGTCATTCGAAGAGATCGTACAAATGAGCTACAATTCTTCCAGCTCTGTAATCCTAGCTGTTGTATGTCTAGTAAAGAGCCAGAAGAAAAAATCACTTCATTGTCAATAGATTTATTCACTATTTACCAAGCTAATCAAGCCAATAGAGCAGCTAAACTCAATATCACCCCTGAGCAACTCAGACGATACCAAACAAAAAAACTGTGATAGGTACAAGACAATGAATAAATAGAGAATTAAATGACTGCAATAACATTCCATCTAAATTTCTCTCTTGAATGGTATAGCTTAACTCAAAGCTACGGCGCTCTAACTCGAACTCAACTCCATGATCTTTACTTGATTTTTACTGAAGAACCCTCAACATACAGCACCTTAATATTAACATTCTTAGATGGTGAAACGTTCAAAGCAAAATCCGATGTATCACAAAAAAAATGGATGCTTTCGAGGCGTAATTTTATGCATATCTATAAAGTTGATTCCAAATGTGCAGCACTAGATTTTGCCTATCAATTTGCGTTAAGAAAATACACGAAGAGTCCAAAGGTACACACCAATACCATTCGGTCAGTTCCTGTCATCAAACAGTACGTTCAACAAGATACTTCTACGAATTCACGCTATAAATATTCCTCTAGCAGCCTAAAGTGATAAGCAACATGCATATCTAATAGCGATAAAATATTTACTTAATCTTCAATATATAAGCAATGATGGACTAGGATTTATCTGAATCGAAAGCCATAAACATATGTCGTATCAAAATGTCAGCATTACTCCAGCACCAATGTGGCAAGGGAATCACTTCACATTAACAGTTCAGCAGTTTGAACAGATTAATCAAGTGGCACCAGCTCAGGATGGTGAGTCAGTTCAAATTGAATTCGCTCATAATCGACATGAAACTTATATTTTTAGATTGGTAAAAGGTAGTAGTGATCAACTCGATTTCTACCATGTACTCCCGGCGAATTCATCAGTACTTTCTAAGTTGGATTGTTTGCACATCTTTTCTAGAACAGAAGAAAGAATGAGAGTTGATAGGTTTTCAAAGGATATTCAAAAACAATTTAATCAATATGTGGCTAAGCCTAGCTGTGATAGCAAAAAGCCTGAGAACATAGCGACAAGAACAATACTGATACATAGTATCTTAACTGATGAACAAATTAAGAAGTTCTATCCTCAGAGCCAATACGAGCTACCCATTATTGGGAACTCGGACTCAGCTAATATATGAATTCATCGTGACTGAAGACGCTCCCAATTAAAAAGAACAACAAGCCCTAACTAATACAAAAAAAATATTTACGCTTTATTCAACAAATAAAACAAAATGATAATGGTGCGTCTAGAGAGAGTATCGTCATGTCAACCGCAGCCCAAACCTCAACGGCTTACAGCAAAGAGCCAATTTTTTTCGACCAACAAAGCGTGGGCGCAGCATATAATCGTGCCCCTAAAAGGGTTGGAGCCACTACAACAAGCACTTATACGTATAATAACACCTCATACACGATTCGGATGGTGAGGGTATCAAAACGGGAATTCGACTGCCAAAGCATCGTATCGTCACAGCAGTCCATATTCAGACAAATGTGCTGTTTTTGCTGCACACAAGAGCAAAGAAAAAAAGCCATAAAAGACGATTTTTCTGATGCTTTGCAAAAACAATTAAATGAATATATAAGCAACAATCAACAATTTAACTTTGACCAAGAAAGCGTGGAAAAAGTTTATAAACAGGCACCCAAAACGATTGGTGAAACTACCGAGCCAACCTTACAATATAACAAAATATCAGGTTATGCTATTAGATTAATTAAAGTTTCAGAAAAGGAATTCGACTGCCATAGAGTCGTATTTAAACAGCCATCAACCTTGAGGCAAGAGTTATGTTGCTGCAGTTCTCTAGAGTCAGAAAAAGAATTTATAAGTGATGATTTTTCTGATGCAGTAAAGCGCCAATTAAATGCATATGTAGCTAAGCTAAAAACAGAAAAAACCAAAGTGGTTAGTCGCTCCAAAAGCGAATCAACCTCTCCGCTCAGAGCAACTACGATTACTGAAAACAAAAAAGCAACTGAAACATCACAAAGCCAACCAACAAGTAATCGTCCAAAATTGGTTTCAACAACTAAAGCATCGAAACCAGTTTCTGCTATCCCCCCAAAAGAATCGACTGCAACAGCGAAGGTTAAACAAGGAAGTCAGGCAACACACAATCAACCAATATCCGCTGCTCAAACCACGACTACTGTTTCTGGAAAATTGGTCGTAACAGCTGAAATAAACAATGCAGCCATTTCAAGGGAGTCACAAAAGGCAACTGTGAAAACTGAAGATATAAAAACAAATGGGACAACAGAGTCACAAGAGCCCGCTAAAGCGATTGCAACAACAGCCTCAGAGAGTGCCTCAAAAATAGCCCCGCAAAAGCCAACAGTAAAAACAGAACCACGGGAACCTAGCAGAACAACTGAACAACCAAAACTTCCTTCAAAAGTTGAACTACAAACAATAACTGAAGAAACTGAATCACGAACATCAGATAGAACAGCACAACTACCAGCAGCGGCCGTAACAACAGAAACACAAAAAACAGACAAAATAGATGAGAAACCAAAAGCAAAAGAAACTAAAAAAGTAAAACTTGATGCTCACAAGAGTGCAGAGTATAGCTTTATTACTATTGGTGACCATGAAGATAACGAATATTGTTATGTGACCTTACCAAGGAGTGACTTTAAGAAGAAAAAATAAAAGACAGCATTTAGCCCCTAAACACTGCCTCTCGAAATATTAGCGGATCTGTAAAATCGTTTGCTGTAGCGTGTTATTGACTTCAAGCGTACGGGAGTTTGCTTGGAAGTTACGTTGTGCTGAAATCAAATCAACCATTTCCGTGGTTAAGTCTACGTTCGACTGTTCAAGTGCTGAAGAACGAATACTACCAAAGGTACCGCTGTTAGGTTCACCAGCCAGTGCTTGTCCTGACTCTAAACTTGCACGCCATGACGTGTTGCCCACTTGGCTTAGCCCTTGTTCGTTAGGGAATCGAGCTAATGCAATTCGAGCTAATGGGACTGTCTTACCATTACTGTAACTGGCATTGATCAAACCATCTGCACCAACTTGAACATTGGTTAAACGACCTACGGTAGTACCATCTTGAGTTAATTCAGTTGTTTCAAACTGAGCTGCAAATTGAGTAGGGTTATTAAACTTAAGGTTTAATACTTGGCTACCATCCGCACCAGCAGGGAATTCAGCTATATTGCCTAAGCTTACCGATTTAATATTGGCAGGGTTACTTCCCGTGTATTTACCGGTATTGTCAAACTTAATTACAGAACCTTTCCAGCCTGCTGAGTTTGTTGCTGTAGCAGTGCCATCTGGTGTGCCATCACCATTGGTATCGGTTCGATAAGTCTGTGCTGATGGAGTATCAATATCCAAACGCTTTCCATCTACGGCATAAAACGCCACCCAGTTACTTTCGTTATCATGTGAAGCTTGTGGCGGTTTCACATAGTAAGTAGTAAGAACGTGCGGCTCACCTAATGAGTCATAAAAAGTTACTGCCGTTGAATTATTAAATGTATCAGAATCTGTCGGATCAAAGTTAGCAGGATCTTTCGGCTTTTGTCCCGCATTTAGATTCATGCGAATGCCAATATTTTCAGTTTTTACAGGGCTACCTGCAGTATCAGGTATTTTAACTGGCTTAGTCGTTGTTAAACTTACAGAGGTAGAGTTACCATCTTTATCCACTGGTAAAGTTCGTAGATAATTACCCGCAGAGTCCACAATAAAGTTTTCTTTGTTAACTTTAAATGCGCCTGCTCGAGTGTAAGTTAGATCATTTGAAGTCGCATTGTTTGACGTTACAAAGTAGCCACCACCACTAATAGCCATATCTAAAGAGTTCTTTGTAAACTGCAAGCTACCTTGATGAAATTGTTGAGCAACATGAGTTGTTGTTACACCACCACCTACATTAGTTTTACCATTAGAAAAGATACTATTGGCATAAACGTCAGCAAACTCAGCGCGGGAACCTTTAAAACCAATGGTGTTTGAGTTTGCAATGTTATTCGCGGTGGTATTTAAATCCTTTTGAGCAGCTTCAATGCCACTTAAAGCGATGTTGAACGACATAAGTCCCCCTGTTCTGACATCAAGTCATGTACTGGCGATTCCTCGCCGAATTCTTTTTCCAATTAAGCAGTTAATACTCGCTGCTTAGCTTTCAGATACTGCTAGAACGTCGGCAAGTTTGATGCCTCCAACGCCCTTAAGATTTAAAACTGCACCAGTTTGAGCGTTACCCAATGAAACACTCGTTACGTGTGCAAAAGTTGAAGTCGGTAATTCTTGTGATTCACCATCAACGGAACCGGTGGCTTTTAATGTGTACTTGCCGGACGGCATGGTTTTGCCATCTTTGTCTTTGCCATCCCACTTCACATCAATGTTGCCGCCTGCACTGCCATCTACTTTGAAAGTGTTAACTAACTGCCCTTTCTCATCTTCAACACGAACTGTTATCTCTTTTGTCGATTTACCAGCGCTAACAACCCCTTTAACTTCGTTTGAGCCAGGAGCCAAATAACCTTCATTTGATGGAACCAACACTTTTCGACCAACAAGGCTTGAAGCCTGAAGCGCCTGACTAGATGTCATCGTCTTGTTCATATTGGTAATTTCGTTATTGAGGTTCTTAATCCCATCAACCGTTGCAAATGACGACATCTGTGAAATCATTTTGTCGTTCTCAACAGGTTTGAACGGATCTTGATGCGACAATTGCTGACCCAATAGTTTGAAAAAATCTTCTTGAGTCAGTTGCTGATTGTTATTCGATGCAGGGGTCTCAGGCTTACCCTGCAATCGCACTGAATCTAAAAACGGGTTGCCTGTTTGGCTTACTGAACTCATACCTCACTCCTTTCAATCACAGAGCTATTTCCCCATGCGTAGTGTTTGCTGTAGCAAGTTCTTTGCCACATCTGCAACTTGAGTGTTCATTTGGTAAGATCTTGAGGCTGAGATCATGTCGGCCATTTCTTCCATGACGTTGACATTAGGCTTATAAATAAAGCCATCAGCATCTGCCATTGGGTGATCAGGTGAAAACTCTTTGATAAGTGGCTTATCACTTTCCACAATGCCTTTAACCGCCACTTTCATTGAACTCGGTTGGTTATGCGCCTGAGAAGCTGAGGCTTTTGCCATTTCAGCGGCAAAAACAGGATGACGAGCACGGTAAGTTTCATCGACGCTACTTGACACAGCATCAGCATTGGCAATATTACTTGCGGTAGTATTTAGGCGTACTGATTGCGCTGACATGCCAGAGCCTGACACATCAAAGATATTGAATAAGCTCATATTTATTCGCCTCTAATTGCCTTTTTAAGTCCCATAAATTTGCTTTCGAGAAAGCCTAAAGACATTTGATATTCCAAGGCGTTTTCCATATAAGCGGCCTGCTCTTGCTGCATATCTACCGTGTTCCCGTCACCTGTATCTGGCTGGTTTGGAATGCGATATTGACTTTGAGCTTGAAGCTGGCTCTGTATGGAGAAGTGATTTTGATGTGTCGCCCCAAGACCAACACCACGCTGTTTTGACGAGGCTTGTTTCAATGCCTGAGAAAAATCAACGTCTTGGGCTTTATAGTTAGGAGTATCTGCATTTGCGATATTACTCGACAATACTTCAGCACGTTTCGCACGAATGCCTAACGTGTGCTGATGAATGCCGAGAGCTTTATCAAAACTGAGCGCCATAAAATTGCCTTTTAACTGTAATCAACAGCTAAAAAGCAATTGCTATGCCAAGAGGAAAAGAAGTAGTTAAGATTTTTTTCGGTAGAAAATTCCTGGGCGGCAACGGATCATTTCAAAATCATCACACAACCCAGTCATAGATTCAGATGCCCCAAGAAATAGGACGCCATTAGGATTAAGTGCGGCAGCAAATTGCCGCAGAATTTTTGACTTTGCCGCTGGTGAAAAATAAATCAGCACATTGCGACAAAAAATGACATCGAACTTTCCCAACACATTATAATTGTCGAGTAAGTTGTGATTACGAAAGCTGACTAAATCACGAACATTTTGTTTAACACGCATTCCAGCTTGGCCGCTACTTTCAAAGAATTGGCGCTTACGTTGTTCAGATAAACCACGTGCTAATGCCAGCTCATCATATTCGGCCTTACTACACTTTTCGAGCATAGTCGGGGAAAGATCGGTGCCCAGAATTGAAACGCCGCGTGCAAAGGCTGTCGGATTTTTTTGCTTGTACTCTAGTGCACTCATGGCAATAGAATATGGCTCTTGACCTGAAGAGCAGGCCGCAGACCATATTTTAAGAGAACGACTCTGATCGGAATACTCTGGAAATATAGTACTTTCTAGCAGGGAAAAGGGATAACCATCTCTAAACCATAAGGTTTCATTGGTCGTCATTGCATCAATTACATCAAGCCGTAATTGACGAAGGCTACCATCAATAGATTTTTGGGCTACTTCTGCGATATCACTAAGTCCATAAAGTGTCACCAAAGGTGATAAACGACTACGTACTAAGTACTGCTTATTGTCACCTAAAACAATCCCACTATGTTGCTCTAAAAAAGCTGAGAACCTTTTGTACTCATCTTGCGTTAACTGGCGCTGCGACACTCTATTTTCCCACAATATTCGATCTTACTTTGGATTTAATGAAACATTTTGACAGCCAAAAATACTCACTGCACCGTTTTAAGGCTGCAGTTAGTATCAATGACTGTTACTTGAACATGTTTCTCAAAAAGTTAGCTTTTATATACTCAAATGGTTGTTTACGGTAGAAGCTAATTCATCTGGATTAAACTTAGCAATAAAGTCATCCGCACCGACTTTTTCCACCATAGCTTGATTAAACACGCCACTGAGTGAGGTATGTAATACTACTTTTATATCAGCTAACTTAGGGTCATCCCTGATCTCTGCGGTTAAGGTGTATCCATCCATTTCTGGCATTTCAATATCTGAAATAATCAACGGTAATTTTGTTGAAACATTATCAGTATCTTGTGCCATACCTTTTAAAAGATTTAACGCTTGCTGACCATCGTTGGCCGTTTGAATCGTTAAATTTAATGCACTTAATGCGCGGACAATCTGCTTGCGCGCTACTGACGAATCATCCACAACGAGGATTTGTATTTCATCCGTTCTTTCCTCTTCGAACTTAGTTTTAACTTCGCTACTTAAGTCCGTTTTAGCAGGAGATATTTCGTCAAGAATTTTTTCAACATCTAAAATTTCAATCAGTTCACCTTCAATTTCAGCCACAGCCGTTAAATAAGAAGTCCTCCCCGTACCTTGTGGCGGAGGCATAATGTCTCCCCAGTTCAGGTTAACGATTCGATCTACAGAGCTAACCAGAAAGCCCTGAGTGCTGCGATTATATTCTGAAATAATGATGAAACTTTTACTGATATCCGATATTGGTTGGCCACCAGTGGCAGCACTTAGATCAATAACCGAGATGGTTTGACCACGAACATGAGCCACACCACGAACATTTGGGTTTAATTTAGGTAAACTCGTCAATGCTGGGCACTGCAAGACTTCCTTAACTTTAAAAACATTGATCCCAAACCTTTGTTTTCCATCAAATTGGAACAACAATAACTCTAAACGGTTTTGACCAACCAGTTGTGTTCGCTTGTTTACGGATTCTAAAACCCCAGCCATAATCTCGCCTTAGTTCGCTTACAAAGCTCAGTAATGGTGCGTATACTACCAGCAATTTTAACGTTCTGGCATAGCCGTTACTTAATATTTTACATAAAATTCATTTTACGCGTTTTTTGTCAATATTTTGACTTAAGGAGTCAATTAAATTGAATGGTTTTATCTTGAGTTCTGCGCTTGTTCGCACGCTTGTTTGGAGCTTCAGCTTACTTTGCTCTGGTCATCTTGCTGCTAAAGCCTATTCGCCAGATTTAAACACTATCTCAAAGCTGGCTATTGATACTGTTAAAGCTCAAGTAAAGGCTCCATCCAATGCTACGGTAAATGTTAACACTCAAGTGTTAGATAACCGTTTTATGATTCCAAAATGTAACTCTCCGCTAAAAGCAGAAATCAGCAATAATCGAATCAAAGCACTCACTACTGTTAAAATTAGCTGCACAAAACCAAACCAAACGTTATGGCAATCATTTGTATCCGTGAAGGTCAATATTCTCTATCAAGTTGCCGTTGCCAACCGAATCTTATCAACAGGCCAAATTATCACCAAGGATGATGTGGTTTTACAATTAATGGACGAAAGAAGATTAAGAGGAGCCATGTTCAATCAGCGGGAGGCCTTGATCGGCACTCGCCTAAAACGACGCGTAGGTAAAGGTAATGTGATTTATCAACAAAATGTGTGTTACGTATGCAAGGGAGATACAGTATCTATTTTTGCCAAAAGTGATCATTTACAAATAAAAACAATTGGTGTCGCACTTCAAAATGGCAACCCAAACGATAAAATACGTGTCAGAAATCGTAAATCGAACAAAATCATTGATGTAAAGGTTGTTAGGGTTGGCGAAGTTGAAGTCAAAATGTAAAATACCTTCAATTAAAAAAAATTGCATTTTTTATTAAAGTTTAATATTCAATGGCCGATAATGGGATGATCCGATCTCTAATTTGCTGGAAACTATCATGCCAATAGACACGAACAAGTTAAACCCTAGCCTTAATAATCGCGTTCAAGTACGTAAGGCTGCGGTTCAAAACGAAAGTACATCACAGCCAAAAGCGGCTAACGACGCTCCACGTCCAGTAAAAGGTGATTCTGTGCAGCTGACCGCACAAGCACAACAGCTACAAAGAATGCAAACTCGCATGTCATTAATGTCAGATGTTGACCACGATAAAGTTTCAGGCATCAAGCAAGCTATTGCAGAAGGCCGCTATAAAATCGATGCAGAAAGCTTAGCAAAAAACATTGCAAGTTTTGAATCTGAGCTCAATGCCTTGTATAAAGACAAAAACGACAACAGGGTTGACTAACCATTATAATGGATCAAATCACGTCTATTCTTGAGCAGCAACTTGGATTACTGGCTCACCTAAAGCAACTTATCATTGATGAAAGTGATGTTCTTTCATCACAAGATGGTGAGCGTCTGCTAGAAATTGCCAAGCAAAAAAATGAAAGCCTCAACCAACTCCAGCAAAATAACGCTATTCTGGCGTTACCAGATACGGTTGAGTTAATTAAATCTTCTCCAGAATTACTCGAAAAATCAGAGCAAGGCAAGCGCTTACTCAATGAGTGCAAAAGCCTTAACCAGCATAACTCTGAATTGATTGAGAAGAATATCGCAAGTGTTAATCGACTATCACAAGCTCTACAAGCGAGTAAAAACTCGTCGTCCCTCACCTATGATGATAAAGGACATACTTCCACTATGTCTTCGATGAATAAGAGTATTGAGGCGTAAGCTTTCCCTTTTAAATCAGTCAGTCGCCAAGCTAATAATCCTATTTAAAGAAAAAAACTTACCTTGATTGCTCCTTGATAATTAATGAAAATTATTTCACTAATTTTTTACAAAAAAACCATGTTAAAGATAAAAAAGTATTCGATAATCCATTAATTTATTGAATACAGTAAATCATATGACGCGCGCTGCTCTCCCTCTATTAGATACCCACACTCAACTTCCGCAGCATGAAAACATACCATCAACTCAGCAATCAGCAACGGTTGGAGCATTCCAGTTCGATGAAAAAATGGAATCAGAGCAGCACGTAAGTGACTTTCATTCCACTGAAAGTCAACCCGTCACACAAGATGAAAAAGTTCAGAGTTTAAGTCAGTTACAGTATGAAGCTATTGAAAGCGTTGAGATCATTCAGGAGTTACAGGTTGCTATGAGCAATGAAAAGTCTTGTTCCCCAGAGATGCTCATATTTAACAACTGCGATGCCTCTCAGGTACAGAGAATATTTGAGGAACATGGTATCGAAAAGATCGCTCAATGGAGAAAACCATGTATCACAGACTCAGGCTTATATTACGACCGCATTTCTCCATTCTTACTTTACTGCAGCAATGGTAACTTAAAAATAGCAATGACTCTTTATTCACACGGAGCAAATGTTAATGAGACTGCAGATTGCATAACCTATCAAGCCAGTAGTCAAACACCCCTGACTCTTGCATTAATGAATCAACAATTCGAAGTCGCACTTTGGCTGCTAACGTTACCCCAAACAGACATTTCAGTATTATCTAGGCATCCCAAAAAAATGGACTTAGAAGAGCGGACTCAAGCACTCCTTGGCCTAAAAAAACCTAGTACAAATTCCACTACCACCTTCACATATGATGCGTTCACGGTATTCAAAAGTTTTATCTCATCAAAACATGAACTTGTAAAAAATGATTTACCGCTCTTGAGCTTAAAAAGAGATATCCTCGATAAATTTGCAAATAAAGGACAACAGGAAGCACATGGATTACTCACGGTCGTAGACACTGCCATAAAGCTAAGAAAAGCACACCTTCGACTTCTAAAAGGTGGAGTTTATTCAGAAGCTTTCCGCGTCCTATAAGTAGCAGTACAGTTAAACCGTCATTTGTAGGAGCTTGAGCGCAGTCCGCAGCTATTTTGAGTTTATATAAATTGAGTGTATACAAAACTAAAAGTAAGTGACTCGCTTCACTCTCTGAGTTTTATTTCTGTGCTGATATAATTCCCATACTCTATGATAATCAAGCTCTAGTTCAGTAACATAAAAATCCCCAGCAACATAAGTTTTTACAACTTTAGCTCCGCGGATAACACCTGTTACAGAAGAACTGATTGCTTCGCTTTCAGTCGTCCAATCCTTCACTGTCGTTTGAGCGGTAATTTGCTGTCCATAGACTTGCTCAGCTAATTCACGGTAGGCTGCCACTTTAGACGCTTGCATCGCCATTAATACACGTTTCGATTTCGTCTTACCTGGTTGTTCTGACAACGGTGCATAGCCAATGGCGATTAACTTAGGAAAGTGCTCTGGCTTTTCGGTTTCCCACTGAACATATCGTTCTGAACTAGCACATGCTGACAACAATAAGGCGAATAATACAACTAACTTTTTCATGGTTTAACCTGCTTATCTGAAACGGGTTCCATACCCGTAGCCTCGTTTCTGTACAACATTCCATTTTTTTCTACTACCTTTTCAGCAGGAGACAAAAACTGCTCTAGCTCTGTAACGGGAATAGCGCTTGATTCAGCAGCTATTACTTGGTTATTTTCAATGTTTATTACTCGAGTATTCAGTTTAATATCTGATAGCCCTAAGCTATATGTGGTGACCACAAGCAAGCCTATCTCAAGATTTCCTGACAACTCCTGCCAGTCACGACTGAGGACGAACTCCCCTTTAGATTTAATCATTAACCTATCGGTGACATTGGGATCGGCAACGGTATACCCTGCACGACTAAACGTTGTCATTAATTCTTGCTGAATTTGCGCTGCAAAACTGGCTCGTTCATTAAAATCATTTGCAGATACAGGTGTCGTTACCACTAGAGGCACATCTTTAGGCAATGCCGAATGATGGTTAGAGAGCGACAACACTACATTTGCCGCCCAGCTCGGTGGCATCATCATTAACTCTTGTACCTTTTGCTTATGAGCATCTTTCGTAATGGTAACGTGATAACTACACGCGCTAAGTAAGACACATCCAATAGTAACTAATATTCTTTTCACTGCACTTCTCCCACCTTGCTTCACTGGTAACGGCAAAAATTGCCGCTTTACATCCGTTAAGGTGCCGTTTGCGTCATTTTTTATCTAATGTTCAATCTTAAGCAAAATGAATACCAAGTAATAAAGTGGTATGAGTTTTGTATTAGTAGATTAGGAGAATTTATGCTGTCAAAAGGTTGGCTTTTACATGGTAATGTTGCATCGTGCGTTCGTTTTATTAGCTTTATTATTGCTAGCTCTTGGTTTTTCTCGTTCAAGCACAGCGGAAGATTTTTACTTTCAAGGTCAAGCACCAATAATCAATGGCAATATCAAGCAAGCACGCCAACAAGCCATAGAATCCGCCATACAACAAGCTAAGCTTGAAAGCGGTGTTAGAGTAAATAGTACAAGAAGCACCCTATCAGGTCAGTTAATTCAAGGCTCAACTGAATTAGCTTCAGTTTACAATAGTGAGCAAATTGAATTAGTTTCTGAGCGAACCAAAGGTGATGTTATCTATGTCAATGTTAGGATAACCAGCCATCAAAATGAGTTTCCTTTATCGGGAAAAGCCAGTATTTATCTGCCTCGATTTGTTTTATCTAATCCTGCACACCTAAGATATGGGCAATTAAACGATTTTTCCAAAATGTTAACCGAAAAGTTTTCTGACAGCCTTAGCCAAAAAGCGAAATTATCCTTTCCTGAGTTAAGAGCCGAACAAAGCTTAAATTTAACGCAGCACTTTTTTGAAGATAACAGCCAAAAGCTCCCCTACTGGATTGGAGATATGACCAATAGCCAATATGTACTTATTGGTAATATTTTGAATGCAGAAGTCATTTCTTCACCTGAAAGCTTTCTGGGATTATTCGAAGATTGGCCAACACGTCAGTTTCGAATAAATCTCAGCTTATTTCATAACATTAGTGGTGAAAAGATTTGGCAAAAAACGTACTTTATTAATGAAGTTTGGGAATTTGAATCTAATAAAATCCTATCGGCATCATCTACTGAGTTATGGCATTCAAAGTATGGACAAGCCATCAAACGTCTATTTAATAGTATTGCGGTTGAGTTAGATAATCATCTCAGAGATCGACCATTAATGGGTACGGTTATCGCAAAGAAAAGCAAGCTGTTAATAGTAAATCTGGGGCGACGTAACAATATCCAAGTTGGTGATACTCTAAAATTGGTATTGAGGAAAGATTTACATACCCGCTTTCAATCCATTAAGACTATTGCGCAATCCAGCCCGATAAAACTTAAGGTGACTCAAATTACCGAGCAAACCGCAGTTGTTGAATGGAACAAAGCAAACAAAATTGAAAATATTCAAGTTGGGGATATTGTTATCGCTAAATCAATATAAAAGCTGAAGATTAGTTGTATGACTGCCGTACTTTGACTGCATATTAGCTAAAAATAATTTAGTTTATACGCTGGTTATTCACTCGAAGGCAATCATAATGAAAAGACTCTCTTTAGCCATTTGCTTCATTGCGCTATTCAATCTATGTAACTCTTGTTTTGCCACCTCTGCCGTTTTTGCTGGCGGCCCTATTTATAAAGAACGAGACACAAGCCTTAACGAATTGAAAAAATCGGGCTTTGATACTTTGATAGTTTGGACTATTCATGTTCACGAAGATGGTAGTCTAAATTTTAATGAAGAATTCCCACTGGTTGAAAATGGAAAATACATCGGCGACAACGATTATCCACACTTTCGAAAAGATGTCGCTTCCTTGAAGCACGACCACTCCCACATTAACCGAATCGAATTTGGATTGAGTGCCGCTGGTTCCCCAAGCTACACCAATATAAAAGCGCTTTTAACGTGTCCAAAAAAACAACGCTGTGACATTAAAAACAACATCTTATATCGAAATTTCATGGCACTTAAGAAAGCATTTCCTGATGTTGACGCCATTAATAACGATGATGAGACAGAGTTTGATCTTGATTCATCAGTAAAGTTTCATAATATGTTGGCCGATATTGGTTTCAAATCAACCATAGTCCCCTATTCCGATCAAAGCTTTTGGCAACAGTTAGTAAAAAAGGTTAATGCTCATCACCCTAACGCCTTGGATAGAGTTTACTTACAAGGATATGCTGGCGGAACTGGTAATTCGCCTTGCGATTGGGATTTTGGGCTTCCTGTTTCTCCAGGTTTATCTTCCAATACTTCCAGTGTCAGAGGCGTATATAGCGCAATAAGTCGTTGGAAGCTAACCTGCCCCAAAATAACCAGCGGTGGCTTTATGTGGCTGTATGATAATTTTGAAAACTCTTCATTACCTAAAAGCTATGCAGACTCAATTACCCAAGCTTTAGATGTGATCACAGAGAACAAGTAATGTTTCTACATTAGGGCCTGTTGATCTTTCAGGCTTTAATTTTGTGCTATTTGAGCACTTTTCTGTTCAAGGCATTAGCAGTGAAGCTTAGTCATCTAAGTGAGCTGCTCACAACACAGAACAGGAAGTGCTCAAAAGCATCGAAGACAGCGTAAATTGGTCACTTCTGCTGCGTTATCGTCTGCTTATGTGGGGCAGCCACACTTCACAAACTCTGCCTTGCATAAGATAACCAATTTATCGCTGAAAAAATAAACACGAAAGATCAACAGGCCCTAATAAAACTTAACGAGAGTATTCGATGAAAGTCATCTACTTTGTTTTAGGTTTTCAACAAAGGTAAGAATCAATATGATGAAAAAACGAACCCTGACAATGACGTTCCTAAGCCTACCTTTTCTAACCAATGTTTGTTTTGCTGGATCAGCCATTTATGCAGGTGGTTCCATTTATAAAAACCCTGAAACCAGCATTAATGAACTGAAAAATTCTGGCTTCGATACCATTATCGTTTGGACGATTCATGTTCATGCAAATGGCGATTTGAATTTTAATGAAGAGTTTCCATTAATTGAGGGTGGAAAATATGTTGGGGATAATGATTATCCAAATTTCCGCAAAGAGATAGCCTCACTAAAGACTGGCAAAACGAAAGTACAGCGAATTGAATTTGGGCTAAGCGGCGCAGGCTCTGAGACATACTCTAATATTAAAGCCTTATTTAAATGTGATAAGACTTCAGCTTGCGATATTAAAAACAACATTTTATATAAAAATTTTAAGATACTAAAAGAAACCTTCCCTGATGTTGATGGATTAAATAATGATGACGAAGATGAATTTGATATGGATTCTTCAGTCATTTTTCACAACATGCTTTCAGACATAGGCTTTAAAACAACCATTTCACCGTATGGTGACGAAGATTTTTGGAAAGGGTTTATTGCCAAAGTCAATGCCCATAAAAGCAATGCATTAGATTACATCTATTTACAAGGTTATTCGTTAGGGGAGTACAACTCACCCTGTGATTGGAATTTGGGTTTGCCTGTATCATTTGGATTTGCAACATCAAAATCTGGTCCTAACGATGTTTACGCAGTATTAAGCCAGTGGAAACAGAAATGCCCTAAAATAACCCAAGGCGGATTTATGTTTCAATATGATGATATTAAGAACAATGGTGATGCTGAATTTTATGCGCAGAGTATCAATGACGCTTTAAAAGTGAAAACGCCTGATAGTAAAAGTCAATGTGAGTAAACTGGGCATTCGGCTTAAATTGAAAATAAATGGAAAATAGAGAAACAAGAGAAACTACAACACACCTGAATCTTTATATATAATCTATAGACATACTCGTGATAACCACATTATGTATGTCCCGGTAACTCAGGTGGATAGAGTGTCGGCCTCCTAAGCCGAAAGCCGCAGGTTCGAATCCTGCTCGGGACACCATTTTTTACTCTCTAACTAACCTGAGCTCTGCATAAGCAAACCTCTACAGCACAGCTACTTATGCGTATTTCTGCGTTAGAACAGCCCGAAATAGGCTGGCTATTACGAACTGTTCCGCCTTGAACTACACAAAATTAGCAGCACTGTAGATAAAATTTAAATTTTATCTACTAGGGCGTGTTGATCTTTCGTGTTTATTTTTGCAGCGATAAATTGGTTATCTTATGCAAGGCAGAGTTTGTGAAGTGTGGCTGCCCTACATAAGCAGACGATAACGCAGCAGAAGTGACCAATTTACGCTGTCTTCGATGCTTTTGAGCACTTCCTGTTCTGTGTTGTGAGCAGCTCACTTAGATGACTAAGCTTCACTGCTCATGCCTTGAACAGAAAAGTGCTCAAATAGCACAAAATTTAATCCTGAAAGATCAACACGCCCTAAAACAATACGGTGCTGATTTCTTTATACAGAGTTCAGGTTAACAACCTTTCACTCAAGGTATATTCAGATTCATTGTGTTATACATCATACTTTTAGCGTGTATACACTATGGCAGTATTTCCGTTGCAACAAACTCATATTTCCTGTGACTTAGAGTCAAATCCCTATATATCAACCATTGGAAAATGCCATATTAAAGTTCGAGATGAGATGTGGGGAATTGAATTAGCATCGTCTGAGCAAGCTAGTGCAGCAAAACTATTATTACAAATCTATTTAACAGAGTCGGAATCAGCAGAAATAGATGAACTACACGCACTAAATGCTATCAAGCAAACACCCTTAGGTAATGTATGGAACCTAAAACAGCTAAGAGTTACCAGTAGTGCAAAAATTTATTACTCGATACCTCTCGACTTTATAATTCGAAGTAATACGACAGGTTTTAACACAAGCGATACCAGATTAGTCACTGAACCTAATGAGCAATTTCCAAGAAAATCTTTAAATAAAAAATTTGATGAACTAACAAGAAGTACTATGCTCATGTGGCCCGCTTCACACCAGATATGCAGACCTAAAATTGGGCGTTTTTTAGGGATTTTAGTACCAACAATAAACTTAGTCCCTATCAATGTTTTAATAAGTGATAACAATCAACCTCTATCGATAAAGGGATTAATTTCAGCTAATTACATAACAGTTCATCCGTTCCCTAAAGCTAAACTCATTGCTACTGAATATCCATATCATGACTCCCCCTATTCACCAGAACATCCCGAATTATTTTGGAAGCTTGTGTTCCAACAAAATATTGGACTTATAGTAGACTTATCTTACTCTTTTGAATCGGCACTGCCATATTATCCTCAAAAAACAAACTTAACATTTGGTTCGATGACAGTCATTTATACTAAAACTGATGATGATATCCATCAGTATCAGCTGGTAAATAATGAAAAACAAAGCTGTAAAAGAGTGCAACGACTGCATATCAACAATTGGCCTAGTTCAGTTACCTATGACTTAACACTCTTAGATGAACTTGTTTGTAAAATAGCTCCTAAACTCATAGATAGAGGGGTTCTAATTCACTGTAATTCAGGAATAGGTAAAACAGGGGTAGTGTTAAATGCTTTAAACCTATTTAATTATCGAAGCCAAGTAATATCTCCATCCGTTTCAATAGAAAAAATAACTGATAGCTCTATTTTAAATTTAAGATTACAAAAATCTCCAAAGCTTGTTCGAACTCCACTGATGCGTCAAAATATTATCGACTTAGTCAAGAAATGGCAAAATGCGTTTTCAAGTGACGTGTAGCTATTTCTTTCAACTTTTGTCAGTATTAAGTAACACTTTTACACAGTTTATTTAAAATGAAAAAGCTCATCACGATTATTTGGTTCACCACTCTGTTAACTGGTTGCTTCGGCCAAAAAGAAGTGGGAGATGTTTCGCTAGGACTATTTACTTTAAAAGACATCAAAATTAACACTATGGTAGACCCTGACGTACCCGGAGTAACTTGTCATGTTGCTTCAATAGAAGCAAAACTAAGTTTGTCAGACCCTAGCGATAGCGCCATATCTTGCCGTCAAACAGGCGAAATAACGCCTGAAATGATTGCTCATATTGATAAGAGTAAATCGGGTGAAATCGTATTTAAAAAATCAAAAAGCATCTTCTTTAAATCGATGAAAATTAGGCGTATTTATGATGCAGAGCATCAAACCCTGCTGTATGTGTCATATTCAACAAAAGAAACATCGGGCAGTTTTAAACACAGTTTGTCAACGGTGCCATTATGGGGAACAGAGGCTTTTGTAAAAAAACAAAACGAAAGTTCAATCAACTCCCTTCAGGCTCTATTTTAGCAGCTTAGTCATCAATTATTTTCAGTATGAATGTTATTAGGAGCAACTGTTTTTTGTAATTTATCCATCTGAATTGCAAGTTGCTCAAGCTGGCCTGTTAAATCGTCGTTTTCTTTCCGCAGATCTTCAACTTCACTTTTTAGTGACTTTATTTGTTGTTCTGATTCATTTGATTTAACTCTTAAAGCTAGTAGTTCTTTTTTATTATGACTTTCGAGCTGAACACCTAAAAGGCCTTCTGTGGAACTTTGTGTAGTATCTTTAGATAAAAGAAATTTTTGAAATGCCTGAGGAGGATTCTGCATGTATGTTTTATATCTCTGAGTAAGTACTCCTAGCACATTTTTCTCATCATAATTGTCCAAATCGTCTATAAAAGTTTGAAAAGTTTCTGTGCCAAATCGTTCGGTGCTTTCAACTAGAAATTCAACAAGCTTCGAAGCTTTCTCACTTGAACTTCCTGCATCCATAATCGATTTTTTTTGTGGAAAACTAATTATATGTAATGAGTATAAAGTCATTAAGTGTTTGCTAACAAAACCTTCATTTTTCCAATCGGGAATACCATCTTTCAATACTGCAATACAAGCAGCTTGATTGTCGAACTTAATAGCCAAAGTTTTTGTCCTTCACCCCCAATACTTATCGCTAGTTAACAATATTAAGACTGAACTTATACTTAATGATGGATTGAAACATTGAGAAACATCACACCCTTACTTCAACATACCCACCAGTAGGTATGGCTTCATTTTTCACTAATCCTGAAAACCTGTTGCTGAGTAATAAAGGCTTATGCTCTGGCTTGCTGGTGGAGATACATAAATTTTCACCCCGATTGAGCGTCCGGTATTGAGTACTGGTTTTTACCCAATGCTGTACACCAATTTGCATTGAGTCTGATATGGCTATTGGCATGAGTCCTTCAGAATTTCGAATGTAACTTCTTAATCCATGACCTGCTTGAGCAATGGCTGTACGGAAGTTATTTAAATCGACGATTGCATAAATCATATCGATATAAACTCCCAAGCCAGACTTTACAATTCGATCATTGAGATAGCTGAGCATGTTAAATGGCTCAATAACAGACTGACTTTTTCCAATGCGAAAAGCTTGCAGTTTTTGGTTAACAAGGCTTCTTAGCGTCACACTCGCAAAAGCTGTTGTTTTATTTTCAGGCTGGAAATGCGCCATGTAAACCATAAGGTATTTTTCACTAACTAAGGTACTGTCTATCAAGTAGTTACTGACCTCGGTATGTTTAAAAATACTGTAACTTACTTGAGCATTAGGAAAAGTCGCCTCAGCCGCTGGAAATAACTGCTGTTGAATATGCTCTACAGCGTGAGAACTTTGTTCAATCGACGAAATATGTTCGTCAAACTCTTGATACGATAATTCATCTAAAAGTGCCATAGGAGCATCGGTTTCAATGAAGCCTACCATGGTTTGTTGAATGGCATTTTCTAACACCAGCATGTCATCAATAGGCTTACAAAGGTAATCGCTTGCTCCAAGACGAATCGCTTGTAATACATCTGATAACACATTATTACCAGAGATTACGATTGAATGAGTAGGAGGTGAAATAAGTGGAATTTCAGCAATTAAGTCTAATCCAATTGAGTTAGGCAGACTGAGGTCTGCAATCACTAAATCTATAGATTCTTGTTTGAGTACCTTGGTAGCAGAATCAAGATTATTAGCTAAATACCAAGTACAACCTTGTTGAGCTAAGTATTCTGTAATCATCTCTGCTTCTGAGGCCTCTACTTCAAACAGCAGTATTGAAATATTTGGTAACGCCATACCCACACCATTCCATTGTTGGATTCAAATCCATTTTACGCCTATAAAAAGACGGAAGGTTAACCTTATATAAATATTTTTCAGTAAGTAACCTTTAATGTCTCACTGAACAAAGCATAAGGAAGTTGTGAATGTAACAAAATAAAGTCTCGTAAAAAAAAGAGAATTTCACTCAACTTAGAAGATTTGACATCAGAGGAATACGGCTTTCTCTAAACCATTTTTGTAACACGCATTAGAGTTATAACACCAGTTCTGAGTTTTTGCGAATTTCAGAGCAAATTAAATTTTGCTCTGTTCTGTACTCAAGATTAATCTAATTCATCAAGATATGCGTCAACATCATCACTGCCTTGATTTTGAGGTACCTTACCATCGTGCAGTTTAAATTGAACATTTTGTAAATAGGCATTTTTAACGAAACTGTATGGGTCGAGTGAATTATCTAGCAAACGTTCTTGTGGAATAGCCGCAACTCGAGCATTTAGCCCTTTTAAAGCGACACGAATTAAATTCTGTCCCGTTGACAATTCTGCTAATGGAAAATACAAATCATCCACCCAGTCCGTTGCAAGTTCACGCGTAACTTTAGGCCCATAAGCAGGCAACATAAAATATGGTCCATCTGGTACGCCGTAGTAACCAACAACTTCACTAAAACTTTCTTGTTTTGCTGAAATTCCCATCATTTCAGCCACATCCACTAAACCAAGTAAACCAATCGTACTGTTAATGATAAAACGTCCGCCTGATGTTGCCGCATTTTTCCATTTTCCTTGCAGCGTGTTGTTCAATAAAGATGAAGGTTCATCTAAATTCTCAACAAAATTGACAACACCTGTTTTTATTGGAGACGGTACATAATCGTTATAGCTATGAGCAACAGGCTTTAACACATACTTATCGAGATAGTTATAATTGAAGTTCCACATTGCGCGGTTAAAGCCTTCAAAAGGATCTCTATCGTCATTGTATTGAGGTTGGCTAGACTTGGATGTAGATACATTATCTGTTTGCGCAGCTTGATTAGTTTCAAGTATCGCTTTTGACGTACATCCTGTACCTAGTGTGAGAATTAATAAACAAACAAAAATAATCCGTTGACCCATAATTGTCTTGGTTTCCTAGCGTTGACGAAAGCGCGAGATTATATCACTCTCACCTTTGACTAACTAGAATAGTTCTCAAAACTTGGATTTGTAAAGTAAGACTTTGAGTTCCACATTATGGAACTAGCCTGAAAAATTCAGGCTATGCAGATTTGCTATGAAGACGAATTAGAAGTTCAGCTTCTGCTCTAGGTAACTCACATTCTTGAACAATTTCTTGTACATCAGCACCAAGAGCAACCATTTTCATCGCGCGAGTATATAACCGTGACTGCGGTTCTTCTTGAGCAGCTTCATCAATTCTAGCTTCATTTTGTTTTAGCTTTTTTTCCAAATCGATAACGCGTCGGCCAACACCGATTGTTCCTTTTCTTAGTTCGTCTAGCTCCCTTTTTAAGGTATCACGCTGTTTTTGACTATCTTTGACCAAAGTGGCTAAGGCGTCCAACTTTTTGCGCTGCTTTCCAGACTGTTTCAGTAAATACAGTACCAAGCCCAAACAAGCGGTGGCATAAAACAGCGCCGCTATCAGTAATTCATTTTCCATGAACGCCTATCTCTTATTTTTTATAACTGAGCGATTTCATTCCACTCATCATCAGATAGAAGCTTATCAAGGTCAACAAGGATCAACAACTCGCTATCTCGATTACTGACACCTTGAATGAATTTTGCGCTTTCTTCAGTACCAACGTTTGGCGCATTATCAATTTCAGTACTTTTCAGATAAACCACTTCAGCAACACTATCAACCAAAATTCCTATCACTTGCTTTTCTGCTTCTATGATCACGATACGACTAGAGTCGTCAATGTCTGCTGAAGCTAAACCAAAACGCGCACGAGTATCGATAACTGTAACCACGTTACCTCGTAAATTGATGATTCCTAGGACATAATGTGGTGCACCTGGAACAGGGGCAATTTCACTATAACGAAGTACTTCTTGTACCTGCATAACATTGATACCATAAGTTTCATTATCAAGGCGAAATGTTACCCATTGCAAAACAGAATCATCGTTACTGGCTGATACTGCTAGGTTGTTTGAATCTGTCATAATATCCTCTGCTACTTTTCTAACTCTTTACGTTTTTCCAGGGTATTTATCCTGCTATATGACCCTGTGAGCTAAGTTGCTCGATCAAAGCCCCTACATCTAAAATTCCGCACATTTGCTTTTTTACTAAGCCAGCTAACCATGGGCGTTTAGCTGTATTCACGCGCCAATTCACTTGTTCTTTGTTTATTGATTCGGCATCCAAAAGCTCTTCACATGCCAAGCCCCATTGACTGTTCTGTAATAACACCACGTATCGATAATCGACTTGCTTTTGCAGATTCGCATCGTATTTTTCAGGCATCACCCAAGCGGCTGTATCAACTACATTAATTTTTTGATCACGGTGAGTCATTACACCTTTTATCCATGTGGGCTGTCCTGGTAAATGAGTAACTCTTACTTCATGGATAATGCCACCAAGTTCAACCAGAGGAACGGCTAAGGTTAAGCCAGCCACTTTAAAGAACAAGGCTTGAAACTCACCTTCAAGTCTTTGGTGTAAAAACGACTTTTCACTACCTATATCGGCAGCAGTTTCAGTTTCTTTTGCTGTTGAATCGCTAACGATTATTTCAGGCTTTGATTTTGAAGAGGTAAAGGGTGATGAAGGCTCTTTTGGGGGCTCATCTTTTTCGTCAAACGCAGATACTTTGGAAAGTAATTGCTGTAATCCTACCTGCTCAGCACTTAGCGTGAGTTCGGCTTCTTTAACTAAAACCTTTGGCTTTTCAACAGGACCTGACGATTGTGGTTCTTTGAGAAGCCGAGAAAAAAAGTCTACGACTGCAATATCTGAATGCTCAGTCATGACACACCTCGTTCACTGTCGAGAAATTGCAGTAACCGTCTATACGCCACAGAGCCTCTACTGTTAGGTGCACAATGGGAAACTGGAGTATGTGCTAAACTGGCATCTCTAAATTTTGTATCTATGGGAATAAGACCATTCCATAAATGATCCGAGTAGCTTTGCTGTAACTCTCTGAGTGCTAACGGTGAAGCTTTAGTGCGTTTATCAAACATAGTTGGGATCACAATGAACCGATGTTGCTGCTGTTGAGTACGATCCATTAATTTAAGGGTTTTGATCATTCTATCTAACCCTTTTAGTGCTAAAAACTCGGTTTGAACAGGGATCAGCACCTGCTCACAGGCTGCTAAGGCATTGACCATCAACACACCTAATACTGGCGGACAATCGATAATCGCGTAATCATAGCTGCTAGAAACATTATCAATTATGTTTCGTAACACCAATCCCATGCCATCTTCATGCCCTAACTGCCTATCTATCGTAGCCAATGCCATTGCGGCAGGAAGTAAGTCTAAATGGTCTACCGACGTGGGTACGATATGGGCTTGAATTTTGGATTCTGTTAACGACTGGTGCTCCACAAATAAGTTATATAATGAGGCTGGTATTTCCTCAGAATCGATTCCAAGATAATAACCCAGTGAAGCATGAGGGTCGGTATCAATAACTAGCACACGTTTACCTTGCTTCACTAGAGCACCAGCAAGGCTCACCACTGTTGTCGTTTTACCAACACCACCTTTTTGATTAGCGACTGTCCAGATTTTCAACCTACTGCTCTCTCGTTGTGATCAGGATGCCACCATTAGGCAAGTTATACTGTTTGATGCTAGAACTTTGAGAAACAGTTTTAACTTCTTGCGATTGTTTTTTGGGCTTACTATCTGGTTGTTTTGCATTTGAATTAACATTAGCAAGCCACTCTTTGATCATTTCAGGCTTTTTTCTTAGCCACTTACTGACCTCTTCTGAATTTTCGTTACTAATAACAAAAACCACTTGAGATGCCAGCAATTTTTCAACGTTCTTTTCGAGCAACTCAATCGTTTGATGTTGTTCAAAGGCATATGTAGCAACCGAGGCCAAAACAATGACTAAAAGAAAAATAATCAAATTTAAATACAGCTTCGGCATCGACATTTTTAGCGGCCTATTGTTTCTTTAAGAATGGCATTTGCCATTTGTTCTAGAGCAATAGATTTACTCGATAACCCAGCTTGGGTTACAGCTTGTGGCATTCCATAGACTACTGAGCTTGCTTCATCTTGAGCCCAAATACTCGAACCTGCAGTTTTAAGCAGCCTAGCTCCTTCACGGCCATCAGCCCCCATTCCGGTTAGGACAACGGCTAATGCTTTATCGGCAAACACTTTAGATACTGATGCAAAGGTAATATCAACACTGGGCTTGTAATTCATGTCTTCTTTACCAGAAATCACTTTTATTCGACCATATGCGCCACTTTTTTCAATCAGCATTTGCAACCCACCCGGTGCAAGGTAGGCACACCCTGGTTTCATTACATCACCATTTTCCGCTTCTTTTACTTGAATTTTGCATAAGCCATTTAACCTCACTGCAAAGGCTGGCGTAAATGCCGCAGGCATATGCTGAATCAGCAATATAGGATGAGGGTAATTAGCTGGAAGCTGAGTCAGAATACGTTGCAAGGCCACAGGCCCGCCAGTTGACGTACCTATAACAAGCACTTTGTATTGTTTGCCACTAGCTTTAAAAGAAGCATTAACAACTGGAGCAATGTCTCGCTTATCATTTCTATTAAACGTGCTTTGGGAAGATCTGGCTGCTCGATTTGACTCGCTTAAATCGACACTCGCCCTAGGGATCCTCCGAAACAGTCTTCGTTGCCCTAGCGCTTTAACTTTTTGTTGCAATAAGCGAATCGCCTGATCGCGATTAGTAGCAATATCTTCAAACTTTTTAGGTAAAAAGTCTAAAGCTCCAGCATCTAACGCATCTAATGTCGCTTGAGCGCCATCATGAGTCAATGATGAAAACATCAACACTGGAGTAGGATTGCTACCCATGATCTCTTTGACCGCAGTGATCCCATCCATGATAGGCATTTCAATATCCATGGTGATCACATTGGGCTTAAATTCTGCAACTTTTGCTAGGGCTTCCTTACCATTACGAGCATCAGCAACTACCTCAAGATTAGGATCTTGAGAAAGAATTTCGCTCACACGTCGTCTAAAGAAACTTGAGTCATCGACGACTAGAACTTTTATAGCCATTGAACCTCTTTATTACTACTTTCTTGTTGCGTAAAACTTTAATAATCCAGGAACATCTAAAATCAAGGCTATACCGCCATCCGATGTAATCGTTGCTCCTGCCATCCCTGGAGTGCCATGCAATAGTTTTCCGAGAGGCTTAATTACGACCTCTTCTTGGCCAATTAAGGCGTCTACAACAAAGCCTACCATCATAGTTCCAATATGAACTATCACAACATGACCAAATCCTTTCTGCCTATCTTGGAAACCACTATCACTATGTAACCAATTTTCAAGGTAAAAAAGTGGAATCGCTTTTTCACGAACGATGACAGTCAGCTGCCCATCCACCACATTAGTTTTGGTCAAATCTAAATGAAATATTTCACTGACATTGGAAAGTGGTAATGCAAACGTTTGTGTTGCCACTTCAACCATTAAAGTAGGCATAATCGCCAATGTTAACGGAACTTTGATTTCTAGCGTGGTACCTAGTCCCTGCTGCGAGTGAATATGAACCGTACCATTCAATTGTGCGATACGGGTTTTCACTACATCCATACCAACGCCACGGCCTGAGATGTCGGAAATTTCAGTTTTAGTTGAGAAACCTGGTGCAAAAATTAAGTTATGAGCATCTTCATCAGACATTCTTGCGGCAGCATCTTCATCGAGAACTCCTCGACTAATAGCTATCTTTTTAAGTTTCTCTGCATCCATGCCGGCGCCGTCATCTTCAATTTTCAAAAGAATATGATCGCCTTCTTGGCTTGCAGATAGGGTTATTGTTCCCTGTCTAGGCTTGTTATTAGCCTCACGCTCATCTGGCATTTCGATACCGTGGTCCACTGAATTTCGAACCAAGTGAACCAAAGGATCAGCCAAGGCTTCTACCAAGTTTTTATCGAGATCGGTTTCTTCACCGATCATCACAAGGTTGATGTCTTTATCCAGCGAACGAGCTAAATCTCTTACAACTCTAGGAAAGCGACCGAATACCTTTTTAATAGGTTGCATACGGGTTTTCATTACCGCACCTTGAAGATCAGCCGTTACTAAATCTAAATTTGCTAACGCCTTAGACATGGCTTCATCCTCTCGATTTCCACCTAGGCTAATTAGGCGGTTTCGAACTAAGACCAATTCCCCAACCATATTCATGATTTGATCTAAGCGTGAAGTGTCTACCCTAACCGTTGTTTCACCTTTAGGTGCTGCAACACGAGCTGTTGGGGCTTCCTTTTTCACCGCTGCTTTTTTCTCTACAACTTGTTGCGGTGTAGATTTTTTGGGGTCTTCTTTTTTTGGTGAAGCTTCAACTTTAGCGGTTGGTTCAAGTTTATTTTTAGGTTCAGCGCTCTCTGGTGAATTTTTTGACGTTGTTGTAGGACTGCTTCCTTTACCATGCAGTTCATCGAGTAGAGCTTCAAATTCATCTTCTGTGATTTCATCAGATTCTTGCTCTGTCACTGCATCTGGTGTGATTTGCTCAAGAGTAGATGCTATATTGGCGTTGAAACCGTTTGCACCATGAAGCTCATCTAATAGGGCTTCAAATTCATCTTCAGAAATATCATCACTTTGGTCTGATTCTGAAGTTTCCTGAATTACCGAAGAGGTTGGCGCTTTCCCATGACCATGTAAAGCATCTAATAAAGCTTCAAACTCAGTCTCGGTAATATCATCAATAGCTTCTATTTGATTAGCTTCAGGCTCAGGAATTGGTTCTGGTTCAGGCTCAGGCTCCGGAGTTTCAACAATAGGTTGAGGTGATGCTGGCGCTGCACCTAACTCACTAGGCAACGGCTCGCCTGAACTCAGTAACTTTAATTGAGAGAGCAATTCCGAAGACGCTTCTTGCTGCGGCTCACCATTTTGAGTTTGATTAAACATCACATTAATCGCATCTACAGCCTGCAAAATGATGTCCATTAACTCAGCAGTCACTGAGCGCTTACCCGTTCTTAGCAAGTCAAAGGTATTTTCCGATTCATGGCATACATCAACCATTGGAGTAAGGCCTAAGAACCCTGCACCACCTTTTACTGTATGGAATCCACGAAATATGGCATTCAATAGTTCGGTATCTTCTGGGTTATTTTCGAGATCAACTAACTGCTCTTGTAATAACTCTAGAATTTCGCCAGCTTCAATTAAAAAATCCTGAAGGATCTCTTCATCAACAGAAAAGTCCATCCTACACTCCTTGCAGTACCAAATGCCTGCTTATTATCACCTCAAGCCAACGCTTAGATTTTAGAAACCTAGACTAGATAACAAATCGTCAACTTCATCTTGTCCTGATACAACATCATCCCTTGTATCGGCATTTAGAATCGGACCTTCAGCTTCAATTTTATTTTTATTTTTTTCTTCCGAGTTTGCTGATGCATGCTCACCAAAAAGAGTTAGCATGGATACCAAGCTACTTTCGACTTCATGAACAAGTTCGATCACACGTCTGATCATTTGTCCGGTAATATCTTGGAAGTCTTGAGCCATTAAAATTTGATTAAGCAAATCTCGTAATCTAATGGAGTCGTGCCCACTTCTTTGCATCATATCTTGTATGTCGAAGCACAGTTTTTTGAACGTCTCAAGGTCAATATCTCGACGCATGAGCTTGTCCCAAGCAGGTTGGACATTATTGATGTTACTGATCAATGCATCAGCCAATGGAAGTGACTCTTCAACCGCATCCATGGTTTTATTCGCGGCTTGTTCCGTCATATCAATAACGTAATTTAAGCGCTCTTTTGCATCAGGTATTTCATTATTGGTCAATTCAGTAAGACGGCTATCAACTTGAAAGTCGATCAATGCACTATGAAGCTCACGAGTCAGCTTTCCAATTTCCTCGTAGAGCTCATTTTGAATAGGCAATGAAATCTCTTTAATGACTTCATCTGCTTGCTGTTGTTCTCCCGCAGATAGAAGTTCAACTAGCTGTTGCGCCTGCTCAAGAGTGATCAGGCCTGATAATTCTTCCGACATACAACGTCCTTGCTCGGGTTAGCCCAGTCTTTCGAAAACTTTATCAAGCTTCTCTTTTAGGGTGGCTGCAGTAAACGGTTTTACTACATAGCCGTTAACACCAGCTTGAGCTGCAGCAATAATTTGCTCACGCTTTGCTTCAGCTGTCACCATGAGTACAGGAATAGATTTGAGTTTCTCATCAGCTCGAATGGCCTTAAGTAAGTCAATTCCCTGCATACCAGGCATATTCCAATCAGTGACCACAAAGTCAAAGTCGCCTTTTTGCAGCATAGGTAGTGCGGTGGTTCCGTCATCGGCTTCTTGGGTGTTATTAAATCCCAAATCCCGCAACAAGTTTTTAATGATACGTCTCATTGTTGAGAAGTCATCAACAATAAGTATCTTCATATTCTTGTCCAAGGTTTCCTCCAAGGGCTTTTGTAATCTTATCTTTATGGTAAAAAGCGAACGGAAACTTAATTAGACAGAGTTAAACAACCAATTAGTATTTGGATATCCAAACTGGCCGTAGCGCATCTAACAAGGATTTCCCATCAATCAAAAGTAGCTATTTATGAGCCACTAAATAGTTTTTGCTTTTTTAATTTTGCGTCCAATCTCTCAGCTTACCTTTAAGCCTGAGCATGGCTTGACTCAATATTTGGCTTACTCTTGACTCACTCACTTCAAGAATAGCGCCAATTTCTTTTAAATTAAGAGCTTCGTCATAATACAGCGAAAGCACTAAAGCATCTCGTTCAGGCAATTGTTTAATGCCTTGCACTAACGCTTTTTGAAAATTTTGCTCTGATAGAGCATCAAAAGCATGATCTTCAGGTTGGTGCTCTTCACGGAGCACATCATGCGAAACGCCTAAATCTTCAAAACCAACGATTTTTCCTGTCGCCACATCATTTAAAATATGGTGATATTCTTCAATTGGTATATTTAATTCGGCCGCAATTTCAATATCTGAAGCTTCTCTTCCTAATTCTTGTTCAAGCTTCTCTATCACCTGATCAACCATACGTTGATTTCGATGAACCGACCGTGGCACCCAATCTCCTCGACGGATTTCGTCCAACATTGCGCCTCGTATGCGAATGCCAGCAAACGTTTCAAACTTTGCACCTTTACCGCTATCGAATTTACCTGAGGCTTCTAAGAGCCCCATTAACCCGGCTTGTAATAGGTCGTCAAGTTGAACAGATGCTGGAAGTCTCGCAAGAAGATGGTGAGCGATTTTCTTAACCAGTGGAGCATACTGTTCGACTACATTTGTCCTATCGTCAAAACTAGTATACGCAGCGGCCTTATTCACTCACATTTCCCTCATGGTGATCAGGCCGTTGAACCAAGCGTTCAATAAAGAACTCAAGGTGCCCACCGGGTTGTTCAGGCACAGGCCAACTTATAATTTTATTCGCTAAACTATGATAGGCAATAGTTGATGGGGATTTTGGAAAAGCTTCGACAACTAATTTTTGTTTACGCACTGACTTACGAACATTATCGTCGTAAGGAACAGTGGCAACTAACTCTAAAGCAACATCTAGGAAGCGGTCGGTAACTTTGCTTAACTTGGCAAACAATTCCATTCCTTCTCTAAGTGAGCGCACCATATTCGCGACAATCTTAAAACGGAATACACCATGTTCACGACTAAGTATTTTTATTAATGCATAAGCATCGGTAATAGACGTTGGTTCGTCGCATACCACAATTAATACGTCCTGAGAGGCTCTTGAGAAACTCAATACCATGTCTGAGATACCGGCTGCGGTATCAACAATTAACACATCAAATTGAGTTCTCATTTCACTAAACGCTCGAATTAATCCAACATGTTGAGCCGGAGTCAGTTCTACCATGGTTTGTGAGCCTGACGTAGCAGGAATAATGCCTATTCCTTTAGGACCACGGACGATGACATCATCCAGTTCAGACTCTCCTGAAAGAACATGGGAAAGATTTTTCTCTGCGCGGATACCTAACATGACGTCAACATTGGCTAGCCCCAAATCGGCATCCAGAATTAATACACGCTTGCCTTTTTCAGCAAGGGCTACTGCAGTGTTGATGGAAACGCTGGTTTTACCAACGCCACCTTTACCACCACTTACGGCAATAACTTTCACTTTTTCGTTATTAGGTTGATTCATCATACGTAAACCGCTTGCTTGATCTTGGGTCATAGCTTTACTCAAACTGCCAAAGCGAATGTATTCGCTTTACTTGCTATTAATTCTGTTATTAATGTTAGTAATGTTCGTTATTTCGAACTTCCCAATTGGAATTCGTATTATGTACGAAATCAGGTTTCGATTCATCTAATACTGATAATGCTTGTTCGGCTAATTTTAAAGAGTCCGCCACATGCATATCTTCTGGAACCCGTTGCCCGTCTGTCACATACCCTAGGGAAAGTTGATTTTCAACCAATACACTTAAAGCCCCAGCTAATGATACTGATTCATCTAATTTAGTTAATATCGCACCTGCTAATGGTACACGCTGAAAATGCTCTACAGCCTCTTGCAACACACGACGCTGGGATGTTGCAGACAATACCAGATAATTGCGGATAGGTATGCGTTTATTTTCAGCTAAGTTATCTAATTGTTGATATAATCGAAGATCTCTTTGTCCCATCCCTGCAGTATCTATCAATATTAGTTTACGGTTTCTAAATTGATACAGTATTTGCTCTAGCTCCGTTAAATCATGAGCAAGCTTTACTGGACATCCCATAATTTTGCCATAAGTAGCCAATTGCTCATAGGCACCAATTCTATAATGGTCCATTGTAACCAAAGCAACTTGGTCACTACCATGCTTAGCAGCAAAACGAGCAGCAATTTTTGCCAAACTAGTTGTTTTTCCTACACCTGTAGGGCCGACTAATGCTACTACGCCCCCACGTTTTATAATATCATCACCTTGATTGTCGAGTAAATTTGCTAAATTCTGAGGTAAAGCGTTTACTAATTCAGCAGGTGTAAAATCTGACGTTAGTTCTGCCAATTGTTTGGCGATCGTCATAGAAAATTCAGCTTCGATTAGCTTACTTTCCAACATAGCACCAACAGGATCAACACGTTGCTTCTGTTCATTTAACAAGCTAGAAACTTGATGAGTGAGCAAATTACGTAATGATGCCAACTCATCTCGCATCTGCTGCATTTCATTGTTAGTGGTATAAGGTACCTTATGCTTTTCAGGGCTAGGCGTAAATGTCGCCGCTTTGGTCTGTTTTTGAGCTGCGGCTTCCATTCCTCTAGCCCATGCCGGTAACTCCATATCTTCTTGCTTTTGTTGTTTTTGTTGTTGCAACTTGGAGTGTTGACGCTCAAGAAGGGCTTGTAATGAATCAGCAGAACCAGACTCTTTCTTAGGTTCAGTTATTGCAGGCTTGCGGTTTTGACCAAGTGAAACTTTGTCATCTAACAAGCTTCTGAATCCCGATTGTGATTTTGCTTTAGTAGGTGTGGTGGCTGGCTGAGCAATACTTGGCTGAGGCTCATCATAATCCACAGCTGCAACCACTTCGATCCCATCTTCTACTTTCTTATTTGACATAATTACAGCATCAGCACCCAAAGTTTCCTTCACTTGGGCAAGAACACTTCTCATATCTTTAGCAAAAAATCGTTTAATCTTCACGGTTACTTCCTCTATTGACCGACTGCTGACACAATTCGGATTTGTTTCTCATCCGGCACTTCCTGATAGGAAATGACTCTTAAGCTCGGAATGGTGTGCTTAACAAATCGCGATAAAGTCGAGCGTAACATTCCTGACGTCAACAATATGGCGGGCTGACCGATTAACTCTTGCTGTTGTGCAGCGTCTGTAAGCGACTTCTGCATGCGTTCTGCAAGGCCTGGTTCAATGTTTGGCCCATCACCACCTGTTGCCTGCATAGACTGATGCAACATCTGTTCCAACTCTGGAGCCAATGTTATGACAGGCACTTCGGTTTCTGGTCCTGCAATCTCTTGTACTATCATTCGCTTCAATGCAATTCGCACTGCAGCCGTAAGAACTTCAGTATCCTGACTCTTAGGCGCATACTCTATCAAGGTCTGAACTATAGTTCTTTGATCTCGAATAGAAACTCCCTCTTCGAGTAAGTTTTGCATCACTTTGACAACGATTCCTAGTGACAAGACTTCTGGAATAAATCCATCCACCAATTTGGGAGAGTTCTTCTTCAAGAGATCTAATAGCTGTTGAACTTCTTCATAGCCTAATAGTTTGGCAGCATTGTTAGTCAGTAGCTGACTGATATGAGTCGCGACAACAGTTGCAGCATCAACCACGGTATACCCCAGTGTTTGAGCATGCTCTCGCTGCTGAGGGTTAATCCATACGGCTTCCAATCCGAAGGCGGGATCTTTAGTTACCGTACCATCAAGCTGACCATAAACTTGACCGGGATTAATGGCGAGTTCGCAGTCGTGTTGAATATCCGACTCACCAACTACCACACCCATTAACGAGATTTGATAACTGTTTGGAGATAAATCCAAATTATCACGAATATGTACAGCAGGAACTAAGAAACCAAATTCTTGAGACAGCTTTTTACGAACCCCTTTAATGCGATTAAGTAGCTCACCATTTTGATTTTTATCTACTAGAGGAATAAGTCTATAACCTACTTCAAGTCCAATCACATCCACATGACGAACATCATCCCACCCAAGCTCTTTTGTTTCAGCTTCTTGTGGTTCTAATGCTTCTGCATCTGCCATTTCTTCCGCTTGCTGTAGACGCTGCTGATTCCGACGATATATAAAATAAGCCGCACCACCAGTAAATAAACCAAAGCTTAAAAATGCTAAGTGTGGCATACCGGGAACTAAGCCCATAACGGTCAACAAACCAGCAGCAATCGCTAAAGACTTATGATTGTCAAACATCTGACTCATCATCATAGAACCCATATCACCGGATTCATTTTGGCGAGTCACCATTAATGCTGCTGCAATCGAAAGTAACAAACCTGGAATTTGCGCGACCAAGCCGTCACCAATGGTTAATAAGGTATAAATTTCAACAGCACTTGAGAAGTCCAACCCATGCTGAACCATACCAATAACGAAACCACCAAGGATATTGATGATCAAAATCATAATCCCAGCGATAGCATCCCCTTTTACAAACTTAGATGCACCATCCATCGCTCCGTAAAAGTCGGCTTCTCGGGTTACTTCGCTGCGTCGGGTTCGGGCTTGATCTTGGTCGATAATGCCAGCGTTTAAGTCAGCATCAATAGCCATTTGCTTACCCGGCATTGCATCCAAGGTAAAGCGAGCACTTACCTCCGCAATACGACCGGCGCCTTTGGTTACTACGACAAAGTTGATAATGATAAGAATAATAAAGACGACCAAACCAACAGCATAGTTACCACCAATAACCACATTACCAAAGGCTTCAATCACTTTACCAGCAGCATCTCCACCATTATGTCCTTCGAGTAATACAACACGAGTAGACGCTACATTCAAAGCAAGCCGTAATAATGTTGCTACCAGCAATACAGCTGGAAATGCGGCAAAATCCAAAGGGCGATTAGAGTAGATTGCAACGAGCATGACCACTAAAGCGAGAGCAATATTGAACGAAAATAAGGTATCTAATAGCAATGCAGGCATTGGCAAAATAATCATCGCCATGGCTGCAAGTACCAATATAGGTGTCCCTACCCCTTTGATATTCGATGTGTTTAACTGCTTAAATCGACCTAATATGGCGTTCATTCAAAAAACCGATGTTTGACACTTTTTCAATAATAAACGGTTAAAAGCAAGGAATAAGCCAAAATGCATACAAGCCAACCAAACGCTCATTTTGCAACCAGTTAGGATTAAGTTCACAAATTTTAGTGAAGAAACTCTAAACTGCGCCGATAGCAAATTACGGTTCATTTTGTCTTTAGCTGTAATATGAAGAGCTCCTTGTCGATTCGATCACTAGTCTTGCTTTGTTTGGCTTGTATATTTTTGACTGTTCTAGTGTTTACTTTTTGGTTTAATGCCAGCACCCAACGGGAAAACCTAGAAGAATTTGCTCAACAACACACTCATAGTGTTACCAAATCATATTTTGATTCTTTGAATGCCATGATGCTTACCGGAAGCATCAATAATCGAGAGATGATTCGAGAACGCTTGATTGCAGAGGACGAAATAAACGATATTCGTATCATCCGCTCTCCTGCGTTAAATAAAGTCTTTGGCTCTGGATTAGCAAGTGAACAGATACAAGATAACTTGGATCAACGTGGTATTAACGGTCAAACCATCAATGAAATTCGTCAAACTCCTAATGGGCGAGTATTAACACGTATTGAACCTATTTTAGCGCAATCAAATTATCAAGGTGTGAATTGCTTAGGCTGTCATCAAGTACCAGAAAATACACAATTAGGAGCATTGAGAATTGACTACTCACTGGCCTCTGAAGACAAAGCCTTAAATAAAAGCCTTTGGACCACAGGTTTGGTACAGTTAGCGTTATTTTTCATCGCCTTCATTTTTACCGCCTATATCTTGAATCGCGTTGTTATTGCTCGCCTAAGAGAACTGCGCCATGTAATGAGTACTATTTATCAAACATCAGATCTAACTATAAAACTAGAAGATAATCGCGAAGATGAAATTGGTGTAGTTTCGTCAGCCTTCAATCAAATGGTTAGACAAATTAATGACACCCTTTGCTCTGTAGTATCGAACGCTCAACAAGTCACCCAATCTGCAATTGATATTAATTCGGTTGCCAACACAACCAAAAAAGAAGTACAAGCCCAGAAATATAATACCGACCAAATGGCGGCAGCCATGACTGAAATGGCGGCTTCTGCTGAACAAGTGAAATGTAATGCTGAGGGTACAGCCTCGCACTCCCAAAAAACGAATACCCTTGCGACTCATGGTGAAAGCCAAACACATGATGCAGTTAGTGCCATCGAGGGTTTAAGCCAAGAAGTACAACACGGAGCTATGAGAATCCAACAACTCGATCAGCGAACAGATGAAGTAGCGGCTGTTCTATCTGTTATTTCGGGTATTGCAGAACAAACTAACCTACTCGCTCTTAACGCTGCGATTGAAGCTGCTCGAGCGGGAGAACAAGGCCGAGGTTTTGCCGTTGTGGCAGATGAAGTAAGAACATTAGCTTCACGTACTCAAGAATCCACTGAGGATATTCGTCGTACCATCGAAGGGCTAAAAGAAGAAACGTCTGATTGTGTTTCGGTCATGAATACCGCATCCAGTCTTGCTAAGCAGCAAGTTGCATCAATACAAAGTGTTGCGGTTGAGTTAAAGCAAATTTCAGACGCCGTTAATGAAATTTGTGAGCTAAATGCTCAAATGGAAACCGCAGCAGCAGAGCAAAGTGAAGTTGCAGAATCCATTAACAATAACGTAATAGAAATTGCTAATTCGACAGAAACCACTTCTAAGGATGCTGAAAATACCGCAGAAATCGCTGAGCACTTATTGGATATGGCTAGTCAGTTAGAAAAAAGTGCCAAGCAATTTAAATTAAGGCTCTAACCTTTCCATTAAGACTACAGGGAAGCCAAATCAGGCTTCCCTTATTGAGTACTCAAGCTATGGTAGAGAGAAGAAATAGATTTAACGCACTAACAAGCTATTCATTTATCTTAACTTTTAATGCTTTCAATGCATTAACTGAAAAACCTCGGTCGTAAAAATATAATACCTTTCCATTACCATCAATTAACATCACTCGTGCATTATTGGGATTATGGTTACCAGTAAACCTCTGCAAGATATTGGCGTCATCATATAAAGTAACCACGCCTTTCCATAACTCTTTAGGGATCCCTTTTCTCATGCCATTGTTGATAAAGCCCTGAAAAATATTTGGCATAATGCCAGCTGCAGCGGCTAACTCATAAGTCGGGACCTTAATGCTTAACTCATTTAACCCTATCATCCAGCGATCAATATCAAACTGACTGGCTTATAGGGCCTGTTGATTTTTCTTGCTTATTTTGGCAGCGATAAATTGGTTATCTTATGCAAGGCAGAGTTTATGAAGTGTGGTTGCCCTACATAAACAAACGATAACGCAGCAGAAGTGACCAATTTACTCTGTCTCCGATGCTTTTGAGCACTCCCTGTTCTTTGTTGTGAGCAGCTTACTTAGATGGCTAAGCTTCACCGCTCACGCCTTGAACAGGAATGTGCTCAAATAGCACAAAATTCAAGCCTGAAAGATCAACAGGCCCTTGATAACCAATCAATAATAAAGTTTGCGAATCATCAAAATTATTGGGGATCTTAACGCTACGTTTATCGAGTGTTTCCCCTTTCATGACAGGTAAAGTTTCTTGCAACACGGTTTGATTTGGGTATGAACTGCTACAAGCCACTAACCAGATTGATAATAGGAAAATCAGTACCTTTTTCATTTCGCTACTTCCTTAGTACCATCTGTACAGTACTGATTGACCGTTCCAAAAATGCCCCTTCACAATAGCCGAAATAATACAGCCATAACCGCTTAAATGTGTCATCGTAACCGTGGTGTTTTATCTCATGCCATCGCAGTAAGAACCGCTCACGCCAATGAGCTAAGGTTTTAGCATAGTGCAGACCTATGTCTTCCACTCCCTCGACAACGAGGTGTGTTTTTTTCTGAGTCAATGCAGTCATCTCTGCTATGCAAGGTAAAAATCCACCGGGAAAAATATATTTTTGTATAAAATCGACGCTATTTTTGTAGGGTTCGAATCGCTGGTCAGCAATAGTAATCGCTTGGATCAGCATTTTTCCATTGGGTTTTAGCCGGTCATTACATATTTTGAAAAATTCTGGCAGATAGCGATACCCTACCGCTTCAATCATTTCGATGGATACCAATTTATCAAACGTACCTTCCAGCGTACGATAATCTTGTTTAAGCAAGGTAATACTGTCTTGTAACCCCAACTCATTTATACGCTGCTCTGCATAAGCGAACTGTTCTTCTGAAATAGTGGTTGTTGTTACTTTACAGCCGAAGTGACTTGCAGCGTAAACCGCTAATCCTCCCCACCCTGTCCCGATTTCGAGCAAGTGGTCACTGGGCTTTAAATCTAGCTTTTGACATATTGCATCAAGCTTATTGAGCTGTGCTTGTTCCAATGTGGCATTAGGATCTGGATAGATGGCGCTTGAATACATCATTTCTTTATCGAGAAAACGAGTATAAAGCTCATTGCCTAAGTCATAATGAGCGATGATGTTCTTTTTAGAACCCGCTAAGCTATTTTTGTTTGCCCAGTGGGATAAGGTTTGGCTTATTTGGCTCCACCAGCTTTGTTTGGACTCTAATTTATCAGTAATCTTTTGCGCTTTAGCAAACAAACGGATCACTTGTGTCAAATTGGATGTCGACCATTTGTTCTCAATGTATGCTTCTGCAGCGCCAATGCTCCCATTGATCACCCAGTCTCGATAACAGCTCCAATCATGGATCCTTATCTCAGCATTCAAGCATTGTTCGGTTCGACGCTGACCAAATCTATGTTTCGTTGAATCAGGCTCAACAAGACTAAGCTCGCCGTCGAGTAACTGAGCCAGCTGCTTAAATATAAAATCACGACAACGATTTTGCAGCCATGTTGGTTTGGTGATATTTGAAGTTACAATATTTTCCATTACTGATCCTTACTCACCTTATTTTGTTTTTGATAAGTGGTTATTGGTATTCCCTTTAGAAACAGCCGAAATGCTTGCCAGTAGATGCCAAATAGGACTTTTAAGGTCATCATTGGCACACACAGCCACAACTTAAATAATGCCCCACGTGTAATAGATATCTTTCTTAGAAACATTCCAGCTTCAAACAGTTTTTTAGGGTTCCCTAACTCAAATTCGTTCCAATTTTGTATTTTTATTAATACATCTTCTTTATTAAGGTTTGGTGGTAATATCGCCCATCGATATTTCATATCGTTATTCATAAAGGGCGAGACATGAAAGGCCTTTTGCGTTTGTTCAGACTCGATAAACTTCATATCTACCAAGTAATAATGACGTTCATTCCATGGCGTATTACTGACTTCTACCAAGGTATAGTGACACTTACCATTATTGTCATAGCAAAAATAAAAGTTAGCTGGGCTGAAATACAAACCTAAACACCGAAGCTGAGCCAGCATCAGCACTCGGGTGATTGGCTTCTCACCACCTAAGGCTTTTACCTTGTCTTTGATACGCTGAGTAAGTGACCCCAGATCATCACGCAAATAATCTTTTTCACAGAACCTCATTGGGTGATACCAGCGTTGACCAAATGGCCAACAATCAACACCACCACCCGCCATTTCATCAGGATCAATCGCCATCATATATAACGAATAGTCAAAATGATGAGGCTTGGGTTTATATCGAGAATGATAAACCGAGCCTTTATAAATACTTGAAAAATTCAGTTTACTCATCGAAGCCACACCCAAAACGCTTTGCTATCTCGACCGCACTCTTTACCCCATCTTCGTGGAAACCGTTATACCAATAGGCTCCAGCAAAGTGCGTATGCTTGATACCGCAGATCTCTTGTTTGCGTTGCTGCGCTGCTAATGACTCAATGGAATAAACAGGATGATGGTAGTTAAAGCGACCTAATACCTTAGATGGCTCAATACGCTCTGTTTGGTTGAGGGTCACACAAAAGGTGGTGTCACTTTTAAGCCCTTGAAGGGTATTCATATTATAAGTGACGCACGCTGGACGACTGCTTGATAAACCCAACTGATAATTCCAGCTCGCCCACGCTTTGCGACGCTGAGGAAGAATATCTGAATCAGTATGAAGCACCACATCATTACTACGATAAGGAATACTACCTAGAATTTCGCTTTCAAGCTCTGTTGCATCATCGAGTAAAGCTAAAGCCTGATCAGAATGACAAGCAACGACGACTTCATCAAACTCAAGGGTTTTATTCTCAAAGATTAATTGCACCTTGTTATTACGGCGGGTTATCCCTTTAATATTCTGGTCGAGATGAATGTCATTTTTAAATGGTTCTATCAAAGGTTCTAAATAACTTCGAGAGCCTTTAGGGATCACATACCACTGTGGTCTATCTGTAATATTCAACAAACCATGATTATGGAAAAAGCGTACAAAGAAACGCAGCGAAAACAGCCGCATATCATCGAGTGATGATGACCAAATGGCAGCTCCCATTGGTAAAATATAATTTTGACAAAAGTAGTCACTAAATTTGTGTTGAGATAAAAATTCCCCGAGGGTTTGTGAAACACTGAAGTCATCACTAGCATAGAGTTGTTTACAGTGTTTGTTGAATCGCAAAATCTCCCTGATCAATCCCCAAAACTTAGGGTTGAGAATATTGCGTCGCTGAGCAAACAAGGTATTAAGGTTGTGGCCGTTATACTCAAGCCCCGTTTGAGCGTGTTTAACAGAGAAACTCATTTCCGTTTCTTGCTTATCAACACCTAATTCAGATAAAAGCGTTAAAAAGTTAGGGTAAGTCTTGTTGTTAAATACAATAAACCCTGTATCAATTGCGTAAGCTCTATTGTCGACTTCCACATCCACTGTAGCCGTATGGCCACCAATGCGATCCGCTTTTTCAAATACACTTACATTATGTTTCTTTGACAGTAGATAAGCTGCCGTTAATCCCGAAATGCCGCTACCAATCACGGCAATATTTTTTATCATCGAGTCGTCCTTGAAATCATCTTGCTCCACCAAGCAAAAGGCAGGAGTGAAAACATTTTTAATAACAGGGTTAAACGTTTAGGAAAATGAATGTAACGTTTACGTTTTGATACACCTGCAAAAATTGCTTGTGCCGCTTGTTCAGCATCGATCAAAAAAGGCATTGAGAAGTCGTTTTTATCAGTAAGTGGCGTTTTCACAAAACCAGGGTGAACAAGGCTAACATCAATATTGTGTGGTTTTAGGTCAATCGTTAAGCTTTTGGCTAAATAGTCCATGCCGGCCTTAGAGGCACCATATCCTTCAGCCCGAGGGAAAGGCACAATCGTTGCGCTAGAACTCACCAACACCAATTGTCCACCATGCTTTAATTTAGGCAATAAGCTCTCTAATAGATAGCCAACAGAAATAAGATTGGTTTCAATATTGTGCTTAAAAAGACTGGCATCGAAATGTTTAGCGTCGTCAATGTACTTACAATCACCAGCATTTAGGATCAGAATATCTAACTCATCAATATCCCTTGTCGCTTCTACAACTTGTTGCTGCTGAGTCACATCAAACACCAGCCCTGTGCCTTTGACGTGAGCTTGAGTCAGTTCTTCAAGCTTTTGCTGGTTGCGACCACAAGCTATGACGTTAAAACCTTGAGAAATATATTGTGAATATAGCGCTGCGCCAATCCCTGATGAAGCACCTGTGATCAAGACTTTTTGCATTTTCCGATGAACCTTTTTAGCTTACGTACCATAAACCCTAGTAGAGGGACATGTTCATATACCATTTCCCCAACATCGTAATAATCACGGTGATAAATGACTTTATCCCCTTGCCCTCGAATCAGTGAATGTCCTTCAACCAAAATGGGATTTCCACGATTAATTTTGGGGTTGATAAAGGTCATCTTCCAATACAAAGCGGCATTACGCTTATCAAAGAAAGTCTCGTAAATATCAAATTCGCATGAAGTAGTATTCTTGTACATGGTCTGGAAATATTCATGCAGTTCATCGACACCCACGACACGATGAATAGGATCTCGAAATACGACATCTTCATGATAAACATCTAAAATTTTGTTAAGTTCTTGCTTAGTAAGAGTTTGATAAAGCTCAACAATATTGTTGAGCCAAATGGGATTGGATGAATTCTCAAGTTGTGCAGACATTTTAGCTCCTTGTCATCTACCCAAACTCAGTTTTTATCAATGGGTAGTAACAGCTCAATACGCGACAACTTAACGGGCAGATCAATGATTAATAAATATATGTTCCAATTGGATTGAGTAACTTATTAATGCCTTGAGTGAAGTGTAGAGAGTCACTAACAATCGTCATACAAAGACAACCATTTACAGAAACAGGTTGATGTTTGTGTTTTCCTTCAAGAAAAATAAAATCTCCCTCGCTGTATTCGCCAGATTCATCCTTAAACTTACCGCTAAGCACTAGCGTTAACTCATAACCTTTATGGGTATGCTGCGGCACTTTGCCACCTGCTTCAATGTGCATGAGGCTGGTTCTTACTGAGCCTTCATCCAACTTTGCTCTTGAGCGAGATATTTTTCCAATAGAGCTAGCTTTACCAAAGCTTAACTTGGATAAGGCTCTTGGTAAGGTGAACTGCTCACCCCCGATTTCCATTTCCTTTAAATAGTTTATTGGCGGTGTATCGATACCATCATCAGACAATATAGCATTTAGCATTCCGTCAAACTCTGAGCTATCTCCATTGCTTTCTTCAAATTGGAAAGCATGACAGGCTTTTTGCTCAATGAAACTTTCTGCTTTGTGTCGACAACTAGGGCACTTTTCAAGATGTATGGCAACCGCACAGCTGAATGAAGTCATCAATTCACCACTCACATAAGAAGTGAGTAGCTGTGAGTCTGGATGATAATTTATCATAGGTGTGCTCCTATTGCTTTGAGCTTTGCCATCGCCAACCTTAGCCTTGATTTGACTGTCCCTAAAGGTAAATCAAGATGTATTGCTAATTGTTCTTGAGAAATACCACTAAAATAAATGCCTTTTACCACAGCTTGCTGCTCGGGAGATAACTCATTTATATGCTTCATCAATAAGTTAGTTGAGAGATGATCTTCTTCCATCGGTTTTACTGTCTCAATGTCTATCAGCGGCCAAATATCTTCACTAACAACATCTTCGCGATTGCTTTGGATTTTACGCAAAGCATCAAAAGTCACATTTCTCATGATGGTATACACCCAAGTATTTACTGCACCCTTGTTAGGGTTGAATAAATGAGCTTTGCGCCACACATTGGTCATGGTTTCTTGCACAATATCATTGGCAGCATCTTGGCTGCCTAACTTGCTTTGAGCGTGGTGCTTGATTTTAGGAGCAAATAATTTGAATAATTGGGAAAATGCATTCTTATCGCGCTTTAACGCAACATCCAAAAGTAACTGCTCTAAATCTTGGGGCGGTGATTTTAATGTCATAGGTAAAGCTTTAGCATACTCATGAGTGTTTGCAAATAACCTTGTAGCTGTTGCCATAAATAAACCTGTTAAACACTATAAAATTCCGTTACTGAAATTACGGTATCAGTTAGGGTTTAGATCACATTTTTTTGAACTCGTTTTCTTATTAAAGAAAATGGTAATATCTGCGACATGTATACCAAGCTTATACATTTTACTTTTGTTAATAACTCTGTACTGATCGAGTTGATACATCCAGTCATCAATGTCGAAAGAGTAAGAGCTATCTCCAATAGGGACTTGTAAGGCATACTTCCAATTGAAAGCGAACCCTTGTTGTTGCCCTTTAGCCACCCCATTAACATCTTCAGCGGTGCCGGTATATTTGCCGTCAGTTTGTTTATTTAGCTGCCAATTTCGATGCGAGATCTCACCATCGTTCCAATAAAAGGTCTCTTTTAGCAACCCATTACGGCCTTGCCAACTGCCATTAATTTCGACACAAAATCGACGTGTTACTTTATCAGTGTAATCTTGCAACATTCCCCAAGCTACAATATCGCCAGTGAAATAATTCTTTATATCCAACGTTGGAGCAGTGCCCTTGTATTCATTAATGTCACTAGAGCAAGCGCTAAGCATTAGTAGCGAAATTACAGATAGTATCAAAAATCGAATTTTCATCCTCTTTCTCCCAATAAACGTTTACGCAATTTTGGCTCTGAAGTATTAGGTGATAACCAAATGTCTAGAAAGCGCTTACCGAAATGAGGATCGTTTATGGTTCCTATGCATGATTGATTTAAATAAAAAGAACTGCTGTTATTGCTTACCAATAGCGCTAAGGTGTCACCTTTTTTCACGCTTGGCCAAATACTTCTTAATTCAGGTAGGTAATTTTTGTATTCTGCTGGTGATAGTTTAAGGTGCTGCCATTGCGCCATTGTTTGCTCAACCAAATCTTGGCTGCCAATCTCACGTTGGTACTGGATTTCAAACAACACTTTTGATGCTGAACTAGGCTTTTCAGCTTCACTTGTATACAAGGTACTTTTGTATATATCCCAAAATAAAACTGAAAGTGAGGCATTACCTAGTTTTTTCATTTGAGTATGGCTTTCTGTAAGATCTGGAAAATCAAGATCACAAGCTTTAGCCTGATACATAGCTAATGAGCAGCAACCTAATAAAATTACATGTATACATTTACGCAAAAGATTCCACCTTTTTCAGACGTTCATTAACCTCGAAAAACAGCAACATCAATATAGACCAAAGGGCACCAATCACCATTAACGTTAGCCAAAATGGTTGACCAAAGCTAGCATCACTCATACTAATTCCCCCCCAATAAGCCAGTGGCGCAAAGACCATTCCAAAGATCCACTGCAATACTTTGCTACGCGTTAATAGGGATAGACAGCCATTAATAGTCAAAGCAAAACTTAGCCACATCATGGCTAACCACAAGGGAATTATTTCACCTTGATTTGGAAACTGAAAGAAACCAGCATGCATCAATACAGTATCAACAAATATGCCGACGAAAGTGACGAAACTAACTAAAGCAAGCTGTTGCCAAGGCTTGCTACTCATCCACAAATGAACAATTGCCCATACCAATACAAAGGGAGCAACGTTATTTCCGTATTTCACACATCCCAGCCACATTAAGTTGAATAACATCCAGTTGAAAACCATATGCACCTCCGTACGTAGCTTACGAAACCGCACAATTTTTCGATCAGTTCATATTAAGAAAGACACCACCAAAATAACATCTTGATTTGGATGCGATTAATATTAAGCCCTCAGAAATTCAACAATTAATAATTATTCATCAATGGCTTAATAAGTTGTATCCACGTTGATTAATTCGTAGCATTTTTAATCGTTGAACAAAAGCTAAGGTATAGACATGTCATCTGAAATAGCAGAAACCTCACTTAGAAGATATGTATCGTCTGAGGTAGGTTTCACAGGAAAAGCAGTAGAATCTTGCAGCATTGAGAATTGTTATTACATGGTATATATAAATCGAAGAAAAGATAACGAAGTTGATTATAAAGTAAAGGTAAACCCAAATCTTCTAAATGGGACTCATCCAAACCTAATTTTTTTTCAATGCACAACTTGTTTCAAAATAACAGATAAAGAAAATGCACATCAGTTTGAACTATGGATGCCACATGATCAAACTGAAGCGACATTTCATTATGACCCACACGCCAATACATGATTAAACAATGATGTTATTTGTCTCCTTTGAGGACGAGTTATATTATGGCTTCAAGTATCTCTCAAGTTTATGAAGAACCTCAGGGTAAGGATTACCAAAATTACGTATTACTTGTATCAGGCCCTTCTGCGAATAAAATTGGAAAAGTGAGTTTCTCTGAGTGGAAAGCTTTTGTTAATGAAAATACTCCATATCTAACAGTTTCCTTCCAAAATACCACAAAGCAATATCGACTTACTCTAACTCCTCATATAGAAATTTTATGTTTAGCTGCAGAAAACTTAAGGGTTACAGCGTCATTTTTTACATATTCAGATAACACTACCGATGAAATTGCAAGAAAACTCTCTACAGATTTAACTGATACTTTAAGTTCAGAAATAAGCTTAAGAGAACTCATTATCAAACATAATCACCCTGCACTTGTAAGTGAATATGATTTGCCTAAAAGCCCCTGTTTTCTCACTAAATGGGATAAACGTAATATTGCTGCCAGAACGGCCTTATGCTCACCTGCGATATGCGCTTTAATTTGCTTTATAACTTGTTGTGATAGTGACAATAATTGATAAAACAATAAAAGCTATTACCAATGACGTGTTAATCATGATTCATCTTTCAGGAAACTTGTTGTTTGGCCGCAACACACTCGATAAAATCTGTACATTTAAAATCAAAAAGTAAGAAAAATGTTTTTAGAAGCAACAAGATACCCATTAGCCACTTTTATTTCTTTTGAGGTTGAAAAATCAAGTCGTTCCAAAAAGGTTCACTATCCCCAAGGCAACAGCCATAAAATAACCGTCACTCGAAAAAAAGACGGTGATGTCCATTATAGAGTCGAAGCTAATCAAAGCCATAAACTACATGATGATGAAAATACGGCCAAACTAACTTACTCAGTTTTTAACTGCTTTAAACATTTATTTTCAAAGCAGAATATTCACCGCCCCAAAAATGAAATTCCAAATCCAGTGTGTTTCGTAATAACTGACACCAATAACAGCCATGCTTTCGATATATGGTTAAGAGGTGATAAAACAGAAGCTTGTCATATTTATACCCAAAAGCCCGATATTGTCATGATGTAGAACCTTGGCTTTTCTAAACCTTAAATCAACATCTTACTCTGATAGAAGCCAGAACAATCACCGCATATTAACTAATGGTTCAGTATTTATTTGACATATTGAATCCTTTATCTAATTTTCGGAAACCGTGTTATGTCTTCACAACAATACGCTGCACTCAATACAAGCCCGCATCATAGCTGGGACAATGCCTTAGACTTATGTTTAAAGTCAGACAACCCTGCACATTTAGGCAAAATTAATAAACGTGAATGGAGAGCGTTTATAGATCAACACAGAGAAGAGTTAATCGTTTCATTTTCTGATAAAGTAAGTCGTACTTATCAACTTACATTAACACCGTCTGAAGAAAGTATCTTCTGTGGAATGACAGGTATGCAAGTGTCTGCATACTTTACACTTAAGTCTGAGAAGCCTCAAAAAGGATTGAATAGCCAGCCTTTCAAAGGACCTGATCCACTTGCTGAAAAGCTCTCTAACAGCTTAACTGACGCTTTTGTATCTGATACAAATTTACGAAGAGATACAATTGATAAACATCACCCAGCTCTCGACAAAAAGGTAACATTACCGACCGGCCGCAGTTATTATTCAACAGCTAAAAAATGGGCTGTCCGTATTGGTGGTACCATGGGTGGTATCCTGTGCTGCCCATGTATAGTTACAGTAATTTGTTGCATGGCGCGAAGCGAGCTTGATGAGTGATTGAAATGAACTATTCCAAAGAGTGGCTGTTAACTAATACCTCAACTCCTCTGGTATCGGCTGCTCTGTAGGAATTGGCGTTGGTCTTCGCCCTCTACCTTTTTGATATTGTTTTAACTGGAATACATAAGCAAGCACTTGAGCGACTGCTATAAACAAACCATCTGGAATCTGCTGATCGATTTTTGTGGTGTGATATATCGCTCGGGCTAACGGTGGTGCGGAAACTATTGCCACATCATGCTCGCGGGCAATTTCTCGAATTTTAAAGGCTACGGTATCTACGCCTTTTGCAATTACATAAGGCGCAGCCGCTTTATCAGCATCATATTTTATTGCTACCGCATAATGCTCAGGGTTTACCACAATAGCATCGGCATTAGGCACTTCCGCCACCATTCTTCGTTGTGCAATCTCTCTTTGCTGTTGCCTAATACGACCTTTAACTTCTGGTTTACCTTCAGTGTCCTTATATTCATCTTTCACTTCTTGCTTGGTCATTTTCAACTGTTTATTGTGATTCCAGATCTGAAACGGCACATCAATAACCACAATCAGCAAGGTTGATGAACATAAAATGATAAACATCCAAGATAATAGATTCAGCCCTTCAAATACATTGGTAGGTAAATGCGAAGCCGAAAGCTGCATGATATCTTCAAAATAGATACTAAGCAGTGTATAAGCCGAAATTGCCACTACTGAAAACTTAGCAATCCCTTTAGTTAGCTCCACTAATGCTTGAGTACCAAACATCCGCTTAAAGCCATTCATAGGGTTAAGCTTATTGCCTTTAGGCATAAAGGCTTTGGTGGAAAAAGAAAGTCCACCAAGTGCAATATTTCCAATAAAAGCCACAAGAGCCAATAAAGTTACAATACCTAAAACAGGAAACATTAGCTCCGAACCAACGGTTCCCCAGACTCTAAGCATGGCATCAACATCGTAGATATTAGCTCTTTCGATGGTAAATAAATTGGTCATGATACTGGCCAATGCTTGAGCCAATTTAGGCCCCATCATTGCTAACGCAACAGCTGCCGCGAGCAACACTGCTGATGTACCCAATTCTTTAGAGCGTGCAACCTGTCCTTTTTCTCGCGCCTGTTGCAAGCGCCTGCTGGTGGGTTCCTCTGTCCGTTCTTGGCCACTGTCTTCTGCCATCAGCGCCCTCCTTTATTTACAGATACCTGACACTGTAATTGCAGAATGTCACACATAAGCACTTGAGCTGAATTCCATACTTCTGAAAAATGCGCCATGATGGGGTTTAAGGTTAACCACAACACCAATAAACCACTGAGCATGGTAATAGGAAAACCAATAGAAAAAATGTTCAATTGAGGTGCGGCTCGAGTCATCACACCAAAGGATAAGTTGATCAGTAAAAGCGCTAGAATTGCTGAAATCGACATTGTTAATGCCGCACCAAACATATAAGAGGCCCAGTCCGCAACCGCTTTGTAGCTGCCAATTGCTATCCCTTCGGTTGATACAGGCAAAGTCTCAAAACTGGCAATGAGCATTTTTATCATCAACAGGTGACCGTCTAGCTGCAAAAACAATAACGTCGATAAAATAAGGAAGAAGTTACCAACAGCAGGAACTTGCTGACCAGAACCAGGGTCGACCATAGACGCAAACCCCAAACTGGTTTGCATACCAATAATTTGCCCTGTAAGCACAAAGGTTTGCAGCAGCATCACACTCACAAACCCCATGGCGATACCAATCAAGATTTGCTGTGCATTTACAAACATGCCTTCTAATGAAAACAGAGGAATTGACGGCATAGCGGGTAACATTGGAGCAACAGCAATGGTTACTGCCACTGCTAACAGTAACCGAACTCGGGCTGGAGTTGTGGTCGCACCAAACACAGCCATTACCATGAACATGCTAGAAATTCGAAATAACGGCCATAGATAACCTGCAAGGGTCTTCTCTATGGTACTCATTAAAAATTCCATGCTATCGTCTACCCGATTACTTGCGGGATGCGGTTAACCATCTCCATAAAAAATTCCATCATGGTTTGTATTAACCAATGACCCAGCAGCATCAAAGCTAATAACGTCATTATCAATCTTGGTAAAAAGCTCAACGTTTGTTCGTTGATAGATGTTGCCGCTTGGAAAACCGCCACTAACAAACCAATACCAAGTCCCGGTAAAATAATGACCGAGACAATCGTAATTATGATAGACAAAGCATCACGAAAAATATCGACTAAGGCTTCTGGAGACATACTTCCCCCTACTTCCGACTAAGTGATGCCAAAGCTGTTAGCTAGTGTTCCCATCACTAGACTCCAGCCATCGACTAACACAAATAGCATGATCTTAAAGGGCAAAGATACAATCATCGGCGACAGCATCATCATACCCATAGCCATCAAAATACTGGCTACCACCAAGTCCAAAACTAAGAAAGGCACAAACAACATAAAGCCAATCTGAAAAGCCGTTTTGAGTTCACTGGTAATAAAAGCAGGGATCAACACGCTTATTGGCGCATCTTCAGGTTTATCAATGTTTTTGTAGCCAGAAATATCAATAAAGGTCTGTAAATCAGTCACTCGGGTTTGAGACAACATAAATGCCATAATTGGCTTTTTTCCAGCCTCGTAAGCTTGCTCGATGGTAACTTTATCATCCATGTAAGGCTTCACCCCTTGTTCATACACCTTGTTGAAAATGGGGCTCATAATGAAAAAGCTTAAAAACAGACTAATACCAATTAGCACCTGATTTGAGGGAGTCTGCTGTAAACCTATCGCCTGTCTTAAAATTGAAAGTACCACGATAATGCGGGTAAAAGAGGTGAGCATGATCACCATGGCTGGAATGAAACTCATAGCAGTCATCAGCAATAAAATTTGCATGGTGACCGAATATTGAGTAGAACCATCAGCGCCAGTGGTAACAGTTACTGCGGGTAAAACCCCATCTTTAGCAAAAGCCATTGGCGCAAACATGGCTATTGCTAAAACAAATAATTTAGTTAGGCGCATCTTCTTTCCTGCCTTTTGCCTGACGCAACTTCTCGGCAAAAGACTCTGCTTTTACTTCAATGGGATCTTTTATTTTATCGAGTAAAGTTATTTGATGTTGTGTAACACCTAACAAATACTGCTTACCATCCATCTCCATCAATACCAACTTTTCTTTCTGCCCAACGGGTGTTACAGCTAAGGTTTTCATCACACCATTGGATGCAGGGGTTAAATTAAAGCGCCTGACTAAGTATGCCAGCACTAAAATAATCATTACCACTACAACTAAGCCACCTATCATGCTGGCAAAACTGCCTAGTGCACTGGGTGCTTCAACCGTGTTGGAACTGCTGGTTGTTGCGAGTGTTGTAACAAGCAAGCTATTCATCGGATGTCCTTGGTTTAGAATGTATTCCGCTAGCTTATCAAAAACTTACTTGAGTTTCTTGATTCGTTCAGTCTGACTGATAACATCGGTTAAACGGATCCCGAATTTATCATTGACTACTACCACTTCACCATGAGCAATGAGAGTTCCATTAACCATGACGTCTAAGGGTTCTCCAGCAACTCGATCTAACTCAACAACCGAACCTTGATTAAGCTGAAGTAAATTCCGAATGCTGATAAAGCTGCGGCCTACTTCCATAGAAATAGTGACAGGGATATCTAAAATCGCATCTAAGTTATCTTTATCAGCTCCAATACTGCCCGGCTCATCAAACACTTCGTCTAACGTTGCAGTTTTGGCTTCTTCAATGGCTTGCTCAGCCATTGCCGCCGCCCAATCTTCTTCTGTATTCATAGGTTAACCTTAACTAGCTATCTCTCTTGGCTATCACTGGTTGGATTGCGTAACTTGACCAGTTGTAATTCTGATTTAACGGTTTCGGGACGTGGGATTTGCTCTGTAACCTTTAGGGCTAAGTTCTCTCTTGAACGCCCCAATTTACAACGATAAGTTGGTAAGTCTTCAACTTTCATCATCACATGTTCAGGTAGGTCAAACGGAATAATATCGCCTGCTTGCATGGTCATAACGTCTCTTAATGACATTGACTGCTCACCTAAACTGGCATTGAAGCCAACGTCAACGTCCATAATTTCCTCTCTGAGCGCTTGAGACCAACGCATATCTGTATCTTGCTTGTCACTTTGCACACCAGCATCCAGCAACTCTCGAATCGGTTCGATCATCGAGTACGGCATGGCGATATGAAAATCACCACCACCGCCATCAACTTCGATATGGAATGAATTAATCACCACCACTTCGGTTGGGCTCACAATATTAGCCATGGCTGGGTTAACTTCTGAATCTAGATACTCAAATTCTACATCCATGACTGGCGCCCAAGCATCTTTGTAATCTTCAAAAATGATTTTTAACAGTAATTGGATAATACGGCGTTCAGTAGGCGTAAATTCTCGGCCTTCTATTTTTGCATGAAAGCGACCATCGCCACCAAAAAAATTATCTACCAAAATAAAGACTAAGCGAGCTTCCATGGTAATGAGCGCTGTACCTTTTAACGGACTGAAACGCACCATATTGAGGCTCGTTGGTACAAAAAGACTATGGATGTACTCACCAAACTTCAACATCTGCACGCCATTGATAGACACTTCTGCTGTTCGGCGCATCATGTTGAACATGCTGATCCTAAGATGACGAGCAAAGCGCTCGTTGACGATTTCAAGTGTTGGCATTCGGCCACGAACAATTCTATCTTGAGACGAAAAGTCATACGATAGAGCATCGTCATTACTTTGATCGACAACCTCTTCTTCTACCTCATCAACCCCGTGAAGCAGCGCATCAATCTCATCTTGGCTTAGTAAGTCACTCACAGATTACTCTTTTCCTAAAAAAGCAGCTCATCACTGCATTACAAACCCAACAAACAGTACTTTCTCAACGCCATGCTTGCCCATGATTGGCATTAAAGCGTTTTGCACGCTCAACAGTGCTTGTTGGCGTAATTCATCTTTTCCTGATTGAGTACTTAGTTTTTGTACGCTAGCACCACTGAAAGTCGACAATAATGCGGATTCAATCAGTGGAATGTGCTTTTTGACATTACTTTCAACATCTGCACCACGCACTTGAAGTTGAACTTTGATCTGAACAAGAACTGCTTTTTTTGTTCCGGTCAGGTTAAACAAAAATGGTCGAGGTAATGGTACATAACTCGCCATTTCTTGCTTCATTGGTGCAGCTTGCTCAGAAGAAGATGCGCTTTCTGTTGTTTCTGCTGACTCTGACGAGTTATCATCTCCAGACATAAAAAAGAAAGCCCCAGCCCCCGCGAGAAGCAGCACAACAACCACAGCGATAATGAGCATTAACGGACTCTTCTTTTTTTGTTCTTCAACCGTTAGCGTTTCTTCGTCTGCCATGGCCACATTTCCTTATTTAGTACTTTTGAAACTTAATCGGGTAATGGTAACGATTTAAGCGTAATAATCTATAACTGAACTAGAGTTTGCTGATACTTTGAGCGTTAATTGTTCACTTTCTTGTTGTTCAGTACCTGTATAGTGATTTGAGCGAGAAGATCCTTGCTCATTATCTTGCCCATTGCCTTGTTGATTGTTTCGACCATCATTGTGATGAGATATTTGACTATCGGCTAAATGCAGCCCTTGCTCAGCTAGCATTTCTCTTAATCTCGGTTGCGCATGTTCGAGTAAATCTCTAGCTTGAGGGGTTGCAACTTGAAACTGCACTTGTGTTTGGTCGTTCTGCACCTGAATACGAACCATCATGTGCCCTAGCTCCGGTGGATCAAGACGAATTTCTGCCTGCCCGATACCTTTGTTCACCATTGCGACCATCTGCTGTTTCATAACAGGGGAAAATCGCTTGATCATATCTTGCATTTGCACGACTTGCTCATTCCCTTGCCTTAGAGACACATGTAACTGAGGGGTCTCAACTTTGCCCTCAGGCGTTGCTATCTGATGCAATGATAATGGGTTTTGAGCTTGTAATTGATTCACTCTCTCTGCAATAGGAGTGGGTTCAGTTGAAGCCTGTGCAGCCACTTCCATCGCTTTTGCCATATCAACCTTGATGGTCGGTGACTCTGTATTTGGCTTTATCGAAGTTAAAGACTCTGCTAACTTTATTTGAACTTTATTGTCTTTATCTATTTCTTGTTCTTGTGATATTTTTCCATTTTGAATCACTTGAGGCGTTGCTTCTAGGTTCTTTGCAGCAGTAGTTTCAATTGATTTTACGTCTTCTTTAGCACCTGATTGACGATTCAAGAGAGTTTCTAAATTATTCTGTTTCGCAACTACCGCATTCTCATCTTCTATTTTTTTTCCACTACGGACAGTACTTAACTCAGATGAAGCTTTAGTAAGTTTAACCGCAAGTTCGCTTTCAACATCTGCGTCATCTCCTTCAGTTAGATCAACTTTTGCAGATTGTATTTTAAGTTCAGCCACAACCTTAGATTTTTCATCCTCAGCAGCCGCCTTAGATTCATCACTAACCTCGTTTTCGTCAATTTGAGTAAGCGGCAAAGCCTCGCCGTTTGGCAATGACTTACTGGGGGTAACTACCGTTTGGAAATTTTGAGAATCATTGATTTGAACCAGTAATGACTCTGGTGTTAATGCGTTCTCTTGAGTTTGATCTTCTTTATTATTTGGATCTTGGTTAGTTTCAGCATCAACTTGAGGTTGGGTAATTAATTCCTCATTAGAAACCGCATCATCATTATTGGCAAGCTCCGAAAGCCGTTGTGCAAAGCCTTTTGAATCCACACTAGCATCATCCGACAACGCCACAGTCACTTCTGCATCTTCTGCTGAGGCTTGAGACATAAATGATAGAGGATTTACTTGGGTCACTGTTACTTCCTTCTCTAAACGCTGGTTTGAAACTAACCGTCAAACATTTATCTTTGAAGATACGAAGCATGATTTATGCCAAGCTAATTTTATATTGGTTTAGCTATAGGTATTCGATTATAAGATATAAAAACAGAGACTAATTTCTTCTAATACAGATTGTTAAGATGATGGAGAGGTAATGCAAAACAAGGGGCCAACATGCTTGCAACTGTCGATAGAGGTTTGCCTGTAGATACCCTTACTCCGAATAGTGATGAACAATTAAATGACAAACTCATTGAAGCCATCACTAAAAAGGATACAAGTATCTTTAAGCAACTAGTACCTCAGCTAGGAGACCCTAACACTTCAATTCCATTTGAATTCGATGCTAAAACTTTGAGTAGTCCTTTACTTCATATTGCTTGTTATCTCGGCTTTTCAGAAGGAGTAGAATATCTCTGCAACCTAGGCGCGGATGTAAACATTCAATTAGCTGATTATGATAATTACTCCCCGATACATTTTGCTTGTATGGCTGGCGAGTTGAATGCTGTATTATTTTTAATAGCAAAAGGCATTAATGTGATGCCTAAAACTCGTTCCCATGGCGACACGCCACTCCATATAGCCGCAAAGAAAGGTCATCTCGATATTGTTAATGAGCTAACTCGACATCCAATCTTAGTTAACATTGTAGATAATGAACATGTGTCTCCACTATATCGCGCTTGTGAGCTTGGTAACGAAGATTGTGCAGTAGCCTTGTTGAGAGCCGGAGCAAAAACTCAATCTGCAACCCAAGATACTACTCTCACTCCAGTTTATGTTGCGATCAATAAGGGGCACTTTAGCATTGCCCTTAAATTACTTTATTGGATACCTGACGAAAATCAATTTGAACCCGAAATTGAGGGAAAAGCACTGGAACAGCCCTCAATTGAAGCCCTTCTTATATCTAAGCTTTGTCGCTGCGAAGATATGCAAGCTTTAAAATCACTTGTTCGCCTACGTCCCCGCAGCATAGATTCAGATTATGAAGGCATATATCCTTTAATGGTGGCACTCCTTCATCAACAAATGAAAGTGTATCAATATCTGATTGACTCCGGCGCTGAGTTAAACATTATGGATACAAAGAGGGCTAGCCTACTTCATTATGCTTGCGCTTTCGGGACTTTGGCACAAATTCAATTTCTTATTAGTAAAGGATTAAGAGTTGATGCGCATGATACAACTCGAAAAGTGCCTATGTTCAGCCTCGTCAATAATCCCCGTGTGAGTTCTGTACAAATTGAAGACCTTGAAAAAACCGTATCTAGCCTACTCCCCAAGCGGTTATTCATTGACCTTTTATTTGATCATAAAGCGCACACTCCTTTTCACCTAGCCGCTCTTCAGGGGGAGCTTAATCTTGTAAAAGCCATGCTTCCACATATTCGAAATATCGACCATAGAGGATTATTAGAAGACAACGTCACCGCAAGCGCAATTGAAATTGCTGCGGGGAAGGCACACGTAGATATCGTAGAATTTCTTATATCCAAAGGAGCTAATCCATTTTTACAAGTCAGCATAGGTACACCTACTGCGTTACATGTTTTTTTATGCTGTTTCGATAAAAGTGTTTCATTTGATGATTTTAAAAAGTTAGTAGAGTTACTTTCTAATGATATTTCGATCAATGCCTTAGATAGTGAGGGCTGTTCGCCTTTATCTAAGGCATTGAGAAATCAATATATACAAGAGAAGCATCTACAATTTTTATTCGAGCGAGGAGCACAAGTCAGTTACCGAATAACCCAGCAAATTCTTGAAGGTTATGTGCTCCACAGTGATTTGGACAGGATCAAGTTTTTACTTAACCACAGAGACAAGCATGGCAATTCAATCGATGGGATAAAGCTATTAAAAATAGCATTAAGTGTTGGAAACCACACAATCGTAAGGCACTTATTTACATTACCTTTTATTCAGAAGCAAGTACGTAGCAACGACTGTAAGGAACTTATCGTGCTTGCATGCATCAATGACGATGTAAAGGTTTTCAATACCGTTTTACAAAAAACGGGAATTTCAGTAAACACCCTCATAGATTCTCAAATTTCAGTCTTTTTCTATGCTTTAGTTAACGGTAAAGTTAAAATTGCAGCTAAAATTTTAGAGACTCAACAAGCTAATCCCCTTGCCAAAACTCGTCGAATTCATGCATTTCATGTTATTGCAGAATTTGACTACTCTGAGCTTTGTCAACAATTACTCAACATGGGCATAAGCCCAATGGTTCAGGACGAACATGGCGGTTCACCACTTTCCTATGCCATCAGCTTTGAAAAAACAGATGTATTTGAATTATTACTTCAACACTCCCCAAAACTAGCTGAACTTCCAGATAAAGAAAAAAGGTTACCCTTACACCAAGCTGTCGAACAAAGAAGAATGTTTCACATATCTTGCTTAGCGAAAACCTTTCCAGAAGGAATATTTATGCTAGATAAATATAATAGATGCCCCTATCAGATAGCCGTTGATAGAGGTGACACCAAAATTAAAGGGCTGCTAGACGAACATATCCCACCATTACCTTCGCCATCAGTAGAAACTATTATTTGAGGCTAAGTCTTCCTACGATAAAACTGCTGTATCGCAAATTCATCAATCATTTTTTGTTCTGATTTAGCTTGTGCCGCCTGTCGTTTTTGCTCTTTTTTTTCTAAAAGCATTTCAACTGCTTGCCTCTTTTGCTGCTTTTCAAGCCAATGCTGGTGACGATGTTTGAGTTGCTCTTCAGTTTGCCTGATCGCTTCAACTTGCTGCTTAATAGCTTGATCGATTTGGCATATGAATTTATGAAATTGTTGATATTGAGAAGAAGATAAGTTTGAACCAACCTTGTCACCCATTTGCCTCATATAATCAAGTCGATATTGATTTAAGGCTTCAAGCTGACCACGTGCTTTTTGTTCATCGAGCTTGGCACTTCGATATTGCAATGAAGCTTGTTCTTCGGCATCTTTCGCAAGCTTTAATACTGTGTTTAAAGGATCTTTTGCCATGATCAAACTCTAAACTAACACTGGGCAGCCAATTGCGACAGCATAGTGGCGCATTCTTCAAAACTCAGGCTGTCTTTCATTCCCTGCTGTAAAAACGCATTAGTCGCTGGTTGTAATCGAATGGCGTTATCCAATATCGGATCACTTCCTTGGTTATAAGCACCAATAGAAACCAAGTCTCGATTCTGCTGATAATGAGCATACATTTGTTTTACCTTGCGCATATTGTTTAGATGATCTTCACTTACGACCATGGGCGCAACACGACTGATGCTGGCCTCCACATCAATCGCTGGGTAATGGCCTGATTCAGCTAGCGCACGTGAAAGTACGATATGACCATCTAAAATTGCACGAGAAGCATCGGCAATAGGATCTTGCTGATCATCCCCTTCTGTTAAAACGGTATAAAAAGCGGTGATCGAGCCCTGCTCACCTCCGCCGTTACCCGCTCGTTCGACGAGCCTTGGTAACTTAGCAAATACTGACGGCGGATAGCCTTTGGTTGCAGGCGGTTCACCGACAGCCAATGCAATTTCACGCTGAGCTTGAGCATAACGGGTTAAGCTATCCATCAATAGCAGCACGCTATAACCCAAATCACGAAAATACTCAGCCAAACGAGTTGAGGTTTCACACGCTCTTAAACGCATTAATGGTGATGTATCGGCAGGTGCTGCAACAACAACCGAGCGTTTACGCCCCTCTGGCCCTAAGATTTCTTCAATAAATTCTTTTACTTCTCGGCCACGCTCCCCCACTAATCCAACCACAATGACGTCAGCGGTTGTGCCTCGGGTCATCATTCCCAACAGAACACTCTTACCTACACCTGAACCAGCAAACAACCCCATTCGCTGCCCTTTACCTACTGTTAGCATGGCATTAATCGCGCGAACACCAACATCTAATGGCTCAGAAATAGGACGGCGGGATAATGGGTTCATCGCCACAGAATGAGTAGAAACACTTTCTGAATTTTGAATACCGCCAAGACCATCAATAGGTTGACCGCTACCATCAAGCACACGTCCCAGTAATGACATTCCCACATTTAAGCCCGATTTTTCACCAAGCGGTACTACTCTTGCGCCGGGTAATACACCTCTGAGCTCATCAATAGGCATTAAATAAAGGAGTTCGCCATCGAAACCGATAACTTCAGCAACTAATTCGCCGTCCATGGTTTCTATAGAACATAGACTTCCAACAGGAGCACGGCAGCCACTGGCTTCCAAAGTTAAACCAACGACTCGAACTAGCTGCCCACTCGCTACAGCACGAAAAGGGGTCACTTGGTGGCAAAGTTGATCAAGCTTGCTCTTGAGTTTCTTGGTTCTCTGAGGATTCATTTGGCGTTGGCACTTCTTGAGTAGGAATGGCTACTGCTTTTTGAGTTTGCTCAAGTAAAGCTTGTTGTAACTGTTTTTCTAGCTGGTATTGCTGCTCTGTTAACGCGACTAACACAGTTTCTGTTCGATTTTTTACGGTTAAATCAACAGCAGATTTTTGGCTTTCAATGAAGCAATCTCCCACACTCAATGACGGGTCGGCTTCAAATTGCCATTGTTTCTTTTCGAGCATGGTTGCGCTGTATGCTTGCTCCACAAGTTCAACATCTTGCGGATTCAAGCGCACGTTAACAGGTTGATTTTTTAATGGCAGCGACTCAATACCTTGGCGTAATACATTATGTATATGTTGCGGATTGGTTTGAATTTCAGTCGCAACAATGGCTTTAGCAAGACTAGAGCTTAGCATGACTAAACTGGCTTCAATTTGAGTGTCTACAACAGATAAAGGCTGTTCAAGTTGCTGCACCAGTTGCTCTAATCGCAGCAATATTTCTTTAGCTTCAGCTAATCCTTGCTCGAGCCCTTGCTCTTTACCTTGAGCAAAGCCTTCTTCGTGTCCTTTTTCTAAGCCTTCAAGTTTACCTTTCTCTAGACCTTGATTGAAACCTTGTTGAAACCCTTGCTCTCTTGCTTCTTGTTCCGCTTGTTGCTGCAAAGCTTCAATTTCCGCTAATGTTGGCGGAGTAAAGCTTTCCTCCTCGATTTGAGGTAATGATTGAGCTTGAGTTCGTCCAAATAAGTTTTGTTTTTCTGAACTTTCTTCCGAAACGTCAGGAATTTGCCAATGTTTAAATTCCTCAGCAACGGCATCGAGATTAGAGGAACTCATCACCACCTCCGCCGCCTAACATGATTTCACCACTTTCACTTAAGCGACGAGCAACACCCAGAATTTCTTTTTGGGCAAGCTCAACTTCACTGATACGAATCGGCCCCATAGCTTCAAGATCATCACTCAACAGCTCAGCCGCTCGTTTAGACATATTACCCAATATCTTATCTTTCATTGAGTCGTCAGCCCCCTTCAGTGCTTTCATCAATATTTCTTGTGGAACTTCACGGAGCAGTGCCTGAATGCCACGGTCGTCAATATCCAATAAGTTCTCAAATACAAACATGAGATCTTGAATTTGCTGTGCTATCTCTTCGTCTGACTCACGCATGGTTTCCATAAGCTGTGACTCAATTGAAGTATCTAAGTAGTTCATGATATCGGCAGCCGCTTTTAAGCCACCCATTTTCGCAGCTTGAGCACCACCTTGACCTGCGAACTGTTTCTCCATGATGTCATTTAACTCTTGTAATGCCGCAGGCTGAACTTCTTCTAAGTTTGCAATACGCATGAGCAAGTCGACACGAGTGTTCTCAGGGAATTGTGCAAATATCTCTGCGGCTTGATCAGGCTCGAGATAAGACAAGACAATGGTTTGAATTTGAGGATGCTCATTTTGAATAATGGTCGCCACCTGACGGGCATCCATCCATTTCAATGAGTCTAAGCCTTTAGCACCACTGCCCATGATGATTTGTTCAATGATATTTCCAGCTTTATCTTCCCCAAGAGCGGCTGTTAATGCTTTTCGAACAAAGTCTTCACTGTTAAAACCAATAGCTGAAAATTGCTGGATATCATCTAAAAAATGCTTGTGGACACCGATGACTTTCTCTTGACCGAAATCTTGCGTCGATGCCATTGCCATCCCCAATTGCTGAACCTGCTTTGGCTCCAAATGACGTAAAATAGAAGCGGCATCTGCTTCGCTCAAACTTAGCAATAAAATCGCTGCTTTTTCTACACCAGTCAAACTACTGACATCAAAAGATGCAGCGTCTGTAGATGGGCTTTCAATTATATCAGGCATCTTCTTCTTGCAACCAACTCTTAATTACTTGGGTAGACAGTTCAGGTTCATTAGCTACCAGTGCACGTATTGCCTTGATCATATCATCATCTTTGTGAAGATCGGGGATTAAAATCGACCCATCATCGGCATAACTGTACTCACCATCAGATTTATTAATCAAACCCAAAGTTTCTTGAGCATATTGATCTTCAATCTCAGCCAATTCGCTACCTGGAATAATTTTTTCTTGTGGCATATCAGATCCAGGTTGAGCCATACGCTTAAACATTGGACGCATTACCGTCAGAATTAAAACTAAAACAACAATGGCAGCAAGCACAAACTTTACAACCCGCATAAACCAAGGCTGCTCCCACAGTTCAGGCTTTGGAGCAGCTTCAAATTCATGTTGCATAAATGGTACGGTTACTACTTCTAACATATCACCACGAACCGAATTAAAGCCAACAGCTCCCTCAAGTAAGCGGCGAATGTTAGCTAACTCAGCTTCTGTACGAGGTTCTCGATTAATTTGTCCATCTTCGCCAACGGCACCGGGCTTGTAGTTAACCGCGACCGAAACACTGATGCGCTGGATAATGCCAATTTGCTGACGAGTATGACTGATAGTGGTATCGACTTCGAAATTACGAGTCGCTTCACGATGAGAGCTGCCCGAACGCTCAGCTGAACCTTGCTGGGTTAACTCACTGACTTGTTCTGGGATTTCTGATTTCATCGGTGGCTGATTGGTTAATGCCCCTGGGATACCACCTACAAAACCGGCACCAGAATTTGTTTCAAGCGTTTGCTCACTTCGAACAGCCGCTTGTGCTGGGTTAAATCGCTTTGCCGTTTGTTCTTTGGACGTGAAATCCATACCAACGTCTACTTGTGAGGTAAAGTTTTCAGGACCTAGTATTGGAATGAGAATGGACTGAATCTTGTTACGGTATTCGTCTTCTTTTGATTGTACAATTTCAAGTTCACGACGCGCTCTAGCCGATACGCCATCTTGACTGCCTGAGTTTAATAATCGGCCAGCTGAGTCTGTTACTGTCACTCTGCTTGGATCTAGATTTTGTACCGCTGAAGCGACAATATCTACAATCGCATCAATTTCTTCTTGTCCAAGTCCACTTCGACGAGTGGTGATCACTACTGTTGCACTTGACTGTGACTTGCGGCGAGCAAATACATTTTCTTTTGGCAAAGCTAAGATAACTTTGGCACGCGTGACACTTTTTAGCTCTTCAATAGCACGGGCTAAATTTTGCTCTTGACTGTGTTTCAGTCTGGCTTGCTCCATGCGCTGGCTTACACCAAAGCCACTGTCTTTATTTAAAAAGTCGTCGTTTTTCGCGCTGCTTTCAATACCAGAGCGGCTTAACAATAACTTGACTTCTTGGTACTTGTTTTCAGGGACGCGGACAACATCGACATCGAGTTGGTATTCAATTTTGTTTTTATCGAGTACATCTAGCACTTGAATAAGCTCTTGGGTTTCCATTTTCCCAAGTGGACGATACTCATCCTCTGAGGCAAGCAGTAGCACAAACACAGCTAACGCTAAACACACAGCTAGACCCAAAATCATGGTAATTTGTCGAAGCGTATTCGTATTACCTAAGCCTTCAAGCATGCTCGATTTATGCTCTTGGTCCGCACCTGTATTGGTTGTGCTGCTGCCTGACGATTGGTTACCAACAGTGAGTTCTGTGCTCAAAATTCTTACCTGCTATACTGCTTTTGTTTTTATTTAAGGTACTTACACCGGCATGTTCATAATTTGCTTGTAAGCATCAACCAACTTATTTCGTACTTGAACCGTAGCTTCAAATGCAACGCTAGCTTTTTCACGAGCAATAACGGTATCTGAAAGCGTTACACTGGTATCGCCCATTTCCAATCGAGTCGATAAATCACCCGCTGTAGCTTGAAGTTGATTAACATTACCGATGGCATTTGCAAGAACATCATTAAAATTTGACGAATTTACATTATTAATCTCACGCATTCCATGATTTTGCGGAGAAATTGAAGGAGTAATCTCCCCTTTCATCGTTTGCATCTCTGTATACAAAGAACTAGCACCAATTTGCATGTTGGTCTCCCATGACTATTTTTTGACGAGATGGAGTTATGTAAGAGATAAAGCAAAGGATATGCCAAGGTAGTTTATTGGGAGTGATTATCAGATAACTGACTTTTATATAAGCAAAAATTCTTATATCGAATATAAGTGGATACCTATAATGGTTTACCTAAGTCATGTTTTGGTGTTTGATATGAGTGCTCAATTTCCCTCCATACAAATATCAGGAAGTTTACTTGGTTTTAGGCTTGAACGAAGTATCTCAGCTGATGACTTTACCACAATGAATGGAAGTGAGGTGTTCACCCCTAAGTCAATCAATAACCGTTGGACAACAAGAGCTGTAAACTGGTTATTTGGCATCAATATGGATGATGCATTAACTCAGTTCCATGCGCTATTACACGCCGATGATGTAGAGGTAAGCGATAAAGCGATGGAAAGGCTCAATAAATTTTACCTAAAAGGGTCTGCTGCTTATATCGAAAAAGATATGAAATCAGATGAACACGGTTATAACTTCTATCTTGTCATTGGGCGTACAAAATACCAAATTAGCGATTCTAGCCCTCAAACCAAAGCCTATAGCTTCCACAGACTTCCCGAGCAAGAACAGTGCTTGAGGCAAATTTTTTGTAGAGAGCACCAAGCTTTTGACTCACAACTCAAACAGAGAACTTATCGGGAAATGCTTGAGTTATACACTCAAAATTATGACTTTGACTCAACCAAAAAATACACCTCACATGTGACTTGCGATGAACTGGAATATTTATTTTATGGTATTCCTGATGCTGACAAAATCACAGATGCGGTGAAAACTCTAAACCAAAACACCAACCCTTGGGCAAGGTATGAAATCAAGTGCAACACTTCTGCACCACATATATATGGCGTCTTTTTTACAGGGAAAGATAACAAACCAAAATGTATAAGAACTTACGACCCGTCAAAAAAATTCGTTTGCAATGCTCAATACGTGAATACGGCCTACCAAAATGATTGGCATGATGATATTTCACTGGAGCTAGCTAAACAAGAGTACACAAATCTTCAACGCTTACTACCCAATACAATATACCAACGAACGCTTAAACCGATGCCTACCGACGGCCATAAAATATCCGAATTAGCACTGGCCAGTATCAGCGCGACGGCTGGAACCTTAGCACTTGGACCAGTTGGGTTAGTGTTAGGAGCGCAATTAGGTGACGCTGCGGCCAGAAGATATAACCAAAAGCATGGAGCACAGCTCGTTGAGCAACCAGCATATTTTTTTAAAAGGGTCTAACTTCCTATTAAGTAAGAGTTACCCTGTTTATTATTTACCGTTTTTTCAAATAACCTAGCCATTCTCAATGGCTGACCAAAAAATAAAAGCAGAGGTTAAAAAGTCTGAGCCTGAAGTGCCCGAAGGAGTAATTATGAAAACGTTATTTCTACTTGTAGCATTAAGCTCACCAACTTTAGCTGCAACGACTACTCACTTTGGAGATTGGTTTGTAACGGTCAATGGAAATTCAAGAATCGCTTCTACTGTTCCTGAGAATACGTCTAGCAGAACCTTTTCCTATGGAATAAATGATATAGGGCAAACTTTTTTTATGTACAGTAATCCAACGCCTTGCCGGCAATGGGATAATGTTACTATTAAAATATTCACAGGTACGAAGTCGCAAAGCGCTGAAACAGGCTCTTCCGCAACTTGCGATGGTAAAAGTCATTGGTTATTTACAACCGCTTGATTTAAAAGCAGTTTTTATACCATGCTATCAGTAGGTACTCGATTCAATTACCCCTCTTTAGATATCAGTGTTGTAGAGCAAGACAAAAGCACGAACAATTACAGCCTTAATGGTGCTATAAACGCATTTAACTATGTTTTTAAAACATCATCTAGCAACTTTAACCAGAAATAATTAAAAGGTAATATTTTTCCAATGATAATAAGGATATGTTGATTCTGGACGGAAACGTGACTTGCACTTGTTTATTTGCATTTTCTATAAACGACTGTGTTCGAACGCTCTCCAGAGGGAGAACAAGTGTCATCATTAAGTACATCCTCAAACTGATAGTTACATCTTTCTGCGACAGAACGACTTTTTAGATTTGTCTCTGCTGTACGTATTTCAAGCCTACGAGCTTTCAGGTTTGTGAAAGCATGATTTTCCAAAGCGAATACCGCTTCAGTCATTAGTTCTTTTCCTGTTTCAGAGGTTCTTAACCAATAACCAATTTCGAAAAAGGGAACACTTTTATCTCGAATGGTTAAGCCTACGGCTCCAATGATTTTCTTGCTTTGTTTATCAGCAATAAAATAACGTAATTCGTTGGAAAGTGAGTGAAAGTTTGCTATTGCTTCGTGCATGCTACTCTCTGGTTCTGCTATAACATTTTGAACCCAAGGTGAAAATTCTGAAAGTTCCTTCTGACTTTCTACAATAGCAGCGTGAACATCTTCAACTAAGTCCATTGATGGTGGGATCAATGAAATACGCTCTGTTTCAATTTTTTGCTCCATCCCCTCTCCTTAAATTTTATTGAACACAACTTGTTTTGGAGCAAAGCCAAGTCAGCCTTCGTTCAAAACGGATTCATCAATGGACAGAGCCATTAAACTAGCTTCTAATTATCTCTATCATAGCAACACAAATTTAAGACCAAACCTACTAGGGCGTGTTGATCTTTCAGGATTAAATTTTGTGCTATTTGAGCACTTTTCTGTTCAAGGAGTGAGCAGTGAAGCTTAGTCATCTAAGTAAGCGGGTCACAACACCGAACAGGAAGTGCTCAAAAGCATCGAAGACAGAGTAAATTGGTCACTTCTGCTGCGTTATCGTTTGTTTATGTGGGGCAACCACAATTCACAAACTCCGCCTTGCATAAGATAACCAATTTATCGCTGCAAAAACAATCACGAAAGATCCACACGCCCTAAGATAAGTACAATCACATTATCGAGGCTTGAATTGATATATTGAGCTACTCTAATTCATAGTTTAAAACTCGTGACGAATACCTAATACGACATTTCGTCCTCTCAATGGTGATTGGGTTTTCACAAATGAAGTGTGTGCAAACGCTAATTCATTCGTTAAGTTTGTTCCACGAAGATATACTTCAAGCGGGTTATCATTACCAACATCAAGCTTATACGACACAGTCGCATTCATCATGTTGTAACCAGAAGTACGCGTTTCATACGAAGCATGATCATTTTGAGTAAAGGTATGTACTAGCTCGTAGTTAACCATCCAATCATTGTAGGTATAGATATAGCGAGCACCAAGCCTTGCTGGTGAGATCCTTGGCAATTTATCCGTTCCACCTTTCAGTTTTGATTTTATGTAATCACCAAAAATAGTTACAGTTAAATCATCACTAAAGTCATAGCTCATTTGAGCATCAATACCAAAAAAACTTGCATCAGCCGTAGTGTAAGCGAAAAAGCGATGTGGCTTATCATTTACTCTTTCTTCTTCAATTAATTTAACATAAATATAATCATCAACATCTTGATAATAAGCGTTAAATTCAAATTGAAATTTGCCCGTATTCTTAGCAATGGTAAAGTCAATGGATTTTGTGGTTTCTAGTACGTCTTTTCTTAGCGCTGGGAACTTGTCTGTATCACGCCTTGCTAAATGTACAACTGCTAACCCTATCTCATAACTATTGGTCGCAAGATTGTTACCAGATGCGTAATTTTCGCGAATTGTCGGTGCTCTTTGACTGTGAGAAAAAGCCAACCCAAGAGAGTGATCATCATTTAAATCAAACGCAAAGCCTAATGAAGCCGATAAAGGGGCGTGTTTGATTGTTGGATAGGCACCGTCGAAAAATTCATTGCCAAAAACATCATCAAAATCAGGACCAAAGGACTGCTTTAGAAAATCAATTGTGCGTTGAGAAAAACCTCGATATTCTCTTAATAACACCTCTGTATCTATTTTTTTAACATTTGACTGAACCCATTCTTTACGGACACCTAAATTTACTTCTACTGGGCCAAAATTACGATTCTCATTCCAAAAAATTGATTGGCTTTGAGTTTCTAATTCAAAAGGCTTCTTACCTTTATGGCGAGTTGAGTTGTTAATGCCAGTTGCAACTCCATCGGTATACTGAAGACCAAATAAGCCTTCAAAGCCCCACAATGATTCATGAGCAAATTCAAGGCGCGCATCATACACTTTGTTGGTAAAACCACTGAATTCGGTATTCCCATCAATTTCATCATGGGCATAATTTGTATGTGATAATCGAATTCGAGTGTGCTCAATAATTGGGATCAAGTCTTGATAATCACCACGAACATCAATACGTTCATTTTTTAATTGAATAAAAGCAGTGTCAGCATCATTGGCACCTTCAGCAAATGGGTCTTTGAAACTATCATGAGGTACACAATGCAAGTCGCTACTATGAGTATGACAAGAAGCATTAGAGTGAGTATGACCAGGAAGTCCATACTTATTTTGTTGTTTAGTATAGGCTGCACCAATATAACCACTATCGGTGATCCAAGACGCCCCAATTGCGGCACTAGAACCTTCAGCAAATGAATCTTTTAGCTTGTCGTTGCCAAACTTAGAGGGCACTTTATAGTCTTTACTCTTATGGTTAGAGCCTTCAACATGAACAGCAAAATCTCCAATGCCACCCGTTACTTTGCCGACTACTGTTTTTTCGTTGTCACCAGTACCCAGTCTTGCCTCGCCAGCACCAGAAAAATTATTGTCAGGTAACTTGGTAGGCACTTTGTTATCAATTAAGTTAATTGCACCGTTTACGGCATTTCCACCATAGCGTATCGCTGCTGGACCGCGTTGTACTTCAATCGCTTCAAGCAATAGTGGGTCTGTAGTAATAGCATGATCTGGCGAAATTGCCGACGCATCATAAACATTGGCACCATTAGATAAGATTTCAATACGTGGAACCGTTTGTCCTCTAACAACAGGGCGAGAGGAACCACCACCAAAATTATCCATGTGAATCCCTGGCAATCCCGCAAGCGTTTCACCTAAACCACCTTGACGACGATGTACTAATTCATCTTCCGATAACGTTAGCACTGGTAATGGAGAGGTTTCAGCTCGATTCATCCTGTGACCCGTAACGGAGATCCTTTCTATTGCAGACTCTTTCTTTTTCTTTAACTCCTGTTTTACATCTTGAGTTTCAACCTCAGTAACAGACTGAGCAAGTGTAAGTGGCGAAAAAAGCCCTAAGCTAATGCAAATAGCCAAGCGTGATTTTGTTAACAATTTATACTCCATGGCGCTAATTTAAAAAAGTTCTCTGATACTGCATTTATCAGAGGAAAATAATGCTCTATAAACCTAATCAAAAAAACAAAGCGTATGTTACAACATAACAAACAGGAAGATCATCTCTTTTTTATATGAATATATGGTTACTCTGTTTGTAATTTCTTTATGAATTACATCTCCAACACATCTAAATTTTAATGTTGTGTTGAAGTAATTTTGGGCGCCACATTAAGTGAACAAATAGGATATTTATCAGTATCAAATCTCGATTTAGATTTTTTTTGCTGAACCTTGACGAGCTTTTAAACGAGGGTTGCTTTTACATATTACGTAAAGCTTGCCTCGGCGTCTGACAACTTGACAATCTTTACTACAATTTTTAGAGATTTGATAATTCCATAAAAGATTACAGCGATATGATAGGCTGGCAAGCTTTGGGGCAAATAAGTTTTCCTGAATGAAAAAGTCAATTAAGTATGACTTTTATTGCCTTATATAGATATAAGGCATCTCCATAAAGCTTCTATTTTAAAGGTTATAATTAACTATTTCCTTTTTTATCAAAAACCAAAGTCCTCAGTAGCCAATCGAACAAAGGGTATGTGATATTAAAATTCTTTTTTACCATAAGTTTTTGATCATGATGCAATACATGAAGTCGCTTTAATCGCCACCAGAAAGGGATTTTTTTTAAGTAAGAGTCATCAGGGACATGAAAACTGAGATGTAAAGCTTCATACAGCAAATACCCAAATATTGCACTGCATACCATCAAATAAGCTGAATTGGGTGAAACGTAATAATATAAAGCACTGCCGACAGGTAAAGCGATACCAAGGATAAAAGCTAAAATTAGGTATAAAGGAAATAACACCACTCTCCAATCCTTCAATGTTTCCCAACTCATGTGATTTTCATCAAAAAAATGGTGATGGTCACCAGTATGTCTTTGGTAGAAAAAACGACCTATTGTAGTTCGTCGATGCCCTAGCCATCGGTGAGCAGCATACTCAGCAAAATTTACGCAAATTAACGTAATAGGTATTGTTAGCCACTCAAGCACTTCTACCTTTTTTATTTCCAAAACAGAAAATAGAATAACGACTAGACCTACAGAAAAAACAAAAAAGAAGTGAAAGTGAGGGTGATAATGAGCGCTCATATTTGAGCGGTAACTCTCTCTAAAAGCAGAAATTTTTTCATCCATGATTTATTTATATGATTATTCGATGGTTATTAGCAATGTAACATAATCACCACATGGTGCAAGTTTCACCAACACTCACTTCGAGTAAAAATGAATTGCTTAGCTTTCTAATCCACTCAAGCACTTCTCGGGTAAAGAAAAAACCTTATAACAGGAAGCATTTTTGAAAATTTGGGGAGGTTATAAACAACGCTCATCATTGGTAAATCATTAAGTGACTCCATTTTCCTTTCTTTGTCTCGATCATTTTGAAAAGGTCGGCAATATAACTCGTATTTTTGACTATCTGTTTCAAACACCTTTAAAAATTCCGAAACCGCTTCAGCTACTGTAGCATCTACTTTGATTGAAACTTTATGTGTTGTCCCTCCCCAACTGATAAAAAGAATATCTGTAGTATTTGACATAGACGGAAGAGTTTCCATTGCAATCAATTCGCTCTGTTCTTTAACAACTTGATCAGTTGCTCTGATATCTGTAGTACTAATACTCATAATAAAACTCTAATAACAATTTAACGTCATTTAATTACAGCAACATTTTCAAAAATATAAAGTGTACTCATGCCGAAACTCACAGAGCAACTCAACACCATAAAATTAAAACATTACAAATCAAAAACTTAAAACAAGTTAAGCTTTAATTACTTTTAGTTAACCTTTGAACAAATTCAAGAGAATTATTAAAACTTGGATAAAATAAGGAGAGATTGAGAGCAATGCCCAATTGGGTTAATCAGGCACTTAAAATGAAAATTACAACCAAGCTGGCATTGTTTGCTCAAAAGCTTGAATTTGATCTAATCTGTGTAGTGACTTACCAATACTATCAACACCTTTAAGTAACGATTTTTGATGCACTTCTTTAATATCGAAACTGAATGCCTTGTCGTTTACCTGTATAATTTTATTCTCGAGGTTAACGTCTATCGTCAATACATTTTTTTCAGCGAACAAAAAAAGTTCATTGACCTGAGCATCAGTCAAAATAATCGGGAGCACACCGATGTTGATACAATTACCGTAAAAGATATCGGCAAAACTTGGGGCTATGATCACTTTAAAACCGTATTCTTGTAGTGCCCAAGGAGCGTGTTCTCGGCTAGAACCACAGCCGAAATTTTCTCTCGCCAATAGAACGCTTGCGCCTTTATATTCTGGTTGATTGAGCACAAATTCTGGATTAGGAATATTGCCGTGATCATCTAAATAACGCCAATCATGAAATAAATGCTGTGCAAAGCCCACCCTTTCTGTTTTTTGCAGAAACTGCTTAGGGATGATTTGGTCTGTATCGATATTGGCTTGATCCAATGGTAATAACTTTCCAGTTTGAGTAATAAACTTTTTCATGTCAGCTCCTTCTAGTTAACCTGAGCTCTGTATAAAGAAATCAGTACTGTTTTGATTTTACAAATAAAATATAAATTCAATCTACAGTGCGGCTAATTTTGTGTAGTTCAAGGCAGAACAGTTCGTAATAGCCAGCCTATTTCAGGCTGTTCTAACGAAGAAATACGCATAAGTAGCTGTGCTGTAGAGGTTTGCTTATGCAGAGCTCAGGTTAGTTAAGCAATGCCGGTTCAATCAATCGTCCCGCAATTGCAGCCGCAGCTGCCAGTTCTGGGCTAACAATATGAGTACGGCTGCCCCTACCTTGCCGACCTTCAAAGTTACGATTACTGGTTGAAGCGCAACGTTCTCCCTCTTTTAATACATCATCATTCATCGCTAAACACATGGAGCAACCGGGTAAACGCCACTCAAATCCAGCTTCAATGAAGATTTCGTCCAACCCTTCTTTTTCAGCTTGTTCTTTTACGCGGTAAGATCCGGGAACGACTATGGCTGTCACATCCTTTGAAACTTGCTGACCTTGTATGGTGTTAGCGGCAGCACGAAGATCTTCAATACGAGAATTAGTACATGAACCGATAAATACATGAGATATGTTTATATCTGATATTTTGGTACCAGCAGTTAACCCCATGTATTGCAATGCCTTGGCACAGGAATCTTTTTCAACGGCATCATCATAAGAATCTGGGTGTGGTACATTCCCATCAATCGCAACAACTTGATCAAGAGACGTTCCCCAAGTGACTTGAGGTTTGATCTCAGCAGCCTCCATAATGAGCACTCTATCAAACTCAGCATCTGGGTCGGTTTTTAGCGTTTTCCAATCAGCTATGGCTTGATCCCACAACTTGCCTTTAGGGCTATAATCTCGTCCCTCAAGGTAAGTAAAGGTGATTTCATCTGGCGCAACTAACCCCGCTTTAGCTCCGAACTCAATACTCATATTGCAGATGGTCATGCGCTGCTCCATGCTCAACGCTTCTATTGCCTCACCGCAATATTCCACTATATGCCCAGCGGCACCCGCGGAGCCGGTTTTACCAATAATGGCTAGAATAATATCTTTGGCGCTGATCCCATCACCGACTTTGCCATTGATCTGAATTTTCATCGATTTAGCTTTGTTTTGCCTTAGTGTTTGAGTAGCAAATACGTGCTCAACTTCAGAAGTACCTATACCAAAGGCTAATGCACCAAATGCTCCATGAGTAGCGGTATGGGAGTCACCACAAACGATAACTGTTCCCGGTAAAGTTAACCCAAGTTCTGGCCCAATAACATGGACAATTCCTTGATTCTTATGGCCCATACCAAATAAGGTCACACCAAATTCGGCGCAGTTTTTTTCTAGCGTGGCCAGCTGATTCGCAGCACTCTTACCTGCTGCATCAATGGCAATAGAGCGAGTAGAAATGTTGTGATCCATCGTGGCGAAAGTACGTTCCGGATGGCGTAGCTGCCGACCATGAAAACGAAGCCCTGCAAAAGCTTGCGGAGACGTCACCTCGTGGATCAAGTGTCGATTGACATAAATAAGTGGAGTTTCCCCATCTTGCTGTTCTACTAGATTTCGTTGCCATAACTTGTCATAAAGTGTCAATGCCATTTCACTGCCCTCCTTTAGCTGCTGACCCATATTGAAGAATATGCTGACAAATTTTTTCACCCATTTCAGCGGTTGATAAAGCTTGGTTCTGACTTGGATCAGACACTAAATCACGAGTAAAGAATCCTTGTTCTAAAACAGCCGATACAGCTTGTTCGATAGCATCAGCGGCCTGTGGTTGATTAAGGCTAAAACGTAGCATTAATGATGCTGATAAAATTTGAGCAATAGGATTAGCAATGCCCTTTCCAGCTATATCAGGTGCCGAACCACCAGCGGGCTCATACATGCCAAACCCAGACTCATTCAAACTGGCCGACGGTAAAAGCCCCATAGACCCAGTGATCATGGCGCAGATGTCAGACAAAATATCACCAAATAAGTTAGAACATAAAATCACATCAAATTGATTCGGCGCTCGTACAAGTTGCATTGCAGCGTTGTCGATATACATATGCTCCAACTCTACATCTGGATAGTCTTTCGCAATCTCGATGACAACTTCACGCCATAATTGCGAAGATGCCAGAACATTGGCTTTATCGACTGACGTCACTTTATGATTACGTTTTTGTGCGGCTTCAAAAGCAAGACGAGTAATGCGTTCGATTTCAGATCGAGAATAAATCATGGTGTCGAAAGCAGTTTCTTGTGCTGTATCCTGATCACGACGACCTTTCGGTTCGCCAAAGTAAATGCCACCAGTGAGTTCTCGCATCACCAAAATATCAAAACCTGATGATGATATGTCAGCTCGAAGTGGAGATAACTGCGACAAAGACAACTGCAATTGTGCTGGGCGCATGTTACAAAACAGACCAAAGTGACCTCTTAATCCAAGTAACGAAGCACGCTCTGGTTGCTGAGCAGGCGGTAAGCTTGACCATTTCTCACCTCCTACTGAACCGAATAAAATAGCATCAGCTTGCTCACAACCTTTCAATGTAGATTCAGGCAATGCAACACCGTGATTATCTATAGCGCAACCGCCCACATCATGGTGTTCATAATTAATTTCAAAATCATATTGTTGCGATACGGTATCTAATACTTTTATCGCTTGTTCCATCACTTCTGGGCCAATTCCGTCCCCAGCCAATACCGCTACACGTAACATGCCAAATCCTTATTTAATTGCTGCTGATTGATTTTTAATTGAGTCACCGTTCGTGATAGGTGAATACTATTTAAGGCGTCCACCAAAGCGAGTGCAGAAGCTTTTACAACATCCGTTTCGATACCATAGCCATGGAAGCGACGATCACCCCATACGATTTCAAGTGCAGCTTTTCCTAAGCCATCGCCACCCGAACCTTTATTGGAAATTTTGTAGTCTTCAACTTTGAATTCAATGCCAACAGCGTCTTTAACCGCCTTGATTAATGCATCTACAGGCCCGTTTCCTGTCGCTGAACTGATTTGGCTTTCATTACCTATAGCTATGTCAATACTGGCCGTAGCAAAACGGCCTGTACCACATTGAACATTAAGGGTATTCAGTCGGTAAAAAGCAGAGTTCGATTGTTGATTAATATTAAATATTAAGGCTTCTAAATCATCGTCAAATACTTGCCCTTTTTTATCCGCTAAAGCCAAAAAATCTTGGTATAACTTGTCTAGGTCAAAGTCTGTGTCGTTATATCCTAGGCTCTCCATTCTATGTTTAATAACATGACGACCACTTCTAGAAGTTAGGTTCAATTTGGTCTTACAAATCCCAACACTTTCAGGCGTCATAATTTCGTAGGTATTGCTGGCCTTTAACATGCCATCTTGATGTATACCCGATGAGTGACTGAATGCGTTACTCCCCACAATCGCCTTGTTTGGCTGCACGGGCATATTGCATAGCTCACTGACAAGCTTTGATGTTTTAGCGATCTCTTTATGATTAATATTGGTATGCAAACCCAACATTTTTTGACGGGTTTGGAGGATCATGGCAATTTCTTCTAATGAACAGTTTCCTGCACGTTCACCGATGCCATTAATGGTACATTCGACCTGTCTTGCTCCAGCTTCTATTGCAGACATTGAGTTCGCGACCGCCATACCTAAGTCATTATGGCAATGTACTGAAATTATGGCTTTGTCGATGTTGGGAACTCGGTTGAGTAACTGCTCAACAATGCTGCTAAATTCGTTAGGCAAGGTGTAACCGACTGTATCGGGAATATTTACTGTGGTAGCACCTGCGTTAATGGCACTTTCGACCATGCGACATAGGTTATCGATTGAAGTACGACCAGCATCTTCACAAGAAAACTCAACGTCATCAGTGAATCGACGAGCAAATTTCACTGCATTTATCGCCATTTGCTCAACATCGGAGAACTCACGCCTCAATTTTTGCAACACGTGAATATCCGAAGTAGAAATGAAAGTATGAATACGGAACTGATCAGCCACTTTCAATGAGTCTGCACAAGCTTGAATGTCTGCTTCAACCGCCCTAGCTAAGGCACAAACTCTTGAATTTTTCACTGTTCGAGCAATGGTTTGAACCGACTCAAAATCACCGGGTGAAGATACTGGAAAGCCAACTTCCATCACATCAACACCCAGCTGCTCAATCGACAGTGCAATTTGTAATTTTTCATGCACTGAAAGACTGGACGCCAAAGCTTGTTCACCGTCCCTTAATGTGGTGTCAAAAACGATCACTTGATTGTTCATGGTTCCTCCAGTTTTAGTGATTTTGTAATGCACATAAAAAAACCCGCACTTTGTAGGCGGGTTTTCTGGTCTCAAATGAAATTAACCAAGCATCCCGCGCCTACTTTTAAATAGGAGTAAGAGGTTCAGTGAGAGTAAAAATGCAAATTTCATAGAGTTCAAAAAATATCTTTAACTTAATTAATCATATAATTAAACACTTACGACATCGCTGTCAACCTTATTTAGAATAATTATTTATTTTTTCAGTATCTTTACCCAGAGGCTGTAGTTAACGCATCCACTCTATCGAAAAAAAAATATAAAAAACAAATGATATTTAGGGCAATTAATCAAATTAATTTAGATATTTATTCCAAAGCCGCTCTGGACTTAGAACATAAAAATTCAAATTGCTTTTGATAAAAGATCAAACAAGAGATTCATTTTTAACACGTTGTCTGGTTTTCCCATTATTGATTTGGTATTGAAAAAAAGCTTGGTTACCCCATTGCGATGTGGCAGGTCGATGCATATTAATTTGTCTATAGTGCGGCAGCGAAGCCGTATTCCAAGTCCTTCTATCAAAGCCACCCTGAGGATACTTTGGATGTAAAAAAGTACTTGTTATTTTGGGGCTTGAAATGGGGGCTGTATAAAACTGAGTATAATTGCCTTTATTTTGGACTTGAGTTGAGTAAGTTCGTTTACTCTGCGCGGAATGGACTCTTCTAGGGGGACAAACTTCAGCAGCGACTCGACCAAAAAAGTCAGCTTGCTTTCCTCCAGCTCGTGGGTGCTCGGCTTTTTTCGTAATCCTGTAATTATTAGCTCTTCTTAATCGGTCGAAGACTTCCTTATTTGCTTCTGTTTCATATCTTACCAGAAGCAAAACGCTTTCTTCCCTAAACACTCTTTGCCGCTCATCTGGCTCATGAATATCTTTTGCTACAGAACAAGCTAGCTGCTGTAAACACTTACGTTCGACATCATAGAAATAGAGTTTTTTTTGCGTTTGTTTCGGATTTTACCTCAGGCTCTGATTGCCTTAAATCTAATGTAGCTCGAAGTTGTTCTAACTCTTTTTCATGCTGAATGTTACAAAATGCCTTAGTTATCTTTTGTGAAACCCTAAGTTCATCTCTTTTAAAATACCTTTTAAAAGGGCAACAGCCCTGCTCATCTCTATCCGGAATAACAGACAAAGGAATACGACTGCCATTGAATTTTAATTGGTAACAATTTGCCCCCATCCTCATCTCTCTGAAAAAATCAGTTCCGATATCAAGGGGATGGCTTTGAATGCCATCATAAATCAAGGTCGCTTTTGCAGCGATATCAGACGCTAAAGATTGACCTACAGCCATAAATTCACCATTAATCGAACAATAAAAGCATAATAAATCCTCACTGAACCAGCGCAAAGGGATACACAGAAACGCTTAAGAATGCTTGAATTCCTAAAACTTTTGTATCAGACAAGAAAACTTAAGAATAAATATAACAAACAAAAACTTAGGATTGGTTCGAAAATTGTTTGTTGGTTAAACACATCACTATTCCTTCCTAATACATGAGCAAAATGAATAAGATTTAATAAAAATCTCACATTGTTTTAAAAAATAAAGATTAAACAGTGCTGAATTAACAGTTGAAAAAAACAATTCTCAAGCATAAAATCGCGTTCGAATATAATTCGAATACGAGTCAGACTATGTGTCCAGCACCTAGATTTACCGTTGAGCAGCAACAGCAAATGATCCTTGATGCTGCCGCTCAGGTCATTGAGTCCTCTTCATTGATGGACTTTAAAATGACCGCTATTGCGAAGCAGGCAGGATTATCTGTTGGTTCACTATATAAATGTGTACAGACAAAAGAAGACATGATCATCGCACTAGCTTGTGAAAAAGATGAGCATTTCTATCAATTATTTAAAAGAATTTTTGATACTTCGCTCACCATGCCACAAAAGCTGATCGCCTTCATTTTGCTTGATCCGAACAAGTCACAAAAATATAGCTTTGATTTGGATTTAGACATTTTATCGAAAAGCGAAGCAGTGATCCGCCGTTGCTCTCCTATGTGGAAAGCACGCATTTTAGAGCTTGAAAATAAGATGAGTGAACTTTGCAGACAAAAAAATGTTGACTGCTTCAACTCAGGTGAGTTTTTAGGCAAAGATCTAAATGCCATATATGAACTCAGTGTTGGACACTGGGCTATGTCGATAGGATTTAAGCAAATCAAGAATCATATAGATGTCGTTTCGCAGCACTTACCGAGAGCCGAATGTGTAGCCGCAACCAATGTTGAGAACAACAGCATTGTAGCCATGACACATTTCATCAATGCTCATCCTTGGAAAGATCCACTGACACCAGAAGCCATAGAACAAACAAAACTAGAGCTAGAAGCTCTTGGATATAGATAAAACATTAGGAAAATTAACATGACAAAGAAAAAGCCACTCCTTAACTGGAGCCTGACTTTTATTGCCATCGCCAGCATTGGTTATGGTCTTTATCACTATAAATCATCCGAAATTAAAACGGCAATGGCGCAGACACAACCTGAGTTTCCATCGCCTATCAACGCGGTAACTGTCGATTATTCCGATTACAAAGAGCGTGTAACAGTTCCAGCTGAAATTGTTGCCCCTGAATCTTTAATGCTCACCAATAACTTCGCTGGAAAAATCACTTATTTAGATTTGCAAAGTGGCTCTGTTGTCAAAAAAGGGCAAAAGTTACTGCAAGTAGATATCAGTGAAGAACTGGCTCAGTTAAAAACAGCAAAAGCAAGATCAACCCTTGCTAATAATGAGCTTGCTCGTGCTAAAGAGTTGCACAGAAAAAAACTGGCTTCTGACGCAGCGTTAGATCAAGCACAAGCCGATGCTCAAATTAATCAAGCTGAGGTCGCTCGTATTCAAGCTATTATTAGTAAAAAAACCATCTACGCACCATTTGATGGCATAGTTGGCCTGCACACCTTATCCGTTGGTGAATACCTTGCACCTAACTCACAAGTGGCCAACCTTGTTACTGAGCAACCACTTCTATGGGTAGATTTCGATTTATCTCAAGTTCAATCACAACGCTTAAGTGGCGATAAGGTTGAAATGGTTATTGAAAATCATCCTAAAACCGAGTTTGCCAACATCATTGCCAAAGAGCCTGTGGTTAACGCTCAAACCCGCGGTGTTAAGTATCGTGCCGAATTGCAAAAAACAGCAGACATGAATTTAAGCCCCGGCACCTTTGTTGAGGTGAAACTACAACAAGGCCAAAGTAAGCCGAAGATTAAGCTGCCAAAACATGCGGTACTTCGTCAACAATCTTCACGCTTTGTTTATGTGCTCGTACCTGAAAAAGAAGGCACTTATCGTGCGCAGCGTCGTGATGTGAGCGTATTCCAAGATGATAGCGAGTTTAGCTATGTATCAAGTGGCCTAAAAGTGGGCGAACAGGTTGTATCTTCTGGCGCCTTTAAGCTCTACCCAAATCAGCTTGTGAGTATTAAACAAGCTGATGCTCAAGCTACAAAATAATAAGGGTTAGTAATGTCCGCTACTTCTTATAAAGCCCGTTTCACAGATATGTTTGTGACACGGCCAATTTTAGCGATTATTTTGTCTTTGACCTTAGTGATCATTGGCACAATTTCCGCGCTGAAATTGCCCATACTTCAGTATCCTCAAATTGAGAATACCGCATTAAATATCACCACGGTTTATGTTGGTGCTTCGGCCGAAGAAATTCAAGGATTTGTTACCGATCCTATCGAAAAGGCCGCCGCAACCATTACTGGTGTGGATTACATTAACTCTAATTCAACCGCTGGCGTAAGTTCAGTAAGCGTTCAACTTGAATTGAATGCCGACAGCACTAAAGCCTTGGCTGAATTAAACACTCGCTTGAGTCAAATCCGTTTTGAGTTACCTCGTGGAACGCAAGATCCAAGCATTGATGTCGTTCGAGCAGATAGACCGTTTGCCTCTTTCTATCTGTATGCCGATACCAAAGAGTTCAACATTGCTGATTTGAGTGACTACCTGACTAGACAAGTTAACCCGCTATTTAATTCGCTTCCCGGCGTGCAAAAAGTTGGCTTAGTCGGTAGTCGCTCACCTTCTATGCGCATTTGGTTAAACCCAATCAAGATGTCGATGATGAATGTTAGTGCCAACGACATTCAACAAGCATTGATGAGCAATAACGTTGCCGCCACATTTGGCAGCACCAAAACTCATAATCAGCGCATTGATATTGTAGCTAACACTCTGCTTGAAGATGCATCCCATTTCGAAAATATCGTGATCAAAGAAATGGACGGTCGTAGTGTCAAACTCAGTGATGTGGCTAAAGTTGAACTTGGCGCAGAACAAGGTAACGAAGTCTCTGGTTTGAGTGGCCAAAACTCAGCCTACATTTCGGTTTATGCACAACCCGGCGCTAACGAAATTGCCATTGGTGACGAACTTTATAAAAAGATTGCAGAGTTAAACCAGCGTCTGCCAAAAGATCTGCAAATCAAGATGGCTTATGATGCTACCGAATATATGCGTGATTCGATTAAAGAAGTATTCTCAACTCTAATCGAAACCGTATTATTGGTTGGTATTGTTATCTTATTAATGATGGGCTCATTCCGCACCGCATTAGTACCTTTGATAACGATTCCAATCTCTATTCTTGGTGCAGTCGCCGCAATGACGTTAATGGGATTCTCATTAAACTTATTAACTCTATTGGCAATCGTGCTATCTGTAGGTTTGGTGGTTGATGATGCCATCGTTGTAGTTGAAAACGTGGCAAGGCACATGCGTAAAGGCATGAGTGGACCTAGAGCCGCGTTACTCAGCTCTCGACAATTATTTACGCCAATCATAGGTATGACGATAACCCTTGCTGCCGTTTATGCGCCAATTGGCTTCTTATCTGGCTTAACAGGTGTATTGTTTAAAGAGTTCGTATTTACCTTAGCTACGGCAGTACTTATGTCTGGTGTGGTAGCGCTAACGCTATCGCCAATTATGAGTGCTTATGTATCACCTGAAGGTGGTAAAGAAGGCAAAATTACCCAATTCATCAATGGTAAGTTTTCAAGCCTTGAAAAAGCCTATTCAGCCTTTTTAAGCAATGTGTTTAATTACCGCCCACAAGTGATTGCTGTGGCAATATTCTTCACTTTGCTGATTGTGCCATTATTCATGTTCTCAAAGTCTGAGCTTGCTCCTGTAGAAGATCAGTCTCAAGTTCAGATGTATGTAATAGCGCCACCTGAATCAACCGTAGATTTCACCAGTCAGCAGATTGGTCAAATTGTCGAAGCTGGTTTGCAACTGCCAAATACCAAAGATATGTGGCACGTTGCTATGCAAACGACAGGCTTTGGTGGCTTGCTGTTTGAACCTGTTGATAAACGTGAGCAAAGCATTCAAGAACTTCGTGGACAAGTGTATGGCGTGATCAGCCAGTTCCCTGAAGTAAATGCCTTACCCAACTTACCATCATCACTACCAACTTCTGGTCAATTTGATGTGGAGCTGATTGTGACGTCGTCTGATCCACAAGCCAATATGTCAGGCATTGCACAACAATTGGTTTATGCAGCTTTCCAGTCGGGTAACTTCATGTTTGCCGATACCGATTTGAAAGTGGATTTACCGCAAATCAAATTTGAGTTTAACAAGTCAAAAATTGCTGACTTGGGTATGACGATTAGTGATGTTAACCAGCAGTTGTCTTTCTTGCTTTCTGATAACTATGTCAATCGCTTTAACCTAGACGGTAAAGCTTATAAAGTGATTGCTCAGGTGCCAGATGAGTTCCGTAAAGATCAGCAAGCCATTATGCAGCTGCAACTCACCGCCCCTAACGGTAAGCAATTCTCGTTATCCAGTATTGCTACTGTGGGTACTCAAGCGGCACCTAGAGCGTTATCGAAATTCGGTCAACGTAATTCATTTAGAATTTACGGAGGTATTGTGCCGGGTGTGACTAAAGATCAGGCCTTAACCTCACTTGAGCAAGCGGCAGCAAATATTCTGCCGATGGGTTATAGCATTGACTATATGGGCGAATCACGTCAGTTACGTAAAGAAGGTAACACTTTAGTCAGTGTTTTAGGCATTGCATTAGTATTTGTATTCTTTGTACTGGCCATACAATTTAATAGCTTCCGCGATCCTTTGGTGGTATTGCTTGGCTCTGTACCTCTGGCATTATCTGGTGCATTGTTGTTATCATTTACTAACTTCACCACTATCAATATTTACTCACAAATTGGCTTAATTACTCTTGTTGGTCTTGTTGCTAAAAACGGTATTTTGATTGTGGAGTTTGCCAAACACTTACAGCTTGAAGGTAAAGATAAAACTCAAGCCGTTATCGAAGCAGCAAGCGTACGTTTACGTCCAATTTTGATGACAACTGCCGCAACCGTATTAGGTCACTTCCCATTAGTGCTAGTGAGTGGTGCAGGCGCTGCCGCGCGTAACAGTATTGGTTTGATATTGGTGGCAGGTATGTTGATTGGTACTTTCTTCACCTTGTTTGTATTGCCAGTGATTTATTCATACTTGGCTGATTCGCATCAAACAAAAGAGCTTGAAGAACTGTAATAGAAAGAATCATTACCCTTTTGGCTGGTCTCGTACCAGCCTTTTTTATGCATATGATTTAGGCTGACTTTCGCTTTCTTTGATTAATTTTTCAAGGTAACTCTTCTGCACTGAAAAAATGGATGGTGAAGAATTAGGAGCATCCTCAGCCTGAAGCAATAGATATAAAAATGGTAACGACTTAGGACTGTTCATTGATAAATACACTGAGATGAACATGAAACTATACAAATCATTGATGTCTTTCATATCCAAGCATAAACCTTTGGATACCAGAGGTACTAATTCATTCTCATGATTTATCGGAAAGAATTGATACAAAAAAGACCTATTTTCAGGTTGCAAATAAAACGCTAACAGTTCTAAATTTGCGCTTGGGTCAAAAAAATTCAAATCACAAACGTGGTCAAATTCTTCATTAGCTTCAACCGAACCTAGCAAAGGTATAGCACCTTTAAATGTTTCGACAAGAGAGTCTATTGTGTATGGCTCAGTTGCATTATCGTTTTTCAATACCTCATGCATTCTTTCCATAGCCGAGTCTATCTCCAATAAAGCAAGCCGCCAATCAAAAGGAATCCGATGCAATGCTGAAAAACTTAGCATAGAGAATAGAGACATCGGAACGCCACTTCCACTTATGCCAAGCATCTCACCTTGGTTATTAATAATTTTGCAATTGGAGAGCACAATTGGATGTAGACTCTTTTTCCTCAATGCCTTTTCTTCATGTGGAGGGTATGAACCTAAAACTGGAGACATTGAAATAGGATGATCTTCATACTTCAATAGAGAAACAATAGACTCAAAAGTAGGTATAAAAATAGTACTAGCCTGCGAGTGATAAAGGATCATTCCAATCGGGTTTGAACACAGGGTTTTCAATAGTCTTAATCTTTCCTCAGCCAGCTCTGTCAATTCGTCCCCGAGCGTAAATCCATCCTCTGAAAACTTAACACCCTTTATCACGATACAGTCAAAATGTGGGACATTTACATCCTCAATCAGCCTTTGAAATGCTAAGGGTCTACATTGTTTAGATTCATTTTTAAGCTTGTCTGCAACACAAGTTTTAACCTTAAGTAAATGATGTCGATTTGTAGGGCTTTTTAAGTCCGCCACATCAATAGATTCACAGGGAATAGCATCAAATCCACCTCCACATTGGAACTCCCTATACAATTGAATAATGATATAGTTATTAACGAACTGAACCTTATCCAGTTTACTTTGAAGATACAGCAAAATAGCGGCATTTTCGGCATCAGGATCTTTAAATACGCTATTATTCCAATCTCTAGCATTAATTTCTGACTCAAGGTTAGTGGCGAGCCTCTGTTCTAGGTCTAATAGTTTTTGCTCAAGCCTACCCCCCCCTTGAGTACTTTGAGTTAACTCTCGATATCTCTTCGTATTGAAAAGGGAATCTCTTTTCATAGGTTCAGCTTTTTGTAAGCCTTCTAAAGAGAAATTAAATAACGTTTTTTCTATGTGTTCAGTTGAACCAGCGTATGCAACCATAAATCCCCCTACTGGGTTTCAAGACTAACTCAACACAAACAACAAAAAGAAGTTAATTATGATTCACTTAGGATAGACAGCTACTTCAGTATTCATAAATGATTTTGTTCAACATTTCATAGCGAGAAGCATACAACCACAATGATTCACAAGTCATTACTGTGTATTAAACGAGTCGACATAACAAAAAAGCCCGCTAACTTGGCGGGCTATATACGATTTATGGTTAAATTAACCTTTCGGATTTGGGCCGTATTCGTTATCGTCATGACTATCCATAACGAAGAAAATAAGAAGAACAATCGAACCAATAAGTGGAATTAATCCAATCAATAACCACCAGCCGGAACGACCAGTATCATGCAAGCGTCGTGCGCCTACAGCCAGTGATGGAACGAGTAATCCAAGTGATAACACTGTGGTCAATATCCATGTTCCCATGAGACCATCAACAACAGCTAACACAACGTAAAAAATGAGGTAAAAAAGAATAAACATCCAATATTCTTGTCTACGTGCTCTTCCCGAAAAATCGGCATACTTTTTTAAACAACCAATAAAGTGTTCCATTTCTTTCCTTAGAATTTAGTTATGAATTTGTAGCTTTATTTTTATATCACAACTCACAAAATGTTACTGGTCTAACCTGCTTATTTGTTAGGCTTTTCTGAAACCCATAGATGTATCATTCCTTTTACAACGACTTTGTCGCTAGTGTCGTATGCTGTAACAATGACATCCAAGTCACCAGCTTGCCATTCTTGTTTCACCTCGGCCACACATCGAATATCACTTCCCGACTTTGCAGTGTAATCAACCGTCATGCCTTTTGGTATCCAGCGAAGGTGCTTGGGAATTGAAGCTTCAGCTACAGCTCCCATTGCCATTTCTAAACCATTACAAATTGCAATTACATGAACCGTTTTAATGTGGTTCTCAACACTACGACGTTTTTTTATCACGCATTCACAATAATTATGTCTGAGCGTCTTAATCCTTGGGTTTGCTGTAGCAAAATAAGGTGCTTTATGACAAAAAATTTTTGAAAAAAACCATTTTCCAAAGGGGTATTTGCAGCACTTTTTGTAAAGGCTTAGCACTTTGTTATCGCTTGAACTAACTTGATTTTCCATAACGTCCATATTCAGTGGTCGGATGAGCATATTGTTTAACCTATACGACAAGCAAAGACAGCGCAATAAGTTTCGGTATAATGCCTTCATTGATAATTTATAAACGGAACAGAAGTTGAATTTACTTAAGACTTACTTCAAGGGAGTGGCAATGGGCGCAGCGGATGTGGTGCCTGGAGTCTCTGGCGGTACCATCGCATTCATTACCGGTATTCTCGATACCTTACTTGGCAGCATCACCAAAATTAAGCCCTCACTTATTGGCATGATTAAGCGTGATGGAGTTAAAGCCACTTTTGACTACATTAACGGTAGCTTTCTCGTTTCATTATTTGCAGGTATTCTAACCAGCATCTTTACCCTAGCTAAGCTGATCTCTTGGTTGTTAGTCACCCACCCTATCCCCATTTGGTCTTTCTTTTTTGGGCTGATTTTAATTTCTGCTGTGCATGTTCTTAAGCAAATTAATGGCTTTTCCATTCAGCGATTGGCTTGTTTTGTGGCGGGCGTTGGTATCGCTTGGGGCTTAAATCATCTCACTCACATTGGCTTAGAGATCAACCTATTTACCATTTTCATCGGTGGTTCGATTGCCATATGTGCGATGATCTTACCCGGTATTTCAGGCAGCTTCTTATTACTTTTACTTGGTCTATATTCAACAGTTTTAGGCGCCGCTAAAAGCTTTGATATCACCACTCTTGCCGTATTTGCAGCAGGTGCGGTTTGTGGGCTTTTAAGCTTTAGTCGATTTTTATCCATGTTATTGACGCGTTGGCACGATGCCACCCTCGCCTTTTTAACTGGACTCATGCTTGGTACGCTTGGGAAGATTTGGCCTTGGAAAATCACCCAAAGCTGGCGCATGAACTCAAAAGGTGAGCAAGTACCTCTGATTCAAGAAAATCTATCACCTTTTGCCTATCAACATGCCACAGGTGAATCACATCAATTGATTTTAGCCGTGATCTGTATGTTAAGTGCTATCGTACTGGTGTTGGGATTGGAAAAAATCGGCCGTCGCTCCGATACTGATACAAAGTAATTTATGGTTGGGACACACAATGCAATTTAACGCTGAAAAAATTCAAATAGGCATCAGCTCATGTTTATTGGGTGAAAAGGTTCGTTTTGATGGGGGGCATAAAAACTCCACTTATTGTAAAAAAGAACTTAGTCAGTTTTTTCGATTCATCCCTGTGTGTCCCGAAATGGCCATTGGGCTAGGTGCGCCCAGAAAATCCATTCGCTTAATCAAAGACGGTGATGTCATTTTGGTACAAAGTGGCGATGGTAGCTTAGATGTCACCCATGAATTGAATGAATTTAGCCATAACAAAGTATCACAACTGGATAAGCTTGGTGGCTACATTTTTTGCTCTAAATCTCCCACCTGCGGAATGGAACGAGTATTGGAGTACAAAAAAGGAACCAACAATGCCACCAAAACAGGTATTGGCGTGTATGCCAGAGCCTTAATGGAAATGTACCCATTATTACCCGTTGAAGAAGAAGGTCGCTTACACGATCCCAACTTGAAAGAAAACTTCTTCACTCGGGTATATGCTTATCATGACTGGCAATGCATGATGCACTCAGGGTTAACCAAACACAAATTGATCCAGTTTCATTCTCGATACAAATATCTGATCATGGCTCATCATCGTGAAAGCTATAAAAGCTTAGGGCCTTTATTGGCCGATTTATCTAACTTAGAAGAAGTAGCCGAGCAGTATTTTACAGGCTTTATGACCGCCTTAAAGCACCGAGCCACTCGAAACTCTCACACCAATACTCTGCAACATATTCAAGGTTACTTTAAGCAAGATTTAACTAAAGAACAAAAACAAGAACTGACAGATAGCATCGCAAAATACCATCAAGGGGTTGCACCTTTGTTAGTTCCAATCACTCTTATCAATCATTACCTTAGAGAATTTCCAAAAGAGTATATTCAAGATCAGGTTTATCTAAACCCACACCCAGAGGCGTTAAAACTCAGATATGGATATTAAGTCGAATTCAGTTATCTTTTGGTTTCGCAATGATCTTAGAATTAGCGATAATCAGGCTTTAACACAAGCTAAAGAGTATGCAGATAAACACCAATTGCCGCTTCATGCGATTTATCTTGCTACGCCAGCACAGTGGCAACAACATGATCAAGCCCCCATACAATTGGACTTTATTGAGCGTCAACTTAACCAGCTGTCCCAGTCATTAGCACAGCTTGGTATTCCATTATCCATGTTCAATGTGAATGATTTCCAAGCTCAGATGGACTGGCTTATTACTCAGCAGCAAGATGGTCATATCAAACAAGTATTTGCAGGGCTAGAGCCTGAATGGAACGAAAGACAACGAGATCAAACCTTACTAGACTCAGGCTTTCCAATCACATTTACCGACGAGCACTGCTTGCTGCCTCCGATGTCTGTAAAAAACCAGCACGGGATGATGTATAAGGTGTTTACGCCATTTAAAAATCGCTGGCGTGAAATAATGCAAAGTGTGCCTGTTGAACCATTAGGCAAATTAACGGCTTTTGCCGCCCCGACTCAAGCTCAACCCATTACCCTAAACTGTGATAAAACCAGCAGCCAACAATGGCCCACCGGAGAGAAAGCCGCTCACCAACTTTTGCGTCAATTTTGTAAACAAAACCTTGCCGACTATGGTGAGCAGCGAGATTATCCAGCGCTACACGTCACCAGCCAGTTGTCGCCCTATTTAGCAATTGGCATACTCAGCCCAAGACAATGCTTAGCCGCGTTACTGGCTGAATTTCCAAATGCCATTGTTGAAAAAACACCGGCTGAAATGTGGCTGAATGAACTCATCTGGCGTGAATTTTATCGTCATTTATTGGTGGCTTTTCCCAAGCTATCACGCAATCAAAACTTTAATGCTCTTGCCAATAATATTCAGTGGCAAAATAATCCAACTGATTTTCAAAAATGGTGTGATGGACGAACAGGTTATCCGATTGTCGATGCCGCCATGCGTCAGTTAAATACAACAGGATGGATGCACAATCGCTTGAGAATGATAGTAGCGTCGTTTTTAACTAAACACTTGCTCATTGATTGGCGTTGGGGTGAGCAATACTTCAGACAAAAATTAATAGATGGTGATTTAGCGGCCAATAATGGTGGCTGGCAATGGTCAGCTGGTACTGGCTGCGATGCCCAGCCTTACTTTCGAATTTTTAATCCCATAGAACAAAGCAAGAAGTTTGATCCTGATGGTAAGTTTATTAAAGATTTTGTGCCAGAGTTAGCTGATGTCAACGCTAAACAATTGCATCAAGCTAACACTTTTACCGAAAAAGGGTATTTGATATCTGAACAATATCCCCTTTCCATTATTGAACATAAGGCTGCTAGAGAAAGAGCTATGGCAACGTTGAGTGTAATGAAAAAGCAGAATACCTCTTGATGGTTAAAAACCTTTGTCTAAAAATTATCATAAGGGGTTAACGTACTCATTAGCGTTTGAAAACTGAATGCTTCGTAATGATATGCTTATCAACCCATTCTCTAGAAGTTTGAAACGTGCCTCTACCAAGCGTTTCTCTAACTGTTTTATTTGACGACACGGCAACATTAATTGAAGCAGATAATTGTACTGTTAACTTACTCGCCCATGAAGGACCATCATCTTTAGTATGAAAGTGATACTCTGGACTGCGACAGTTTACAGCAACAGTTAAATCGTATTTGATTTTCCCTGTATAGCCATCCTGATCTTGATATCTAAAGTTTAACGCGTGTGAGTCAAGTAAGTCGCTACAATGTCCCGTCCCTCCCATTCTTGTGGTGTCACCTCTAGAGACAAAGAGTCACTTTCATCAAACAAACTAGTACGTTCAATTGTTGATGTTATTGCAGCCATGAATTACCTCTGACATATCCACGTGTTCTAAAAAAATTTGTTTATTTAACCAATTTATCACTACTTTGCATCAACGCAAGTTAAACATCATTCACCTTTATTTAGCAAATTCGAAACAACGTGGCGACATTGAATCTAATAAAGAAACAACCATAAAATGTCATTTTTCTTAAACTCAAAGTTAAACTTTCTTTTTATTTTTCAGCAAACTAACACTATTACAATAAACTTAAACGTCTCCATCTTGTATTCAAACTAAAAATTTAATGGCAATTGTTAGAACATTTGAAGAGTATGTGATCGTTAATCATCAAAACTTTATAGTTAACGATGATGACTCAGAAGCAGAATTTAAACTTGATGATAGAAGAACCTATAAAATCCAGTTGTCTTCTAAAGGCTATGCAACAAAGGTTATTAGAAGCTATTTAGCAACCAATTTTTGTGAGCAATTGAATCTCTGGGGTGCAGATCTTTTGTGTTTATCTACACGCTCTCAATTACAACAAATGTTATCGGAGCAAGATATACATACACTTCAAAGCAAAATTAAATTAAGGAAAAAAGGCGAGCTAGAAGCAGGAAAAACAATTGCCAGAGCATTCCTTAAATTTTTAGAGGTAAAAAAGCAGCTTCCAGTTAATGAATTTGGTTTTGCTGTTATACAAACCCAAACTCGCAGATATTACTTTGACCAAAGGTTTAAAAAGCAGAAACCGTTTAGAGCCCCAAAAAACCCAATAGAAGATGGTGAATTTGGTTCTAATAAAAAAGTGACAGCCATTGACGAACATTTTATAGCCCTACGCCCCATAGATCCTGCCAATCAAATGACTTGGTCACAATGTAAAAAACACCAAAGTTTACTTACTGAGCTTTTTGAGGAATTCCCTTGTATTTCCCGAGCACGCTGGGTTGAGCCTAATTTATTACTTTCAGAATACGCAGGCGATGAAGTTAAAACATTAATTACCGACTATTCTTGGCTGTTTAATCCTGCCGTATTTAAAGATGTGTGCTGGTTTTTAGCTGAGATGCATTCGAGAGGAATCGCACTAAGAGATATAAAACCTGAAAATTTTTGCACAAAATCCCTACATGCCCAAGTGAAAATTATTGATTTAGATGAGGTGGTTAATTTAGATGACTTACAGGCTGTCCACTATATGTATACACCATCAATGCTCACAAAAGGTCTTGTGCAAGGCATTGAAGCCAGAAACAAACATTTCGTGCTACAGGCTGATAAATACGCCATGTTAAAAACCATTCTTGAAGCAAGCTCGCTAAAAATCAGAACGCTTATTGCGAAAGAAGGAGTAATAATCGCACCAAGAACAGGTTTGTACAACTGGTCTAATGAACACCTATTCTTGCCTTGGATAAAAACCAATATCAAACCAGAATATCACCAAGCAGTGAAAGGCTTCATAGCTGAACCTACAGAAAACCCATTAACAGTTTCAGTGTTTGATGTAGTGGATTGGGAAAAGTGTAAACCAACGAGTTAACCCCTAAGCTTGCTGTTATCAACCGTTTTTTCGTCATAAAGTTCAAAAGGAAAAATGTTCCGTAGCTGCTGACTATGATTGTCACTAATGGTGGCTGAAATATGCAATCGAACACCATTTCTTTTTTCTGCTCTCACAAGTCCTGTTAGTTTGTTTTTCTTTGCTAAATCACGAGCACCGCGCTCAAATTTTGGTGGAATTTTACCTTTATGGCGATCCAATTTTCCTTGTTTAAAATGCATTTCAAACAAGGTAAGGCCTTGGCGATTTGAGAATAAAAAATAAATAAGAAATACGGCAGGCACTGCGATAAATACAACCTTCAAAAAATTATCCATTTTTTCCTCTCTAAAAAGTTGATGTTTTTTCTATACTATATTGATACTTTAATTATGTGAAACAGAGAATGATCTAAGGGACCATTATGGATTACAAATCAAGACGTCGCTTTCAAGGCTACTTTATTGCTTTTAGTATTATCCTTTCCTTGATTGGTTTTTCATATAACGTATGGCGACTTGAAGTTACCGAGCAAAACAGCACGATTCGAACAGCAAGCTTTGAGCTACTAAAGGAGCTTTCTGAGCTAGAACAACTGATTTACCTGCTTCATTATGACAAAAACACAAAAGATGGAAGTCCTAGAAAGGGCTGGGTAAAGGTTGGTTTAATAAGAGACTTAAGCCCCCTCGCTGGAGAAGAAGTAGAACAAATGTCCAACAAGCTCATGAGTACTTGGTCTAATAACTGGAATAGTGTTGAAAATAGCCGACAAGCCACCGACTCTGTAATAACCGCGATAGATAAAACCAGAGAGTCCATCAATAAAACACTTGCTTCGCTTCATTAGTCATTGGTTAGAGGACGTTCCCAATTAGATTTTTGATTGACCGACATACAAAGCAGTCGTTATTACATTGGCTGCTGTTAATTTTTTAGGTTAAACAAGGCGGAAAATGTGAAGTGTAGTAATCTACACGAACTTTTGACAACGCAGTTTAAACAAAAAAGAAACGCAGCCCTCCGGGTTACGCCTAAAATTGGCAAACTCTGCGTTACTCATCTTTCATTTAGTTCACTAAACTTCAATCTTCGTTCCTTGATTTCGCCAATTTTAGGCAGTAACAAATCAAAAAATCTTTAATTGGGAACGCCCTCTAGGACTCACCTTAACATTCGTGAACGATGTCGCTGAGCTGGCTTTAAATTATCGGTTAATGTTTTTTCAGTTACTACAAGCTTTGCAAGTTCGTCTCGATTTAACAATCTATCTTCATCAGCGCTCGGTATTTGTTGATGCTTATGAGCAGAAACATGTTGAGAGGTATGCACGTGATACCCTTCGTATTGCATCCCTAATTCTTCACTCACTTGTTTTAAATTATTAAGGTTAGGTACGTCATCGTCAAAGAAAATAACCCTTTGTGGAGACCAATTAAAATTTGTTTTTTCTTCCTCTAATATGGCTGAGAAACGCTCTCCCTTCCCGCCCAGTGAGCGACCATCACCATCTTTATATTTGGGATCACCTTTAGTGTTCAATACATCAAAAATAAATTCATAACCACATTTCTTTAATTTAGCTTCAGCCAAAGGTTTACTGGAATGTGGCGTTTGAGTGATGGCTATCAATTTCGCATTTGGATACTTTTCCTTGAACAGCTTCAATTTTTGGGGAAGTTTAGGGTCTAAACTTTTGGTATTTTTATCAGTACTACCATGATAATCCGTCTCAGTATATAAAGTCTCATCTAAGTCGAAAACTAAGGCTATTGATTCATCAGAATGAGCTTGTTCGTTTAACTTATCAATAATTTGCGAAGGAGACATTACTACATGATGGCCGTGATCATCCATAAATGGCTTTGAAGCCTGTGCTAATTGTTCAGCATCAAATAGGTGTTCAGTTGCAGGTTTAGAACGCTCTGAACTGTGTGCAATTTTTGTTTGACTTGAAGCATATCGAGAAAATAAATCTTGTGAAAAATGAGCTAAAGGCTTATCTGCTTCTGATAACTTATGCGGAGAAAAAAGAGATAAAAATGCACGGTGGAATTTAGCACTAAAATTATTTCTCCGCACTTCAACCTGATTGTCGGCTGGTGCACCACTTTGACTGACCACTTTCAATTGGAATTTTTTTACAGTTTTGCCGTCAGGTGTTTTTATGGAAAAAGATACCCAGCGGTCAGTTTTTGCTAGAGCTTTGGCTGTTACGCGTTCAGCCGCTACGACACTAGTGTCTTTATCCGTTAGAAATAAATTATTTCCATGTGTACCAACAGAGATACCACTCATTGAGAAAATTCCATTTAAACCAATTTACCTTTAGCTTAGTCTCTGCAACTTGAAATGCATAACCTAAAGCACAACCTCAATGCTTTTAACGACCGACTTAGCTTTTAACACTGCTGATTCAATATCCTCACCTTTGGCCAATGCAACCCCTAGACGGCGATGACCATTGATTTCAGGTTTTCCGAATAACCTTAGCTGTACTTGTGGATGGGAGAAAACCTGCAGCATCCCCTTAAATTTAATATTAACGGAGTGACCATCAGCGTTGATAGCCGCTGAAGCACTTGCCCCCAACTGATTAATTTGACTGATTGGTAACCCTAAAATGGCTCTAACATGTAAAGCAAATTGAGATAAATCTTGGCTTATCAATGTAACTAACCCCGTGTCATGAGGGCGTGGTGAGACTTCAGAGAAATATACTTCATCACCTTTTATAAATAGCTCTACTCCAAAAACACCGTATCCTCCTAAAGCTTTTACCACTTTTCGAGACACTTCTTGGGCTTGCTCTAAGGCATGTTTTGACATGGCTTGGGGTTGCCAAGATTCTTGGTAATCGCCACCTTGCTGTCGGTGACCAATAGGTTCACAAAAATGGATACCATCAATGGCATTAACGGTTAGCATTGTTATTTCAAAATCAAAGTTAACGAAGCTTTCAACAATTACACGGCCAGTGCAACCTCTAGCATCTACCTGAGCATGCTCCCATGCTTGTTCATTTTCAGCTGCAGACTTTACAACACTTTGCCCTTTACCCGATGAACTCATCAAGGGTTTAACAATACAAGGAAAACCAATGGCCTCAATGGCTTTGTCCATTTCTTTTCGAGTGCTACAAAAGAAAAATCGAGACGTTAGTACGCCTAATTGATGGGCCGCTAATCGACGGATCCCTTCTCTATCCATGGTTAACTGAGTAGCTTTAGCTGAAGGAGCGACTCTCACTCCTTCTTTTTCTAGCTCAATTAGGGTCTGAGTATTTATAGCTTCAATTTCAGGAATGATGATGTGAGGCTGTTCTTGAGTTATCACTGACCGTAACGCTGAGTCATCAAGCATATCAATTACATGAGAATGGTGTGCAACGTGCATTGCTGGCGCATTGGCATATCTGTCTACTGCTATCACTTCAATGCCTAAACGTTGTAATTCGATTGCGATTTCCTTACCCAGCTCGCCGCTACCTAATAACAATGCTCTCAATGCGCTCTTGGATAATGCGGTACCTAACATAACTCTCCTCACTTACATTAACAGAGTATTAAATCCTCCCCAGTGAAATAGAACAATAGTCTCAATCTGGGTAAGATGCCATCAGATATAAGTTTAAAAGGGTATGGCTTCTATGGCTCAAATTCAACAACTAGAAAATCTTCCTTTTATTGAATATGGAACCCTTACCGTTGATCCTGTAAACAATCAACATGTTTATTTTAAATTAAACGATAGCAAAACTTACCTAATCGAGTTATCCGAAGAGGGCTATGCTGAAAGGGTCACTAGAAGCTTTCCTACCAATTCACCATATAAGCGATTTCGACAAGGTGTCAGTGATGCCTTTAAAATATCAACATGCGCTCGACTTAAACACATTTATCGCCGACAAAATGTCAGAGATTTTGCATCTTTTTGTGATAGCTCAAGGCTTCGTTCTATCGCCCCCAAAGTCACTCAGAGCGTCAAAGAAAACTATCGCCTTGTACAAAAAACTCTCGCAGAATCTCCGGTAAACGGTTTTGGGTTTAGGCACCTCAAATCTGAACATTCTGATTATTATATTGCCGAAGATCCAACTCAAGAATCATATTGTGTCCCCAAAAAGCCAATAAAAGACTCTGTTTCAGGTAGATCTAAGGAAGTGTGTGCTCTATCAAAGGAACTTGTTGCATTAAAAACACGGGAGGAAAAGTATAATTTTGTAGCAAAGGTATATCGCAATCGACAAGCATTAGTTAAAAAAGCCGAAGAATCTCCCGCAGTTTGTAAAAGCCAAATCGTATCTCCTAGCATGGTTATTTGCGAAAATGGAGGCAAAGACTTGCATGAATCTCTATTAAAATCATACAGACGATTAACTCCTTCGGTCTTTAAAAATGTCTGTGAATTTGTTGCCCAGCAGCATAGTAACAATATTATTCTAGGGGATATCAAAAGTGAAAACTGCGTTAAAAAAGGAGTAGGTGAGCAAGTGAGACTGATTGACTTAGATGATATGCGACCACTCACTGCGGCTCCTTTATCTCTGGATTTAGGCACAGAGACTTTACTCACTGATAATTTATTTACAAAGTTGGTTGAAGGAGAAAAACAAGCCTATTTTAATGCAGATAATTATGCGTTACTGCTAACCATGATGGAGTGCAGTTCATTTTCTATAAGGCACGAATTAGATCCAAATTTCCTGCGAGTAAGACCACAAGTTAGTGTGTGTAATTCAAGAAACACTTCTAGCTTCTCTAATTGGATTAATAAAAATATCTTAGAGCCATACCGTCCAGCTGTAATTGAATTTATTAAAAACCCTAGCGTTCACACTTTACCTAAGTCTATCTTCGAATTAATGGATTGGGATAACTGCCAAGTGACATATTAGGGCGTGTTAATCTTTCAGGATTAAACTTTGTGCTATTTGAGCACTTTTCTGTTCAAGACGTGAGCAGTGAAGCTTAGTCATCTAAGTAAGCTGATCACAACACAGAACAGGAAGTGCTCAAAAGCATCGAAGACAGCGTAAATTGGTCATTTCTGCAGCGTTATCGTTTGTTCATGTGGGGCAACCACACTTCACAAACTCTGCCTTGCATAAAATAACCAATTTATCGCTGCAAAAATAATCACGAAAGATCAACACGCCCTAACTTCTAACCAGAAAGACTTCCGATTGAGTCAGCATTCTACTTTCTCCACACTTTAACACAGGATCAAGCTCTAACAGACCAACGGACAGTCGATGCAACTCAACAACAGGGTTTCGGTAGCGACCAAACATCCGTTTAATTTGATGATACTTTCCTTCTAGTATCGACACTATGGCTTCTCGCTCAGCAACGATTTCTAACTTGGCAGGCAATGTAGTTACTCCCTCATATTCGAAGTGAAAGCCATTCGCAAAGCCTTCGATGTATTCATGTTGAATTGGGTTGGCGAGTCTAACTTTATATCGCTTGGTTACTTTATGCTGGGGATGCATTAGTTGAGATGACCAACGACTATCGTTGGTAAGCAAAACTAGACCTGAAGTATTTAAATCTAAACGTCCTACAATATGCAGTTCGTGTTTTTGAGGGTGGTTGATAAGATCTAATACGGTTTTGTGGTTAGGGTCTTGAGTTGCACTCACCACGCCAACAGGCTTATGCAGCATAATGTATATAGGCTGGTTCGATTGGAGAGTTCTATCATCCACTAGGATATGGCTAAACTCATCTATTTGTTTGTCCATATCCTTACAAATAGCGTCATCTACTTTAACTCGTCCTTGAAGCAATAATTGGCGAATCGCTTTTTTGGGCTGAATTAATTGCTTCGCTAAATAGCGATCTAATCGTCCTCGCTTACTTTGCATAAAATTTATAAGCACATCGACGTGCGCCTTCAACAATGTGTTCTTCTCGGCTCACTGTCGCACAGGCTTCAAACAATTGCTGAAACAACTGAAGTTCTGAACGGCAAAAACTCTGGCACTTAGTCGCCGCTGCGCAAATTGGACAATGGTTTTCATACAACGACCACACATCATTATCTTGCTCTATGCTAGCCATATACCCTTCTTGGCTGCGAATATCAGCCAAAATATTCAACTTTTGCTCAATCCCCACTGCTAAAGACATGGCTTGTTGGTAAACTTCAAAACTACGAGCCTCACGCTCATCAATCAATTTATCTAAACCTGAATCTCCAAACACAACTTTAATCGAATCGATTAATTGGAGAGATAAATCTTCATGGCGATCTTCAAAACGCTCAACGCTTTTATCTGTCAGCTTCCAATATCGAGTTGGACGACCCCGCCCCGCGGATTTATCAAAGGTGGTAACGTCATCTGACTCTTCCAAAGACAGTAAGTGCTGCCTTACTCCCATTGTCGTAAGTGATAGTTCTTCAGCAAGCACTTTTGCCGTTAGTGCGCCTTGGGTCTTAAGTAAATTGAGGATTTTTTGAGAAGTTTTCATATCAGCTTCCTTGTCCTAATAACCCCATTATCAAATAAAAACACAATTAAATAAACTCTTTTATTTATTTTTACTTTACAGCATTAAATAAACAATTTACTTTATTAAATATCAAGATGAAAAATTTAGAAAAGGGATATGAATTATGAAACTAGCTATTTTTAGCGGTAGCCATAGAAAAAACTCACAAAGCGCCAAAGTAGGTGAATACATAAAAAATAACGCAGGGAAATTTACCCAAGTAACTCACACTGAATTAGCTGATAAACAGCTGCCCTTTTGGGATGCTAGCGAAAATCGTGGACCTTACTGGAACGAACTTGTTCATGAGGTCGAACAAGCCGACGCGCTTGTTCTTATCACTCCAGAGTGGAATGGTATGGCTTCCCCACTATTGAAAAACTTTTTGATGATGCTCCCAAACAAAGCGACAGCTCATAAACCTGTAGTGTTTACCTCAGTGTCGAGTGGCATTAGCGGTGCGTATCCTATCGCTGAATTAAAGTTGGATGGCACTAAAAATAACAAACTATTGCCGCTCCCTGATTACTTAATTGTGCGAAGCGTGGAAGACGTGCTGAATGAAGACGAACATAGCAATCATGATCATCAAATTAGAGGAAGAATAGGTTACAGCTTGCACACGCTTCATTGCTATGCACAAGCACTAACACCTATGCGAGAGCAGCTTCTACTCAACCCTTTTCCTAATCAAGAAAACTATTCGTTTGGAATGTAAGGAGACAATATGATTCGATTAGAACACGTAAATATAGTTGTTAGAGATTTAGATGAGACATTAGCCTTTTACCAAGCTGCATTTCCTCATTGGAAAGTGAGAGGTGGTGGCGAAAATATCCGGTATGGTATGGCAAGCAATTGGTTACACTTTGGCGATGATTATCACTACCTCGCATTTAGTGACCATGGAATAGAAGATGGTCGTGATTTGAAAACTTCACAAATAGGCTTAGCCCATATCGCTTTTACTGTTTCCAATCTTGATGCGTTAATTATCCGACTAGAATCAGCGGGATATCAAATTGCCATAAATGGAGCAGAAGATCCAAGCCATAAAAGCGTATATTTTATTGACCCAAACGGAATTGAAGTAGAATTTGTTGAATATTTAACTGACCTGCCGAGTGAGAGAAATCGTTATTAAAATTGGTTCGACCAAATGATGAAATATTAATATTTATTCAATAGTAGGTTCATTATCAATGTCCTAATCTTAATAGATAGAGATTTAGCAATGAAAACGGATATTTCACTCAAAGAGGTAAAAGGTTATGAGCGATCTATCCGTAGACTCAACTAGGGGTATGCTTTCAGCAGATCAGCCTACCCCTTCAACTGTATCAGAATCTGAAAGTGCAATTGATTTGAAAGAACAATTTACCAAGATGGTGAATCACTTTATGGCATATGAAAAAAAGCTGGAACTAAAACTTGCAAGCTTAAAGCAGATGCTGCAAGACCTCACTCAAAGCAGCAATTTAATTCTTATCAATGCTCAATCATCAGCTGCCACAGCCCTCGATGAAGCCGATAGAAAAAGAGAAGAGTCTTTGCAAGTTACACTTCATGATGTGAAACAAGGTCTAAAAGAAATACAAGATGATGTAAAAGAGATCAAACGCATAACCGCTGAACTTGTAAATAATCAACTATAATCAAGTCATATTCATATACAAGGAAGTCAAAATGAGCCCTATTGATTCAATTTCTGGCGGTCAACAACCTATGGGATTAGATCCCGCTCCTGAAAGGCATGGAAAACTTAATACTGATGAAATTAAAGCAGTATTAGGTCAAGAACTTGCTACTAAATTCTCCCAGATAGATAAGCAAGTCGACGAGCTTAAAAAAATGTTGGATACACTTCCAGCAGATGAGGGAGAACAAGCCCTAGACTTGAACAAAAATGTGATGAAAGAGCTTCAACAAACACTATTGCAAGCATCTGCTGCTCATTTTAAGCCCTCAGCCGAAGAACAAAAGGTTTACGCTAGCGCAAAAAATGATCCCAAAACTCTTAAAGATCTGAAGGGTATTGATCAAAAGGCTTTTGAAGTAGAGAAATTAACAGTCCTAAATAATGTATCGCGGTATTTTCGTAACACTTATATTCAGCAGCTTGATATCCTAAAAAAACTGGCTGATGTTGAATTTACATTAGCCCAAAATAATCAAACGATTAAAAAATCTCTACTAAGGTAAACTAGCTATAATCTTCTAATTACTCATCAACAAGGAAGTCAAAATGAGCCCTATTGATTCAATTACGAGCGGAAGTGTCAGTCAAAATATAGATCAAATGCAAGAAGCTAAGCCCAAATATGACGAAGCTAAAATGAAAGCTCTGTTTGGGCAAGACATTGCAAAAAAGTTTAATAAAATTAACGACGAACTCAAAACGCTGAAAGGCTTATATGAAAACCTTCATTCCCAAGATGCGAATACTGTTGCTAATAATACAGCTTCTGTTCTTGAATCATTAGATGGTGCATTTAAAGCAATTCAAATAGATGATGGCGATTTATCTCCTGAGCAAGCCAAGTTGTTTGCTGATATGAAAAAACATTACAATGAAGCTCTAGCAAACGCAGTAAACATTGCACAAAAGATGTCTGTTTTAGAGAGTCAAATGCAAGCTGACAACGAAAAAATTAGAGCACAGTTGAAAGGTTAGTCAGTATTAAATTTTTGCTAGATAAAAGAGGCGATACCTAATGGCAACGCCTCTTTTATATGGAGCACCAATCTACCTTATTTTAGTAAGTGTAACTCACTTGTAGAGATAACCCCGTTCCCGGATCCTTGGCATAAACCTGAGTACCTTGCTGATCATATTCCGTTTCAGAGCCTAGCAAATTTTTCGCTTTAAACTTAACAGACCAAAACTCATCAGGTGTAAAGCTATAAGTAAAATCTAAGCTGCTGAACGGCTGCTCATAAACGTCATCCAAGCCACCACGACCGCCGTAGGCAATGCGCTCACCAAAGATGTTATAAACTAAGGTCGCACTGTGAGCTTCATCAGGTGAATCAAAGCTCAACTGTAAATTAGCCACCCACTTAGAGTGCCCTGTCATACGACGTTTTAAGTTGGTTGGGTCAATTTCACCATTAGGTAAAATTTCAATTTCTGAGTCACTTAGGGTTAAATTACCAGCAACAAAGAAGTTTTCACCAATACCGCCGAAGAACTCAAGGTCATGCAAAAACTCAGTTTCGATACCGTAAATCAAACCTGATTCAGCGTTATAGAACTTCAACTGACGACCCGCTTCAGAGATACGTTGAATTGGCTCGATTGGTGCTTCTAAGTCTTTGTAGAAGCCGCCAACGCTGAAGCTGTTACCTTCGTCAGAGTACCACTCCCAGCGAAGGTCAAAGTTTACAATATCTGAACTGTTAAGTTCTGGATTACCGAAGAAGTCAAAACCAGTAACAGGATCTTGGAATCGAACTGGTGATACCTCACGCAAATCTGGGCGCACAACCGTTTTACTCACCCCCAAACGCCACTGGGTAATATCAGAATCTTTCCAAGTTACCGATAGCGATGGATAGATACCGTCATCTTTAATGATGTAATCAAGTATATCGTAACGGCCATTCTCATCAGAAATCTCGCCCTCTGGTGTTAATGGTAACGTTACACGGCGGAAATCTTCATAACGAATACCCGCGTAAATGCGCCACACATCGTCAAAATCAATATCGACACTACCGAAGTAAGCATCATTCTTTTCAGTGGCGACATAATCTTCTGTATTTGTAGATGCATCTCGAAGCTCAAGGCTTAAACGGTTCGTATCAATGTTTTCGTTTGAGAAAATTTGATCAAATCGCTCAGATAAAATTGAACCATGAGTAGATGTCGGCGTTAGACGAACTTCCAGACCTAAACGGGTTGCTTTACTGTCACGAACACGTTCGTAGTATTGGTAGCCACCTCTAACTTTTACCATGGTGCTGCCAAACTCTAACGGTAACGTTGCATCCCAACCATAGTTTTTAGAATCATCTTCCAGATTACTATAAACGTACTTTGGCGCATCTTGGGTGTTTAAAATAGGGTTGGTAAAAGTGCCATCATCTTGCTCAATAACATTATAAGTGTATGACAGTTCATTTGGCGCATAGCGACGTGAGCGTGAATCAGAGTACATCCAGTTTGCTTGAATATCCCACAAATCCACTAAGTAGTGTTCGCCGCGAATTTGGTTGCTGATCAAAGTACGCTCTTCGTATTCAATCTCGTTGACTTGAAGTGCATTGGGTTCGCTAATGGTATCAATGGTTTCTTCAATACCAATCGACACATCATCTGAAGTATCACGAAGATAAGTCGTAAATGTCTCTATTTTGTGGTCATCATTTAATTCGAAACCCATGTTGAACATGCCGGAAAGCTGTACAACAGACTCTGTGCCCTTTATGTCCTTCTGGTTTTCAATTTGTACATTATCTTTACCGCCATCTAACTCAACTTCTCGCTTAGTGTAATTCTCAGACTTACGCTTATAAGCCACAGCGGCAAGTGCACCGAATACTGATTCTTCACCGATGTCCCACTTATCACCAATGGCTAAGTTTGCATTTATGGGTGTTGGTGTGTCTCTAGTTTCAATCGCCATATTGCGGTTTAAATCTAACGCTAATGAACGGTTGAGGCTTTGAGCTTGTTGGAAGTTCAGTGTCCCTTTTGAGCCAGTTATAATATCAATAGGACTGATACCACCATAAGCCTTGATGGTATTAGTGATGCTTTGAGGCATTGCACGAGAGCCGTCATCTTTACCCCATTTGTCATCGCTGCCACCTTGATAGGTGTAACTGTCGTTTGAATCATTAGAATTATATTCACTACCTACAGACATCTTGAACATGAAATCAGATGGGATCGATTTGGTACGAATATCAACGTGACCACCACCAAAAGCAGCAGGCATATCAGCCGAGGCAGCCTTTTGGACCGACAAGGACTCAATGATGGATGATGGGAACATATCAAGCGGCACAACGTTACGAGTTGGATCTGGCGATGGAACCACTGCACCATTTAATGAAGTCGATGAATAACGCTCACCTAAACCACGCACGTAAATAAATTTACCGTCTTTTAAAGTCAAACCCGTTACGCGGCGAAGAGCCGCTGCCGCATCGCTATCACCAGTGCGGCTGATTTGCTCTGCCCCCATCAAGTCAGCAACAGTAGGCAACTCTCGTCTTTCTTCCATAGCAGCTGAAGCAGAACTTCTTAAACGACCAATCACTTGTATGGCTTCAATCGGAAAATCGTTTTTGTCGATAACCTCATTTTCATCAGCCGTTGTTGATTCAGCTTCTTCAGCTGAAAATGCAGGTAAAACAGTAAAAGCAGCCGCCGCAGATATAGCAAGGGCAATGGCTTTGGTGAGTTTACTTGTGGAAAAATTTGGCTTGGTCTTCATTTCTTGACTGTCCTGTCTCAAACCGTCATCTGCTGCGGTTTTCATTCACTATGTACCTAGGGGGCGTCCCAATTAGATTTTTGATTTGCTGCTGTTAATTTTGTGGTTAAACAAGGCGGAAAATGTGCGGTGTAGTTACTACCGACATACACAACTGTCGTTACTTCGTTTCTACATAAACATTTTACAACGCAGTTTAAACACAAAATAAACGCAGCCCTACGGGTTACGGCTAAAATTCGCAAACTCTTCGTTACTCATCTTTCGTTTAGTTCACTAAACTTCATTCTTCGTGCCTTGATTTTGCGAATTTTAGGCTGTAACAAATCAAAAAGTCTTTAATTGAGAACGCCCCTAGGGTGGTTATTTAAAAAAAACAACTCTCAATAAATTGCTTTTTTTAAAGAAACCGACGACCGCTTAGGTCGTCGGTTGAGTGGGATTACTTCTCTGGGTTGAAAGTCCAACCTTCAGTCCAGTCTTTCTGTCCATCGAAAGCACCAATGTAGTTGGTCTTATCGAAGAAACTGTCTGCACTTAGGTCTTTACCTTTACCAATCAAAGTCGCATCGTCAGCAGCTGGCTTACCGTTAGTCAGAGTAACTGCAGTTGCGCTGTTACCATCTTGCTCATTGAACCAATCTGCAACATTGATGTCATTACTGCTATTATCGTCATCATCGCTGTACTTGAATGGCTCATTACAATCAATAACAGAGTGAGTGATTTGTAGAGATTTATCATTAGCATGAGTTACTAGCTCAGGGAAAGAACCATCAAGCTCTAAACATTCGCCAGATTCTGTTTCACCAGTAGTTCCTTTACGGCCTTGTATCAGTACATTGTGTAAAGAACCTTTGGTAGCTACACGCAGAATGATACCTTCACCAGCGTCACCACTCGCATTTTTAACGTCTACACCAGGAAGGATAGTTACGTTAGAAAGCGTAGGGTTAGAGATAGGTGTTGCTCCTGCCGTTTTATGGCTATCGGCTTCGATACCACGGTTAGCTTGACCATCTTCATGAGTGATGTATAAATGCTGAACTTTACCCGTCCAACCATTTGTCCAGTCCAAGCTGTCATCAAAGTTGTGTGTTAGGTAAACATACTTAAGGTTTACTGCACCGCCCCAGAACTCAACGCCATCATCACCATTTGCGTGAACCTGAATGTGGTCAACTTGAGTCCCACTACCCACAGCTGCAAATGAAATGCCGTTCATTTCTTGAGTATCGTTTACTTTGAAACCCGCGTACTTAACAACGACATAGCTTAACTGACCACTGTTATCAGCATTGTTGTTACCACCATAGCTGTGATTACCGACTTCGAACGAAGCGTCACAATTATCTTTGTCAGAACACTTGTTGGTTAAACCGTTACCAAGCAGTACTAAACCACCCCACTGACCACGAGAAGGAGTCGCACCATCAATAACATCTTCTTCTGAAGTCATTACGATTGGACGTTCTTTGCTACCTGTAGCCATGATTTTAGAGCCGCGGCTTACGGCAATATAACTGCCTTCTTCACCAAAAATATTTACACCAGCTTGAATACCTAGAGTTGCTGAGTCTTTGTTATCGCCACCAACAAGCACTGCACCATCTTTTAGCTTATAAAGTACGTTTGAACCAGCAAGTAACTTAACGTTAGATTTCAGATTACCAGAAAGACCACAAACAAGATTAACTTTAGAATCTTTATACTGACCAGCTGCTACTGCTTCTGAAGTTGTACCTGCTGGGCAAGAGTTAAGTACAGGAAGTTCAGCTAAAGGCTGTTCAGCTGAGTCGCCGTGGATGTCTGTTGTCCAGTTTTTAGTCCAATCGTTCGTTCCATCAAACGCACCAACATATTCAGCATTATCTAAACGTGAATCTTCGGTTGCTAAGTCCGCTTTACCATTCGTAAGAGCTGGAGAGGAAGGGTTTGGTTGATAACCATTGAGATCTGAAGCTACTGTCAGGTTTTTGTTTTCAGCAGCCATGAACCATTCAGAAGCATCAAACGTTACGTTTTCACCATCTTTAATGTCCTTAAATGGCTCAGCGCAATCAATAATACTATGCTTAACCGTCAGCTTGTTTGATTGTGCGTTTGCAACAGTGCTGTCACCGTTCACTTCAACACACTCACCAGAAGCGGCCATACCTTTTACTAAAAGGTTATAAGCTTTAACACCAGTTCCTTTACGAAATAGAATACCTTCTGCATCATCACCACCTGAATTTTTACCTTCAGCTACTTCAATCGTGAAGTTAGCTAGCACAGGATTAGACATTGGATCTGCATCTGCTTCGCTGTTGCTATCTGCTTCAATACCACGGTTAGATCCATTGTCTTTTTGGCGAATATATACATGCTGTGCAGCACCCGTCCAGCCATTGGTCCAATCTAAAGAGTCATCAAAGTTATTAGTAAGCACAACGTTTTTAACTGAAACGCTACCACCCCAGAATTCGATACCATCATCATTATTCTCATGAATTTGTATATGACTGACTTTAGTACCACTACCAACCGCGCCGAAAGAGATACCATTCATTTCTTGAGTATCATTGATTTTAAAACCGCCAAACTCAACGCGAACATACTTAAGAGAACCAGAGTTATCGTCAGCTTTGTTACCACCATAATTATGGTTACCGACTTCAAATGAAGCTGAACAATCGTTTAAGTCAGGACAAGTGTTGACAGGAGCATTACCAAGTAATACTAGTCCACCCCACTGACCTGCAGTGCCTTGCTGACCAATTCCTTTAGCTACAGATGTGAAAACGATTGGGGCACTTTCAGTACCTTCGGCCTTAATTTTTGAGCCACGACTAATAACAAGATAAGATTCACTTGCACCTATGATCTTAGTGCCTGCTTGAACTTCTAAGTCGATTTGATTTGCATTGTCACCACCAGCAACAACCGCACCTTCAAGTAACCAAACTACGTCGTTTCCTAAAACGATACGCTTACCGTCTTGACCACCGCTATTGCCAATAGTTGAAGCACCAGTCGCAGGAGCTAGAGTCCCTTTAAGTACCCATACCTCTTTACCGTCTACTTTCGCAATTGTGGTACTTTTTGATGCAAAGCCACCATATGCTTTTTCTTGATCAGACTTTACAGGTGAGGGAGGTGTAACAGTACCGCCGCCATTGTTACCTTCACTACCAGTATTTACATTGATATCGCCACCACAACCAGCTAATGCTAATGCTGATGTTAAAGCAGCCAATTTGAAAAGATTCTTCAGTTCCATTGTCATCTCCGAGGACGGAATTTAGGGTTAAGTTTTTAGGCAGGTAAAAACTTAACTCTCAAAAATGACAATAGAACTGCATTTATATTTCTAAAATGTTTATTTTATATTTCTAAAAAATTTAAAAAATACTACAGAAAAATTACACCTTAGATTGTTTCCAAAATAAAACAGCGACTTAACTAACATCACCAGCCGTTCTAAATTTAAGAAAAAGCAGAAGAACAACTAGTTCGATAGCGACGCCATATAATACGCATCAACATATTCACCATCTCGGAAAGCATACTTCTTAGCAGTGCCTTCCATTTCAAAGCCACAACTCTTATATAATGCAATCGCTGAGTGATTGTCGGTATAAACCTCAATTTCAATACGTGATACAGCCAACCAATCATGAGCAAGTCTCTGTGCTTCTTTTAATAAAACTTTGCCTACACCTTGACCTCGTGCAGACTCGCACACTCCCATACCTAAGTTAGCCACATGCTTACGTCTAGGTCGGGTAAACACTTCCATACCTAATTGCCCAACAATTTTGCCATCTATTTCTGCCACTAAGCTGTAAAAGTTTTCAGGTAAAGAGTCAAAAAAAGACTTCCATTTTTCGGTAGATGGGTGAGGTAGTTGAAGTGTATTAGCGTAAATGCTTGGTTGCTGATACAAGGCAACAATAGCATTGATGTCTTCAGGGGTGCTATGACGGATGGTAATTGTTGTCATTTAGTGATTTCTTCCATTTATTTCTATAACAAAAAAGCCAAACATCAGATTTCTTATGCTTTGCTGCATTATCAAGCTTAGCTATATCCTATAGTTAACAAATATAAAACCTATTTCCTTGGGAAATCAATAACAAACAACTTTTACCTAGCTTATAGTTTTTTTATTCAAAGATTCTCTTTGACAGCCTTAATTAACAGCCATTAGATTTACTCGTTCTTGGTACACGTCTTACCGTATACCAGCTCATTTTCTTTATACTAAAGGAGAAACAATGAGTACTTTTAATAAGCTTAAGCTACTCGCATTCGCGTCATTGACCCTAACCTGTAGTACAGCCATGGCTGCAAGCCACGCAACTAGCAATTTGCAAAGCTCAAATAACCTTTCAAATTTCACTGTCAGTACATCTAAAGTTCCTTCGAGTAATTTTACGCCACAGGGATCCATTCCATCACTGGTATGTAAGTTAAAGCGGAACCCTGCAACTTGTATTCCCGTCGGAAATTTATCAATTCTCCCACTGGTTTTGAAGTTTCCAGACACAAAACTTGGTGCAACTCAGCTCGCTCAACTTGGATTAGTCACTCTGTCTAATAAAACTGAAAAACATGATACCGAGAAAGTTGAAATCATCAGTATGCTGGGGGGAAAAGTGCTCTATAACGGTGATGCTAAAAACTATGTTGGCGTTAAGTGTGTTTTAAATAAGTGTAGCGACTGGGATTAGGGTCTGTCGATCTTTCGTGATTATTTTTGCAGTGATAAATTGGCTATCTTATGCAAGGCAGAGTTTGTGCGGTGTGGTTATTACCGACATACAAAACTGTCGTTACTTCGTTTCCACATAAACAAACGATAACGTAGCAGAAGTGACCAATTTACGCTGTCTTCGATGCTTTTGAGCACTTCCTGTTCTGTGTTGTGTTCAGCTTACTTAGATGGCTAAGCTTCACTGCTCACGCCTTGAACAGATAAGTGCTCAAATAGCACAAAATTTAATCCTAAAAGTTCAAAAACTCCTTCTATGAGGACATAAAAATGCCGCGATAATCGCGGCATTTTATGTATTTCGAAACAGTAAAAACTACTGCTCAAACGCTAATTCATTATCTACTCGTTTAACTTTAATAGGCATTCCGGGTAGCAATTTACCTTGCAAAATTTGCTGAGCCAATGGATTCTCTATTTCAGTTTGTATAGTTCTCTTCAACGGTCTTGCTCCATATACAGGATCAAAGCCTGCTTGAGCGATAAGCTCTAACGCTTCTTCGCCTAACTCTAGACTGTAATCTTTGTCCGCCAAACGCCTACGCAAGTTTTCAAGTTGAATTCCAGCGATGTGTTTAATGTGCTCTTGCCCTAAGCTATGGAACACCACGGTTTCATCAATTCGATTTAAGAACTCTGGACGGAAGTTGTTAGATACAACGCCCATCACCGCTTGCTTCATTTCTTGGTAATTAAGATCCGAAGCGTGTTCTTGGATCAAGTCTGAACCTAAGTTCGATGTCATGATCACCACAGTATTTCGAAAATCGACGGTACGACCTTGCCCATCTGTTAAGCGTCCATCATCTAATACTTGCAACAGAATATTAAACACATCAGGATGGGCTTTCTCTACTTCATCTAGCAAAATGACAGAATAAGGCTTACGTCGAACCGCTTCAGTTAAATAACCACCTTCTTCATAACCCACGTATCCAGGAGGAGCTCCCACCAAACGAGCCACAGAGTGTTTCTCCATAAACTCCGACATATCAATTCGAACCAATGCCGATTCAGTATCGAAAAGAAACGTCGCTAGCGATTTACACAGCTCAGTTTTACCAACACCTGTAGGGCCTAAGAATAAGAAAGAACCAATAGGGCGATTTGGATCTGACAAGCCTGCTCGGCTTCGACGGATTGAGTTTGCTACCGCATCTACCGCTTCGTTTTGTCCAATCACTCGCTCATGCAAGGCATCTTCCATTTGCAGCAATTTTTCTTTTTCGCCTTCCATCATCTTGGCAACAGGAATACCTGTAGCCTTCGATAGCACTTCTGCAATCTCAACATCGGTTACCTTATTACGAAGCAAGGTCATTTCTTGCATTTCAGCTTGTGAAGCTAAATCCAGTTGTTTTTCCAATTCAGGAATCTTGCCGTACTGTAATTCCGACATGCGACCTAAATCACTGGCACGACGTGCTACCTCCAAGTCATGCCTAGCTTGCTCTAAATCGGCTTTAATATGTTGAGTGCCAGCCAGAGCTGCTTTTTCTGCCGTCCAGACTTCAGTCAACTCCGCCACTTCTTTTTCGACCTTGTTTAATTCATCGCGTAACGTTTTCAAACGCTTAGCACTGGCATCATCTTTCTCTTTTGATAATGCCTGTTCTTCAAGTTTTAACTGAATAGCGCGACGCTCTAATCTATCTAATGGCTCTGGCTTGGAATCCATTTGTAGACGGATCGAGGATGCTGCTTCATCAATTAAATCAATGGCTTTATCTGGAAGCTTTCGATCAGACATATAACGGTGTGACATAGTTGCCGCAGCCACAATAGCTGGGTCGGTGATCTCAACGTGATGATGGAGTTCATAACGCTCTTTTAAACCACGTAAAATGGCAATGGTGGATTCCACATTTGGTTCTTCCACAAGCACTTTTTGGAAACGACGTTCCAATGCTGCATCTTTCTCAACATACTGACGATATTCGTCTAATGTCGTAGCACCTACACAATGGAGTTCACCGCGAGCTAAAGCAGGCTTGAGCATATTACCTGCATCCATAGCGCCATCGGTTTTACCCGCGCCAACCATGGTGTGCAACTCATCAATAAACAGGATGATTTGCCCTTCTTGCTGAGCTAATTCATTCAATACCGCTTTTAAACGTTCTTCAAATTCACCACGGTATTTAGCGCCAGCAATTAACGCACCCATATCTAAAGAAAGTACACGCTTGTTTTTAATGCCTTCAGGCACTTCCCCGTTTACGATGCGTTGAGCCAATCCTTCAACAATCGCAGTTTTCCCCACGCCCGGCTCACCGATCAAAACAGGATTATTTTTACTACGACGCTGCAATACTTGAATGGTGCGACGGATTTCTTCATCACGACCAATCACAGGATCTAACTTGCCTTGTTCTGCACGTTCAGTAAGGTCAACCGTATACTTTTTCAATGCTTGGCGATTATCTTCTGCGTTGGGATCATCCATATTTTGACCGCCACGAATGGCCTCTATGGTTTTTTCGATTTTTTCTTTTGTTGCCCCAGCATCTTTAAGCAATGAAGTTAACTTGTCATTGCTATCTAATGCAGCTAAAACAAATAACTCGCTGGAGATAAACTTATCATTGCGCTTTTGTGCGGTTTTATCACAGAGGTTCAGTAAGCGTCCCATGGATTGAGACAATTGAACATCACCACCAGTGCCTTCAACAACAGGTAAACGATCTATCTCTTGGCTGAGTGCAGAACGCAAGCTTCTAACATTGACTCCCGCTTCGCTTAAAAGCGGAGTAATGGATGTACCTTCTTGGTTCATCAAGGCAGTCATCACATGAACAGGTTCAATGAACTGGTGATCGCGCCCCAATGCTAGCGACTGAGCATCGGATAATGCCTGTTGAAATTTATTGGTCATTCTGTCGAGTCGCATACTGCCTCTCCTTAAAATCAAACTAACTTGATTTAAAAGATGGGGCTTGTTGGCGTTTTTTCAAGCGAGGGAATAGTGAATATGTATGAATTATTTAATCCAGATCAAAGAGGCTTGCCTTCCAGTAAGACCGTCACGGCGATAAGAGAAGTAATCAGAACTAGAAAATGTGCATTGATTTGAAAGGTAAATTTGTTTGATACCTAAGCTATGTAACCGCTGTACTGCCAAGCCCTGCAAGTCTGCCAGAAATTTATGACCGAATGGTTTAAAACATTCTTCAGCCATATCATCTCTATTAACAAAAGCTTGCTTTACTTCTGCACCAACTTCAAAAGCCTGAGCACTAATTGCAGACCCTAAATAGGCTCTAATGCTTTGAGGTTGAGATTGAAATTTAGCTACGCCACTTTCAATCACGCCATCACATAAACCACGCCAACCAGCATGTAAGGCACTGACTTCTGTACCTTCATCATTGCACAGTAGCACAGGCAAGCAATCGGCTGTCATTACCACACACACTTGCCCTACTTGATTACTGTGGCTGCCATCAGCCACTGGAACGCCTTTTTGAGGTAAACTAACAACCTCGGTACCATGAACTTGCTCAAGCCAAGTGGGATCGACATTTAACCCTAATTTAGTTTTGAGTCGCTCACGATTAGCCTGCACATGCGCCTTATCATCTTCAACGTGCAAAGCAAGATTTAGACTATCGAATGGTGGCATGCTGACACCACCATAGCGAGTGGTCATCGCGATACCGACATTTTCAGGAACAGGCCAACGATGTTTATAAAACATTTAGTTTTCCGAAAGTGGAGTGAGATTATAAAGTATCATTATATGGTCGATTTGTTGACTGAATGATTTCATAACCGGTGATTTTGCAAACTTTATGCTGTAACAAATCAAAACGTCTTTAATAGGGAACTGGCTCTAGGAATAAAACTCTCACAACAGCTTTGCTTTTTCCTTATACACTTCCAATACACCTTCCATTTCTTTTTTCTGTAATAGCCTTTCAAACTTATTTTTTTCTTCACTGGACTCAGATGAAACGTTAACAGTTTCGTGCTTATCAAACCAATCATTTAGCAATATTTTACAAGCTTCACACTGTCCATTTTCAGCAGCGATTAATAACTCTTTACTTGGGAATGCAACACCCGTAATTTCTGTTTGCAGAGTACCTTTTTCGATTAAAAAGTCTAAATCTCTCACAGCTCCTTTTTTTGCTGCATATGCAAAAGCAATTTTGAACGCCCCACCATTCATGTCATAAGGCTCATCTTTATAATGTTCTGTAAATAAATACAGCCCAACGGATGGTGATCTTTTGAGGTTTTGCTCAAGCATAAATGAAATAGCACTATGACCATCAATCCCACAAACAGCAGGGTCCGCACCTTGTTTTAAGATAAAGATAGTTCCAGCTTTATCATCTTGCTCTATACATCGCATAAGTACCGAATAGCCAGCTTCATCTATGCCATTAATGTCAGCTCCCGCCTTTATTAGCAGTTCAGCTGACTCGTCTAAGCGATTAGAATATGATTTAAAGGAACATTGAAGAGCAACATTTAACAGTTTATGTCCACTTGCTTTATCTATTATTACTCCGGCATCAAACAATGCTTCTATACAATAGGGATGTCCTGAGTAAACAGCTAATTCCAATGGCGTTAAATTGAGATCGTTTTGTGCATTTTTATCAGCACCTGCATCTATTAATATTTTAATGAGCTTAGGGTTATCAGCATGAACCGCCAAGTGAAGAGCACTCTGCCCCATAGATAAAAAGCCTTTATAAGTCACTCCGTCAACAACAAGACTTTCACCTCCTCTATGTAGAACAACTCCTTTTTTTTGTCGTACCGATTCTGAAAAGTTTGAAGGGCTTGTTTTAACCATTAAGTTGATAGGTCGGCTTAAAAAACGAGTAACGCGTTCTACATTTTTTTCATTTTGAGTATTATCTTTACCGTTTAAAATAGCTGCAAAAAAGTGTGTCGCTTCAGGAAACTCTAAAGTTTCTTTTACGACTTTGGTAATTTTGGCATTTGGGTCGACAATTCCAAATCCGCATACTTTGGGCTGTTGAGCATCATGCTTGCATTGCCACTTAATTTGTTTACTGTGACGACTAGGTAATTGTCGACAATGAAAAGTAATTATCTGCTGTTCTTGATTAATAATCCTAACATCAAAGCTATCGTTCAACACTAATTGAGAAATCACTTTAGGGCCGCATTTTAATCGATGCTTACCGTCCACCTGCTCTAGCTCGATAGTAGTTAATTCTTGCGGATAACCTTCCAGAAGTGGAGTGGTATCGACCTGTTCACCAGTTAAAGCTGCCATAACATCCTCTACACGGATAACTTGCTAAGAATTGATACTACTCAGAATGATTAGATTCACACGTTAATTTCAATTAACCATGTTTCATTCGGCAAGACATAGACTTTGTAACAGGCAGGGTAGAGGTATATTAACCTCTGCTCTGTATAACGAAATCAATAACATTCTGATTTACAAAATAAACAATAAATTTTTATCTACAGTGCTACTAATTATGTGTAGCTCAAAGCAGAACAGTTCGTAATAGCTGGCCTATTTCGGACTGTTCTAACACGGGAAATGCACATAAGTAGCTGTGCTGTAGAGGTTGGTTTATGCAGAGCTGAGGATATATCAGATACGATTCTGATTTAATAGGCCTGAGCTTAAGCTTAAATCGCTACGTTTCTAGTTTTGCTGGAACGTAGCGATAAAACTTATATGACTACGGGGTTCAACTCAGTGTCTTTACGCAACGCTTTGGTTAACTCCGCCATGTCCTCTGGTACAGGAGCTGTCCAGCTCATCATTTCACAAGTGATTGGGTGCTGAAGCTCAAGTCGAACGGCATGAAGTGCCTGACGTTTAAAGTTTTTCAGTACATCAATAAACTCTGGGCTAGCCGCTTTAGGTAAGCGAGGGCGTCCACCATAAACAGGATCACCCACCAGAATATGGCCAATATGAGCCATATGAACACGGATTTGGTGAGTACGACCTGACTCTAAGCGCAAACGCAAGCGGGTATGAGCACGAAACTTTTCTGCCACACGATAATGGGTAACAGCCGGTTTTCCCGAATGATGCACCGCCATATGAGTTCGTTTGGTAGGGTGGCGACCAATAGGAGCATCTACTAAGCCACCAGCCGTCATAGTTCCAATTGCAATAGCTTCGTATTCACGAGTGATTTCACGAGCTTGTAGCGCTGCTACTAAGTGAGTTTGCGCTTCAACGGTTTTAGCCACTACCATCAAGCCAGTTGTGTCTTTATCTAAACGATGAACAATCCCTGCTCTTGGTACTAACTCAATATTTGGACAATGATGCAATAGCGCATTCATTAAAGTACCGTCTTGATTACCCGCACCAGGATGAACCACTAGCCCAGCTTGTTTATTTATCACTAAAATATCTTCATCTTCATAAACGATATCTAAGTCAATTTGTTGGGCTTCAGCGACAACTTCTTCTGGTAGCTCTGTGCTTACCGAGACCTGCTGCATCTCCATTACCTTGGTTCTAGGCTTGTCCCACACCTCACCATCGACAGTGACTGCACCCGATAAAATCCACTCTTTTATTCGAGTACGGGAATAATCGGGAAACAATTCAGCCAACGCTTGATCTAAACGCTGACCAGTTTGAGTTGATGAAAACTCACTTTTTAGATTAATCTCTTGAGACATGGGAACCCTAACCCAACTTTGGGGTCAATATGTGAATACCAGAGTTTGATTATTCAGATGCTTTCAAGTATTTCTCTCGACGTTTTGAAGAATCTCTGGTATCTCTGTTACAATCGGATAACCTCCATTTTATCGCGAAATGGAAAAATTCTTAACTACAACTTTAAAAGAATTGAATTCAACCTAGAAAAAGTAGTTGGGAACGTTCAGAAGCGCAGGAAAAATTTCTGCTAGCAAGGCCTGGATTGCAGTAGCTAGTTCTTCGTACCTACAAAATCCATAATGCGGCTAGCAAAAATTTTGACCAACTTATGGACGTTTAGCATTCACCTTTATAAGTGAGTCATACAGATACTTTTTCTTTTATTAATATTTGCAGTTAGCTTTATTACTACATCTAACTGCTTTTTTTAGGTTTAAGTATGAATAGAGTGTCAAAAGGTGTTGCCCTAGCCCTACTTGCATTAACGCTAAATGCCTGTAGTAGTAAACCAGAAGAAATTTCTAAAAAAGCCACAGCAGAGGTTTTATACTCTCAGGCAAGAACCTCTATGGAGTTAGGTAACTACTCTAAAGCCATCCGTACCCTTGAGGCTCTAGATTCTCGTTATCCATTTGGACCATACAAAACTCAAGTTCAATTGGATATGATTTATTCATACTACAAAACAGGCGATACAGCACAGGCATTAGCAAACATTGACCGTTTTATTCGCTTGAATCCGACCAGTAAAGATATTGATTATGTTTACTTTATGCGTGGCTTAACCAATATGCAGTCGGATGACTACCTATTTCACGACCTACTGAACATTGACCGAACAGACCGTGATCCTCAGCACGCCGAGCAAGCATTTAAAGATTTTGACAAATTGATCAAACTTCACCCCACAAGCAAATATGCGGCTGATGCTCGTCAACGTATGAAAGCTATCAAAAATCGCTTGGCGCGTTATTCCATTCATGTTGCAGAATACTATTTTAAAATGAGTGCATGGAGCGCCGCAGCAAGTCGAGCTCAGTACGTGTTAGAAACTTTCGAAGGCTCTCCATCAAGAGAGAAAGCCTTAGAAATCATGGCCAAAGCCTACAAAGAATTAGGTCAAAAGACATTAGAAAATCATGTGCTGAGCGTGATGAAAGCCAATTACCCTAATAACTCTCTACTTAGATAGCTTCTTCCCAAAGGCTGTAAAAACTACAGCCTTTCCTTTATTTATCAAGCCTAAAACATGACCTACACTTAACTTATTAATTATTCTCCAAATTATGGAATGATTTAATGTCTTTTCCTTTATACAAACGTCCACTCCAAGAACAAGCTGCTCACTACGCTTGGTTAGAAGTAGGCAAAGAACACTTCCATTATAATAAAGATGGTGGTGTTTCTGTCGTCGTAGATCGCGATACAAATAAACGTGGCAACAAGCAAAGTGCATATAGTTTAGAGTTCCATGCCGAAACCAAAGCCTTTACGGTCAATAAAGTCGCAGGAGGGCCACAATCAGATTTACATCATCAAGCTGTGATCAAGGCTTTTTTGGAAGAGGGTATTGCAGCCGCATCTCCAGTTGCAGGTATTCCAGAGCCTCAAAGGAGTACTGTAAAAAAGATAAAGGCATATGAATCTAGAGAAAGTGCAAAAAAAGATTCAGAATCAAACTTATTAGAGGATTATATAGTTTGTGACGGTGACACTGTATTTGAACATACAGTATCAGCAACAGCATCAGGTGATGATACAGGCATAGAACTTCCACCTATTAGAGATTCATTAGCAAGACAGCAAGAACTTGTAAAAGCAGAGGATCTAAAAAGAGTACAAGAGTTTGAAAAAAAAGATGAGTTTATCTCATTAGATATCAGCCAACCCGGCAATGAAATTGAAGTAATAGGGGAAATCGAAGCTCTAGATCCCAATCCCACTCTTAAAAGTAATCTTGAGTCTTTTCTAGAAACCGACAAAGGTAAAAAAGCAAAGGAAATTGTCAAACAGCTATTTACTCTCTCAGAAGTGGGAGCCCAAGTTCACGAAAAATACAATAACTCTAATTTCAAGCTATTTACACAAGCCATTTTACGTTTTTTTGGCAAAGAAACCACCGAATGGACAGCTTCCCCATGCATCTGCCCTTTTACGGGTGAAAAACTCAAAGATGACAACGCTATTCAGCTCAGATTACATAGACCAGATGTTACTGACCCTACCAAAGATGCAGAAGAACATTGGGTTACAGTCTCAAGAGTCGGTTTGCGCCGATACCTGCTGTCAATGCATGAAGGTGAACAATATGAATCAGTTCCTGCTGATTTTTCTCCAGAACACCTTACAGAAGAAGATATCCGGGAAGTTACCGCTGACAACATAAATAAGGCTCAGCGATGTCAATATCGATTTAATGATCATAACTTTGTATTTAGAGAGCATGAATTTCATTTAACTGAACATAATCCATAGTTTTCTTATAATTAAAATCTACTCCATATTTAATCGAACTGCATTAATCGACCTAAGGCACTGAGCATGGCAACTTCATCTTCAACTGCGACCCCAATAACGCAAGATTATGTTCATGAACTTGTGATGACTCAGTTACTCCAACAAACAACTGGTCAACGCAGATTAACCATTAATGAATTCGAATTTACAGTCTTGTTTAAGCCTAAAGCCAGACTCAGAAAATTGCTCAGCATATTCACTTCAACATCAAACGCATCATTCACCGTTACTCCTAACGAAAGTAATTCATTGCAAGCGAAACAGATAGGAAAGTATATAGAGCAAATCTTGCTGCAGGAAAAAATACAACCAATAGAGCCACAATTGAAACAAGAAAATGAGTCCGTTGTCAACTCACCAGAAGCTACAGCGCCTCAAGTGACAGATTCTGAATTTGAAACGGAATTCGCTGACTTTGTTTTAATTAACAAAGATTCAACTGCAACCTATGATGAGGTTATCATTTGCGATAGCTACCAAGCATTTTTTAATACCACAGAAGGGAAACAACTATTTCCCGTTTTCCAAGAGTTAAATACTATCAAACAAGCAGAAAGTGGGATTTTGCCTCCACCTGATAGTTACTCCAGTCTTCGTCTTTCGATTAAACCACCATCATGCCCTTTTTCAGGCATGCAACTCACTCATGCCAATACCGTTTTATTTAGATTGAAAGCCAGTGATAAATTACTAGATAAAAGTTCGACTGAAAATGCCATGTGGATTGCAGCATCAAAAACAGGCGTTCGCCTTTATTTTACCCAGCCCCAAAGTCACTTCCCTAAACTTCCAGCAAAATATAAACCTGAATACACCAAGACTAATGATGTAAAGCAAGCAACAAGAGAAGAAGTAGGTAAAATCAGCCTTTATGCTCATAACTTTATAAGGAAATAAATGAACTAGGTCTAGCTTTAGCGTATACAAAACCTTCGATTAATCGCCTTTTTTAAAGAAAGCACATGAAAAGAGTTGACTCCAACAATAAAAAACCGTTTAATGTCGCCCGTTGCCCGAATAGCTCAGTTGGTAGAGCAGAGGATTGAAAATCCTCGTGTCCCTGGTTCGATTCCGGGTTCGGGCACCAACTTTCTCATCTTGCTATTCTTATACTACCTCTTTTATCAAATTTTTCATTAGGTTATAGTGCTATTATTCTAACTTCCTGATGACGATTGAGATTTAAAAAGTATGAATACTAACGGACAAGCTTCACTTTTACTTTCAACGTTTAATAATCAAAAACTAGCGTTTCAGAGTGAACCATTTCTCCCCTACTCTGTTCGAATTCATTTCTTAAAATCGTTAAAAAAATCACTGTTAGCTCATCAAGCAGAGTTAGTTTCAGCGTTGAATCAAGACTACAGTGGTCGCTCAGAATACGACACAATGATTGGCGATACACTTCCCACTGTATCTCAAATCAATTATACGATTTCCAAATTAAAAAAATGGATGAAGCCAGAAAACCGAAGTGCAGGGCTAATGTTGGCACCAGCCAAGGTAAAAGTGCACTATCAACCTAAAGGTGTGGTTGGAATCATTGTGCCGTGGAATTTTCCGATTATGTTATCACTTGGCCCACTTGCTACTGCTATTGCTGCGGGTAATCGTGTGATGCTCAAGCTATCAGAATTCACTCCAAATACTAATGCAGTTATTAGAAAAGTCATCGAAACTACTTTTTCTCAAAACCATATTGCAGTTATAGAGGGTGAAGCTGACGTTGCAGCAGAATTTTCAGCCTTACCTTTCGATCACCTGTTATTTACAGGTTCGACTCAAGTGGGACGCCATGTGATGCGAGCGGCAGCCGATAATCTAACTCCTATCACATTAGAATTAGGGGGCAAGTCACCGGTGATCATTGCTCCAGATATGAAAATTGAAACTGCTGTCGAACGCTTAATTTACGGTAAATGTCTTAATGCTGGTCAAATCTGCGTGGCTCCTGATTATATACTTTGCCCATCGCATCGAATTGAAGAATTCGTTCAAACTTACCAACAACGCTTTCAAGTCATGTATCAAAATTTGGAGAACAACCAAGATTACACCAGTATCATCAATGAGCGTCAGTTTGAGCGATTAATGAATTTACTGGACGATGCCCGTGAAAAAGGCGCGCATATTGTTTCAGCATCTAATACCGATATTGATAAGCAACAAAGAAAATTTGCCACTCAATTAGTCACAGGTGTGACTGATAATATGCAAATAATGCAACAAGAGATTTTTGGGCCGATTCTACCAATTGTTGGTTACGATAGCTTAGATGAAAGCCTTGATTACATTAACCAACGCCCTCGCCCATTGGCATTGTATATCATGAGCTTTGATGCTGATATTCAAAACCACATCATAAACCATACTCATTCAGGCGGCATCAGTATTAACGATACCGTGATGCAAGTGGCGGTAGACGACGCACCATTTGGCGGAATTGGCCCATCAGGAATGGGACACTACCATGGTAAAGAGGGATTCAAAACCTTTAGCCACGCAAAAACAGTATTAAAGAAAGGCTGGTTTGATATGGGCAAATTTATCCACCCACCTTATGGCACCAAGCTACAAAAGTTTCTATTAGGTAGTTTTTTAAAGTAACTCCTTAAGTTTTCATCCAGTATTCCTTTAGTAAAATTGCACAAGCCATACAGGAATACTGGAGCACAACTATGAAACGCCTTTTTCATATCGCAATATTTGCACTTTCTTTCACATCATTAAATACATTTTGCCAATCTAATTTTGGCGCAAGGCGATTAATAGGCACTTGGAAAAACGAACGCGGTTCAACGTTAACCATCACTCAAACCGAGAATGATGATTTTATCGGAACCTTTATAACTGCTGTAGCAGACACGAAATCCTGCATTGGTTACCCAATTCCTTTTAAAGGCAGTAGCAATGGTAATGCTTTGGCTATCAGTATGAGCCTTAAAGATTGTGGTTCGCCAACCACAATTGCCATGGTTGGCAACGTAAGCAAGGACAATAAAACATTAGATACAATCTATTTAGTGCAAAATAAAGGCTTGGATAGTTGGAAAGCAAGAATCACTGGGCATGATTTATATTTTAACGTTAATTAGTCCAATTCACAGCAATAAGCACCTGTCGATAAGTTCTTTGAAAATTGTTTTGTTCAGATTTAGTGCAATACAAGGCGCAATGAAGGGGGCATAGCCGTAGCTATGTAACCGAAATTGCAACGCCGTAGAGTGCTGAAGCTGAGCGCAAAAAAATCTTAAGAAACTTATGGTCAGGTACTTACATTATAGATTATCAACATTATCCATATACGAAGTGAAAGTAGCAATATGATAGAAGCTCAAACCGTGACCACACCACTATCAGCGACCGAGTTCGTTGGAGAAAGTAGCCTTGAACCCACAGGCGTTGAGGATTGGACTCGCTCGGAGCGATATCGCCACCTAACAAAACACGCCCATGGACTTGATAATTTAAACGACAAGCTCAGTAAAGTCACTCCAACTGAAATGGAGGTTTTTCATTTTACCATCACAAGTAACGATTGGAATGCTTCAGTCTTTTTGACAGAGAAAGCCGAATACATAGTATTAGCGCTGTATCTAAATGAGCAATTGGATGCGGTGCAATATTTAAATGCTGCACTCATTATTTTAGGTTTTCAGCAAATGGGGCAAAGTTATGTAAAAAGCCCTGAAGACATCCCCTGTAAATTTTGTAGGGTCATTGACCTACAATCGCCTTCATATGCCCATGATAAAGCTCGAGTGATAGAAATCGTCAAACATTGCTACCAAAAATCGGATGCCCCAGTTTATGGACTAATTGCAATGTTAGAAAACAATTCTTGTGAAAATGCTTATGTACAAATGGTGAAAATGGATAAAAAAACATTTAATACCATTCCTCATGAAGGCAATACTTCAGATACTCAGCAGATGTATAATCATTATTGTTGGTTTAGCCGATTAAGCCATAGTACTGTCGCCATCGATAGTGAAAATTGCACCCTGTATATACTTTCATTTAATTTAATTAACCAATTTCTCCAAACATATAACAACCCGTATGAACCTGTACCTGTACTCGGTGATACGTCCGCTGACGATTTAGCTGATTATCGATGGCAACACAAGCACCGTATCAGACTCTATAACAATGCAGTTTCAAACAATGTTGAACAATTAATATACCGAGATGTATCGAAACTATTTTCAGCATTACAAGATGGAAGGTATATATTGCAGATCAGCCGAATAGATGAACCTATCTGCAAACTTTGTTTACATATCGATAGAATGCATACAGATCTGAGGTGCGCACAGGAAGTAACAGAAACGTTTGCTCAACTCATTCAAAAAAGCTTCGATCTTGCTCTGGCTTTTCTTGATACACAATCAACACAATATGCAGAGCGAATGAAAGAGTATGTTGAAAATTATTGTGATTCTGAGCCAGCTAAAAAATTTAATGAACGAAATTACTTAATGAGAAGAAATCATCTCTATCAGGATTTCATTCCTTATGTTGAAAAAAATCTTGATTTTTACTTTGACCATATTTTGACAGAAAGTTTCCTCTCGATATATGCTATACACCAAAGGTTTAGTGAGTTAAATCGGTTCAGCTTTTTAATCGATTACTTAACAAAACATTACCCTGAGGGTATACCGATTGTAATCGACCTTATCAAAGCGGGTGAACAAGCTTATCTAAAGAAAGCTGAAGATCGTCAAAGTGTTATTGATGGTGCAGCACTTATGCTAAATTTTATTGATTTTTATCAGGCTCAAACTGGCGAAAGTACCGCTGAACAGCCTTCTAACATGGCAACCAAACTTGAACGACTAACCCTTGAGACTGTCGATGGTGCAAGCTGATTTGCCCATCGTGAGCTTCAATGATTTCTCGGCAAAGCGGTAAGCCTAATCCTGTGCCTGACTGTTTAGTCGAATAAAACGGTAATAACGCTTGCTGCATCACTTCACTAGACATCCCAGAGCCAGCATCAGAAATACTAATGCTCACACCTTGTTTAGCTGCAATTCTTGTGGTTTGAATGGTCATTGTGATCTCATCAAGCTTTGAACCTGATTCATGAGCATTTTTCAGTAGGTTTAATAGAACTTGCTCGATTTGGATTTGATCGAAATACCCAGCTTCACTGGGTAATTGCCCTGTTAACTTAAATGAATAATGTTGAGAGAGTTGCTGAGTTAAAGCTTCCCACTCAACCGATGCTTTCTGTGGTAAAGGAAGTTTAGCAAAGCGAGCATAATTAAAAATGAACTGATTTAAGTGAGAACAACGACTTTCTATGGTGTCAAAGATCAAATTTAACTTGGGCGATTGATTCTCTTGAGTTAATTTTCGCCCTGAATTCACCATTGAAGCAATCGGTGCCAAAGAGTTATTTAGCTCGTGGCTAATGATGCGAATGACCTTCTTCCATACCTGCACTTCTTGTCGACTTATCTCTTTAGTAAGTTGCTTTAATAGCAATAAGTTATGATGCTGACCATTAAGAACAAAAGTACCGCGGCTGATATGCCAGCTTTCAGCTTCCTCTTGATTTAAGGTAAACAGCCCTTCTTGCTGACTTTGGATAATTTGTGCCATTTCAGGTGGTAAGTTATCACTTAAGTCTTGTAACAAACAGCCTGTGATAGATTTACCTTGAGCAAACCAATGCCTAGCGGCATCGTTGGAGTATATGACTCTTTGAGCGTTATCCAACAACAGCATGATATGAGGAGAACTTTGAATGACTTTGTCGAGTAGCAATTCTCTCTGATAAATCGACTGTTTTTCTTTTCTTAAAATCATAGCAGCCTGATTAAATAACTGTATCAGTCGGTTTACTTCCTTGTCTTTAACTTCGGGGACAGTAACGCTAAAATCATTATCTTTGAAATTTAACAATCCGACTTCTAACGCCTGCAAACTGTTACTGATATTTGCGGTTAAATGCTTTACAAGCCAAACGCCACACAGTATTACACATAGGTGAAACAACCAGCTTATATCCCACCCAAGCCAATGATTCACCATTGCTAACCAACTATTAGGTTGTTGCAATAATGAATTTGACCACAAGATGAGTAAGACGCTGATTGCGCTACAACTACCTAGAATTAAAGCCAGCCTTGAAGATAAATTCATCGCTCAATCCCGAACTTATCTAAACGACGATACAAAGCCTGACGACTTAAGCCTACGGATTTAGCTACATGAGCAATGACACCATTATGCTGCTCCATTGCATCTAGTATTTGCTGTTTATTCACTTCTATTTCTTGATTAACGTCAGACGCAACCAAGCCGAAATCTTGCGGTTGTAATTTGCTATCTCTTGCAAGCAGAGTTGCACGTTTACAGGCATTTTGTAGCTCTCGTACATTCCCATTCCAAGGATGTGATAATAGGGCTTGTTTCGTCATTTTTTCTAATGAAAACTCAGGACCAATAAAATGCTCTATTAAAGGCACAATATCGTCTTTTCGTTCGCACAAAGCGGGGACTTTTAGTTCAATAACATTGAGACGATAGTATAAATCTTCACGAAAACTGCCGTTAGCAATATCTGATAATAAATCTGCATTGGTCGCGCTGATCACTCGAACATTCACTTTACGGGTTTGGCTGCTACCAAGACGTTCATACTCTCCCGTTTGCAAAATTCTCAGTAACTTTACTTGCCCAGAAAGCGGAAGATTACCAATTTCATCCAAAAATAAAGTGCCACCGTTAGCTGCTTCAAAGCGACCAACTCTGGTTTTGCTAGCTCCAGTAAACGCTCCAGCTTCAGCACCAAACAGCTCTGCTTCTAATAGCTCACTCGGCAGCGCCCCGATATTCACTTTTATAAGAGGTTTATCTTTAAGAGGGGAATTAGCGTGCAGAATATCGGCTACTTTATCTTTACCTGCACCGTTTGGACCTGCAACCAATACAGATACATCAGAGTTAGCAAGCTGCAAGGCTAAGTCCACAACTCGCTGCATAGTGCCACTTGCAAACACCAAACCACATAAATCGGCTTTGGCAATTTGTTCAGTTCGTTGATTATCAACTCGTTTTAGCTGTTGGTTGTTCTTAGTGGCGCGGTGTAACTCCAATAAATTGCTGATACTTGTTAACAGCTTATCGTCATCCCACGGTTTAGACATATAATCTGCCGAACCTTCTTTTACCAATTCCACAGCCATTTCAAGTTGCGTCCATGCGGTGATCAAAATGATTGGTAAATTAGGCTGTAGCTCACGAATGGCATAAAACAGCTGTTGTCCTTCTTGACCTGACGTAGTGTCCGCACTGAAATTCATATCCTGAATAACCAGTGAAATATCTTGCTGCTCAATAATACTCAGCGCATCTGATTCGGTATGACAAAACAAGGCACGATGACCATTAAGCTCCAACATTAAGGCTAATGCTTGGCAGACAGATAGGTTGTCATCGACAATAAGAATTTTATCCATTTCTTTTGTTTTTTCCGTTAATAAGCGTACAGCAGCGCAAGCTGGAACCTAGTACCTTTATCCATTAAAAAGTCACTGGATGCCTGCCTCAGCAGGCATGACGGCAATTAAGTCTTATACACTTCTCGTAGCAATTGCAGGCGATATTGCTGCCGCCTTTCTAGCTGGAAGTAATACCGCTATGGTAGTAACGACAAATAATCCCGCCACTGTAACAAAGACATAACTGAGATCCAACATAGGTAAATCATAGTGACGCATCAATTGACTACCTAACTGCATGGCAAGAATGCCACCAAGCAAAGCGCCTAAGCTGCAAATCAGATAATTTTCGACTAAAAACTGCTGAATGATATCGCGTTTTTTCGCACCCAATGCTCGGCGCGTACCAATCTGTTTAGTGCGCTTTTGGATGTTGAACATCACCATGCCGGATAGACCGAGAGAGGCAATAACTAGAAGAAGCACAATGATCATCGACAATGCTGTGACCATTAATGCATCATTCCGATATGCATCCACACGGATTTCAGCAATGGTTTCAAAACCTTGGAATACTCGATATGGATTGTCAGCTAACAAAGCATCTTTAATGTCTTTCTTTAATTGAGGAATATCTTTAGGGTTTGCTCTAACGGCATAGATAGCATTTTTGCCGGCCCTTACAAAGTCATAGCTAAATATCACTCCATGCTGAAAGGTACTTCTTCCGACACTGTCGCCTTGTAAGTACTCTAATACCCCAACAACTTCTGCACTCTCATCTGGGCCATTAAAAAACGTTTTCCCTACTGCTGGGCCTTCGCCCCACATAGCAGTTGCAAACGCTCTTGATACTATAGCCTTAACGTCTTTCGCATTCGGAGAATAATCTATCTCCTCGATTCGAAAATTGCGGCCTTCAATTAATTTTAATCCAAGTGTATCAATAAAATTATGGTCATTAAAAAAGATCCCCGCTGATACTTCTTCTTGATTCTCTTTGTTCCTATCGAACGCTTCTCTTGTAAAGCTTGAAGACCACCCACTTCCACTCATCGGTATCATGCTCACTAAGGAAGCATTTTTGACATCGGGTAAATTTTTTATAGCTTCGATGTCTTTACGACGTTGCAAGTCGTAGTCAACATTTTCTCCAAAGTTATAAATGTTCACAGTAAATACTTCAGCTTCTGCGATACCCGATTCACGATTCATTTTCTGCAATCGTTCATGAATAATAAAACTGGCATTAGCCACAATCGCTACTGATAAAATAATTTGCAGTAATAATAAAACTGGGCCGCTTTTACTACGCCATAATGCGCTAATAATAGGTTTAATATTTAACATGGTATTCCCTTACTGGCTCTTTAAATAAACGCTTGGCTTGGTATGACACACCTTCCATGCAGGGAAAATGCCTGCCACTAAAGTAGTCATAATGGCGATAAAAGGTGCAATAAACCACATGCTATTACTCATACTGATCAGTGATGAATCCATACCGAATTTTTCACCCAGTAGATAAAGCATGCCTGATGCCAAAGCTAGACCGACGAGACCACCCAGTAATCCGATAATACCGACCTCAACCATATATTGACTAAAAATGTGCATTCGGCTTGCGCCTATAGCCCTTCTGACTCCTACCTCTGATGTTCTCTTTAAAAACTTCGTCAATATCAGCCCAAGGATGTTCACTAAACAAACCGATAGAAATAAGAAACTTAACCCAACTAAAATACGATTATCTTCTTTAATTACCTCAGCAATACTTAACCACTGTGCAACCGTGTTTAACCGACTTGAATCTGCCGAAGTCTTATTGTCAGTAAATCGTCCTAACGCTTTTTGCTCATCAATATAACCGGTCAAAATTTGTTTATATTGCTGGCGGCTTTCTTGGCTGTTTAGCTCAACCCAATATTGGATCCAAACTTTTTCTGATTTCACCGTATCTGAGAAGTTTTTCGTGTCTTCATGTTTCCAACCACTGATATTTCCCCACACTTGGAACTTCTCAATTGGCAGTAGAGAGAATGGTACAAAGACTTCTTCAGCATCACGAAAGGCACCGTTCATCGGGTCGAAAAATTTTGGTTGAGGGTTCCAGTTATCAACGATACCCACTACTTGATAGGGTTTACGGTTAAGGTATACGGTCTTACCGACATTATCCCCACCACCAAACATTTTTTGATTATATTTTTCACTGATCACTACATGATAAGCCGCATCTTTATCTACCTGTTCTCCCCAAGACGTTCCATAAAGAAAAGGGACTGAGAACATAGAAAAAAAGTCACTATCCGTAACTCGAACAGCTCTAAGCTCGGGCTCAAACTTGTCACTATCGACTTGAATAACCATACCTGAACGCATCTGCGCTAACTGCTTAAATTGAGGAGCTAAGTTTCTCAGATTCATCGCATCTTGATAGGTAATTTGCATATGAAACTCATCCCAAGTATCTGGGCCATGACTCCATAACTGCACCGCATGTAATTGTTCACTTCGTTCACCCGTTGGGTTGAGCGCCATCATTTGGTAAATATTCAACGTGGTAGTAGTGATCCCGATGCCAATGGCGATAGCTGTCACCATTAGCAGCGACAGTGCTGGCGTTTTGCGAATACTTCGCCACGCTAAATCTAAATAATGTAGAAACATTCTGTATTCCTTTAGAGTTTTATTTTTTTAAAGCATCTGAAACTTCCGTTCACACAGATGGAGCAATAGTGCGGTAAGACAACCGTCCGTTACAGGATGTAACGGTCGTCAGTACATGGACGTACGCTTCTGTTGTCGTGCGCACTATTGTTCCTTGTTCTCTGACTGTCCGTTCTTATTCAAGTCCAATAGATTACTCACTCAATGCTTCTTCTAATTGGACATCTTTATTTGATTCCTGCTGAGGCTGATACATGGTGAAATCACAAACCTGACCATCCACAATTTGAATGTTTCTTTGGGCTCGGCGAGCGAGTTCTGGATCATGAGTCACCATAATGATGGTGGTACCTTTACGGTTAATATCCTCTAAAAGCTCCATCACTTGACGCGCCATTAAGCTATCCAAATTCCCTGTTGGCTCATCGGCGAGCAGAAAACGAGGTTCACCCGCTAACGCCCTAGCTATAGCCACACGTTGTTGCTGACCACCAGAAAGCTGAGATGGCAAATGCTTATGACGAGAACCTAACCCTACCTGCTCAAGGGCGGCGTTCACTCGTTGCTGACGTTCTTTACGTCCCATACCTCGATAACGCAATGGCACTTCAACGTTTTCGGCTAAGTTCAAATCTGGGATCAAATTAAAGCCCTGAAAGATAAAGCCAATTTTTTCATTTCGAATTTGGGTTCTTTGGTTATCATTTAAGTTAGCCACATCAATACCATCTAACTCAAACTCGCCTTGACTAAAAGGCTCTAACAACCCTGCAATATTCAAAAAGGTCGTTTTGCCTGAGCCTGATGGCCCGGTCACCGCCACAAACTCACCTTCATTTACGGTTAGATTAAAGTCACGTAATGCATGGGTTTCCACCAGCTCAGTTTTAAAAACTTTGCTGACCTTGTTCATTTTCAACATACTGAATTTCCTTATTTCCAATTCTATTTTTTCAATTCTGCTAACTACTAAAAACTAATTCTGTAATTTCTATTGCGAATAAACCTATCATTGACCAATGGTTTATTTCTGAAAATACGTGATGAAATGCAACACTCAAAAGCAGTAACGCCATCGCTGCAATAAATTTCCGTTTCATTATCGAACCCTCACTTGTTGTGATTCTTTAAAGCTTGATAAGTCAGACACAACCCACACATCCCCCTCTTTCGCACCTGACAACACTTCAATGTGGCTCATACTTTGAGCACCAAGTTGAATAGGAATGCGTTTCGCTAATTCATCATGAAGTTGATAGGTGTAACGACCACCGCTTGAACTTAAAAAGGCTCCACGTTTGACCATTAGTACATTTTGTTTATTTTCAAGTAATACTCGGGCTGAAAGTCGTTGGTTTTGTCTTAACTTAAGAGATGAATTTTGATTAAAACGAACCCGAGTTGTGACTTCTCGATTTCGAACTTCTGGTGAAATGGCTGATAAACTTCCCATAATTTTGTTGCCACCAATATTTAGTTCAACGTCCATACCTAAGCCGATTTCATCAGCATAAGATTCAGGAACTGAAAGTTCGGCTTCAAACGCGCTTAAGTCAACAACGGTAAGCACTGGCTGACTGGCTGCGATACGAGCTTTTTGCTCTACCAGCCAATTGCCAATAATGCCATCTACAGGAGCCTTAATTTGTAATTCTTGTAATTGCCTTTCTAAGTCGGCAACAACCAAAGCTTGGCGCTCCACCTCTAACGATTTGTTTTTTACCTCAAACGCTAATCGCTCTTTGATTAATTCAAGTTCTTGGCCGGCGTGTTTGTATTGAAGCTTCGCTTTATTGAGGTCATCTTTACTTTTTTCAAAATCAATTTTTGAAATCAGATTATCTTTGATAAGTAACTGTGCTCGACGGTTTTCACGATCTGCCGCAGCCATTTCGACTTGCGCCATATCTAAACTGCGTTGAGCGGTAAGCTGTTCACTGCGTGCTGTAAGCTTGGTTCGTTCAAACTCAATTTTCATCGCAGAAAGAGTGGATTGCTGCTGCTTTGCTAGATTGGCTAAAGAGGGGCTAGTGATTACAGCAAGAACATCACCCGCTTTGACTTGATCTCCCGGCTTACAGACTAAGGTAACAATGCCGGCTTCAGTGCTATATAACACAGGTGCATTCGCCGCTACAATTTTACCTGTCGCAGCAATATCACGGGTCAGATCTCCACGGATGATAGTTGATAACCTTAACTCATCCTTAGCAACTGAGTGACTAACTGACTCGCTACCAACACTCCACCATGCACCAACGAAAATTATCACAATAATAGCAACGGGCCATAACGCCTTCTTCCACAAATTTGTAGATGTGGAAGAAAGAGTAATATCTTGTTTGCTGGTATCCTGAATCATTACGGCTATCCTTTATCGATTTATGCTCAAGGGATAGCAACCAACATGCCAATCAATATTTCACAATAAAAATCAACAAACTATAAAAACATTGCGCAATAAATTGTAACTTAGCTGTGTCCACGGACACGATTAATTGTCCGCTGAGTGTCCGGTAAAGGAACACTATTAGGGAAAGGTTTTTTTAAGTTTTTTGGCGACCATTTATCTAAAACGGCTATGGCATAAAGCATTTGACGGGAGAGTTCGAAGCTTGTTTTATCTTGAGAAAGAGTAGTACGTAGAGGCTCAGGTGGTGTCGTCGATAACTCAATGTCTTCTTTCTTTTGATTATGAGTTACATCTTCAGATTCATCGACTGACATCACAACGAGCACTTTCGCATGTAATTCTAATTCATGTCTAGCTAGCTCAACCAGCTTATCTTTAACTATGTCTAATTTTTCAAAAGGATTACGTTGATTCGGAATATTATTGTACTGAAGAACTGATGTATAAATACTCAATAATGTTTTTAGATTAAATTTTTCTGTTCCAGTTATACATTGGACGGCCTTTTGTCGATAAGTATTCACCCGAGCTTGGCTTGAGGATTCACTAATTTCCTCAAAAACCAATTCCAGTATCTTTTGCTTGCAAGCATCGTCATTCAATAATTCTATTTTCAAATTTTTCTTCAGTTTTAGAAAATAATTAAGTTTTTCTTGCACTGTTAATAAAGTGTCTGAAAATATATAAAATCTTACTTGAGGAATTGAGAATACGCTTAAATTGGATGAAAGAAATTGCTTTAGCAATTCATCATCTCCTTTTGAATGAAATACAGCAGCAACGATTCCTAATTTAGTTGAAAGGTAGTCAATATAAAGTTGTCTGTGCGCGGATACTTCTAGGCAAGCCGTTTTGATAAGCAAAATTTCAAGAACTTGAACATTTTCAGGCAAAGAGAGTATTCTAGCAAGAGGCTTAGATACTGTATTAGCCGTTACAATATAATCAAATAAAGGTTTTATAGTTTCATCACTTTCTTTAAATGTAAAGCTGCTGGGTAGAAGCGACCAAAGATATTCATATTGCTGCGCCTTGGGTTCAATTTCCTCTACAATTTCTTCTCCGTTTTGGACACTCTCAGAAGAGTTTGAACAAACAAGGTTAGTACATTCAGCATAAAACATCTGCCATTGCTCTGCTTTGAATCCTGATACTAAGGCTAGATGTATTTCTCGATTTGTTTCAGTTAATGGAAGCAGAATGGATAATTTGAATCGTTTCTCCGGAGGCATAACGAATAGATGACTTATACCATGTAGTACGAGTTCCTGAGCTTTAGAAATTACCTCTGCTTTATTAATGGGTTCAAACGTTTGTTCATCAGGTATTTTAAGTGTTTTCTCGGCCGATTTTTGGGGATTAGGTTTACTCACTATCTTTGGGGTGAGTAAATTTAGAATATCTTGCTGTAACTTTCCGACTTGTTCTTCAGTTAATTGCCTTGCACTTTGTTCAGCCGCATTTTGTAAAAAGGCTTGCTTCGTAGCTATTTTCATCTGTCTTTGTCGCTGCACCTGTTTAGAGGCTGGTTTAGTCTTGCTTTTCTTACCATTTTTTTTGGGTTTAGGTTTGGCTTTCACTGCAGTTTTATTAAGTTTGAGCTCAACCTCCAGTTCAGGTTCAGAACGATGCGCTCTCGAAAGTTCTTGCGGTGGTATCGGCACAGGGGATTCTAATCGAATGTCTTGTTCTTCAACTTCTGACGCACCATGATATATAGATGAAACATTGTCATCTTCGCCTTCTGACACAACGACTATTTGAGGCATTTCAGCCAGTTTCCTCTGTTCTAACACTTCCTCCAGCTGCCTTATTCTAAGGGAAAATTCAGTAGATTCAGCCCCACAAAACTCTTCCTTTAGAACTTTTAGCTTCTCAACGAAGTAGATGTACTGACTCAGATTTAAATTAAAAACAACATGGATGAGATCAAATTTAGGATTAAAGTGTTTTTCTGCAAACTGTTTGAGGCAAGCTGTTTTTTCACTTTCGCATCCTAACTGACATGACTCCATAAGCTTATAAAGCTGAAAAGATGTCATCGCAAAAGGGGATCTTTCTGCATATAAGACTGCTTCCTCCCATTTTTTTGGGTTTGCGGGGCAGCCAATTCCTCTAAATTCGAAAACGAGTCTTAATAACTCTTTTTCAGAGGCTCTTGGACAAACATCTCCACTGCAGAGATAACGATAAAACCTTATCTTATCTAATTCAGTCACATGAGTATCTATTAGCAGATGTTGAGCCACAGTACATAATAATGGTTGACCAAAATTCGTTGTGGAAAGAAATACTAAATCAAACTCAGGTATAGAGTTATGGCTCTTTACTGCATTAATGAAACTAGCTCCCCGAATGATTTCTAACAAAATTAATGCATGTTGTGAGTAAATATTTGCGTAGATTAACTCAGCTTCTTTTAGAAGCCCCAGTCTAATCAACTGCCCAGCCAGTACGTTAAGTAAAGTCATATTAGATAAATAAAGAGACTCACTATTAGAATGAAGTTGTTCTGAGCGCTTAAATTCTAAATGTATGGCTCTGTATTCAGCAATAATCTGTTCTGGTGATTCACTCAATATCACCTTTAAAACCCTTTTAGTGAAAGGTTCTATGACATTTAGCTCATCAATTAACATTGAAATCTGTGAAGTAGGAATACTATTCTCTGACCACAAATACAAAATAACTTTTGAGACTTGAGCTCGCTTTTGTTTCGCCGAAGTTGAATAAGGTTCATTCTCGAGCAGCTTAAGTATTTTTCTAACGGAAGAAAGCCCGATTACTTTCGCATTATGTGCAAGCTCAAACAAAGCAGTTTCAACCTGAGATGTTTTTTTCTTGTTTAAAGTGCATGCCTGAAATGACATTCCTGTAACGCGTATATACTGCATGTATGATACAAAAGTTTCAGCAATTTTATTAGCAACAAGTGATTCGGATATTGGCCGCCGAGCCGTTACAAAATGTGCAAATTGAGCATACTTTATTCTCGACTCACCACAACACTCTTCGTACGGAACTATGGCAAGTCTTTCTGAACAAGAAAACTCAACAAGCTCTTGCTCAAGCTTTATCAATGACGGCTCTTTTTCGTCAACGGTTGGGGACTTAGAATGTAAAAAGCTAATTTCAAAAAGTAACTTTAGATACATAATTTCGTTGAAGTCCTGAATATTCTGTATCTTATTTTTTGCTTCATAAAACGGCTTCACTAGCTTCATCACACAAGCGCGATATTTTTGATAATGTTCTCCTGTTGATTGCGCCATTACTTGCAAACACTCACTAACAACAAAGTAAACATCCAATTCATTTTTTTCTAAACCTGCATAGACTAATTCAACTAATTTTGATGGTTCACATTCTCCATTTCTGACTTTTGGCTCTAGTTTATGTTCATAATTTAAGGGAGAAAGGTCAGCAGGAAATCGAGGCTTATTTTGAGAAAGTATTCGAACTGAACATTCTCTTTTATTCCATGACCGAATCGAGTGCTCTCTTTTAAGCATCTCAAGTGAACGCTTAGCTTTAGCGGTATCGATAGTTTCAAGGCGTGAAACTATCTGATAATGCATTTTGTCGAAAAGCGAATTTGACAAAACAGCCATTGCTTCTATTGTGTCTCTTAGCGTTCTGATAAAAGCTTGCTGTTGATCCAATGAAAAAGATGCATAATTATATTGAAAAAAATCAATAGCTTGATTGAACCATATCGCTAGATAAAAAGGACTTTGAGATGCGACGGCACTCTTATTTAACTTCATTAACAAAAAGTAATTATAATAAGCCAATACAGGAAAAGAGTTGTGAGTCTGTATACACATCAGCTGAGTTTCTTGATTCGCTTCTTTCTTTTTAACAAAAGGAGTTGCATCATTGAAATCCACCTTCCACTTTTGATTGCTTTTTGCTAATAAAGAGAAAGCCCGACAAGACTCTTCGCTTAGTTCATTTTCGGATAAGAAGCCGATATACATCTTAAACACCTTCATGCCAAGCTCAGCATCAATGAACTCTAGCTTCTCAATATGCACAGTAGCATTTCCCCAAACCCCTTTAAGCACTGCAAGCAGCTGAAAACAAAATGAAAAATACTCATCACTAAGCTGAACTGGCGGAGCTTCGCACATATGATTAAGTATTCGAACCAGTATCATTGGATTTTTTATGCAATAGTCCGGTAATCCGAGCTCCCACTGAATTTGCTCTAAGCTTTGTGAGCTTTTGGGTTTATAAAATAAGACTCTCTCTAATGCAGCAAGGCTGGTCACGTGTTCTCGTCGATGTAAATTGGCTAAAAGTTCACTTGAGATTGAGGAAGAGGAATGTGATTTGGTTGACGCTTTAGTGATGGCCAATAAAATAAAGCTATCTAAAGGATAAAGTGCTATAGATTCATTTACATTTTCTTCGTCTCCAACACTTTTACCGATATAACCCAACACATATCTAAGCACTTGTATGAATGGGTGTGGGCAAAATTTAAGGCGCTCAATTAGCGATTGCATTTTGTCATGAAAAGTCGCTTCGGATTGAAAAATGAATAAATGAAAACCTTCTTTATCTGGGCTTTTAAACAATGAATATTGAAGATACGCGACCATCCAAGTCTGAGGGTTAAGTTGCTCTAATGACTTTAATTTCAAATCATCAAACTGCTCAGGAGTTATTGAAGAATTTCTAAAGAATTGCCTTAGATTAGGGGACATATTGACAAAATTGAACATAAAAACAGCCAGAAAAACTAACCCCAATGACTCAACATTCCACCGTTCAATGTCAGTGCCGCACTTATCAAATAGCGCAGCATAAAACCTATCGCACTCCTTAAATTCAAATTGTATCAGCGCTTCCATATACATTTTATTAATGCCAGAAAAACAATAACCCTCAACATATAACTTTAAGCTTGCAGGAGGGATTTTTAATTGTTTTAATTTTACTAAAGAATCTTCCCAATATTGATACACATAGATGTGCCCTTGCTCATGCCTCCCTCTAACTCTAAGTTCACAGAGCACGTTTTCAGCCATAGCGACTTCCGGTTTTCCAAATTGAGGAAAGATATAAATCATGACGGCCAAACAATTAATGAAATAATTCTTCGAGCTCAGTAAGAACTGGCTTGCGCTACTCCTTTCTTCACTTTCAGGATGCTTTAAAAGCTCCACTAATGTAGTGATTACTTTTTGAAACTCAGAGAAATTTGTTGTCGCTGTTTTAAAGTATTCAGCTAAGCATTGAGTATCTACCTCAGAGAGGGATCTGATAACATGCTCTGGACAATAATCTTTCGCACTTTGGGGTTCAATGAGACCTAAAGCTTGTTTTGCTAGATAACTTGAGTTCCCTTTGGAATGACACATGAGATTACAGTGTCGAAGTAGACGATAATTTTTATTTACTTTCGATTGCTTATTGTTAGAAGCGAATTCAAGAATCGAAGAAAAGAATAAAACTCGCTCTTCTTTATTTCTAAATTTTAACTCATGAATAAACATGCCCCAGTCGTTTGAACTCAGGAAAAAAATTAAAATATAGCGACGATGTAGACTTTTAATGTTATCTAAATTTTCTTGAGACTTATCACTATTCGGATGGATATCACCTTCTCTCTCAATTTGCGCTATATACTTTTTTAGTTGTATGACACTACGCAAAAAATCTTCTTCATTAGTATTGATAAACCGTTCTAATAAAACTAGACAGCCATCCGCTTTTCCCCAAGTATTTTGATCACTGCAGCAGCATATAGAATCGCCTTTAAGATATTGAGCGTCATCTTCAGTAAACCTTGAGTACTCCTCAATAACTTGCTTCTTCAGAGAAGCAACATCTTGTGGGGTTGCTTTTTGAGGGAGCTCTATTGCAGATGAGCTTTTAGTCGCGTCCGCCTCTGAATTGCCAGTAGGAAGCATTGCAGGCTCATGATACCAATAGCTTACTCCTGTATTTCCTCCTCCGTTTATCATTTTTCTTGCCTGAAAAAATAATAGAAAATAGCAATTTCACAATGAGAGCCCAAAAGTTAACCCCTTAATTTATCAAAACCTTTTTTATACTCTCTTAGGCAGACTTAACCCATGCTGTATCAAGCGATAAATTGATAGCTTTTGATTTTTTCGTTAGAAGAACCACTGCGCTGGTAGCTATGTATTTGTTAGCCGAGCCAGCCTTTTCCTCCTAAGTTCATCAGTTGTAAGTTGCTGCTGAGTCCCTCCTAATTTCATCCTTGCGGTATAATCACTCAACTGATTACCTTTATCTGAATAAGAAGCTCTTTGAGGTTTATTCCGCCTTTGGCCTATTATTTTGATACCATAGCCTTCTAAACGATCCCTATAATCAGTTTCATCAGCATCATCGAGCGTTTTACTTTCTTTATTCTCAAAACCGCTAAAATTTTGAAATTTTGTAACATTTTCGCTCGCAGGAGTTAGCGTAGCTTGGTCAAAATTTGAAACTGTTTCTGATGAGTTTGTAATTTTTGTAACTGGTTCAAGCTCAGCGCTTGCAGTTAGCTGTAGAGCGGTTTTTGCCGGTTTTATAGGTCGCGGCATAGGAAACGCGGCAATATCAGTACCGTGAATGTATCTCATAGAATTGAACTGTTCGCCTTCATCATCTTCGTCATCCGCCAAGTTTCCATCCTCAAAAGGAATTACTCCATACGCTGCCGCTGCTAGGGGTGGATTTGGATTTGCTAAAGATACTTTTGGCTTACCTTCCATTTTTGACTTAACGACACAGTCGCTTTCGCCAAAAACTCTCTGCTCGGAAGTGAGATCTTTTTTCCTTCTTTGGACTGTGGCCAGCAGTTCTGCTTGAAGGGAATGTTGAGCTGGCTCAGCTAGAGCCTTTGCTTTCCATTTTCCATCCTCGGATTGCATTTGGGGTGCTTTCTTTGATAGGTGGGTACTTGAATTCGCAGGAAAAACTTCAGGCTTAACCACAACTTTTGACTTAACTTCACATTCGTCACTGTCAGCCCCCTTTTGCTCAGAAGGAGTGTTTTTCTCCCTAGATGGAGCAACTCCCAGCACATCGGGATGTGGGTGAGACTGTTCGGATTCACCTAAAGGCTTAGCGCTAAGTTGTTTCCGAGCATCGGATGGTTTCTCAGTAACATTAGTTGAGTATAAAGAAGGAACATTATTATTGTTTAACTCAAGAACCACTGCCACAGCGACTTCTTCACCATCTGCATCCAAGTCATTTTCAGACATCCAGTCATCGCTTGGTATATGATTTTCATAGTTAGCTTCAGCTTGTTCAATACTCATTTTGATAACTGATTGAAGATAGTGTAGAAATAACTTTATTCATCACCAGCTAAAAATCTAGCCCTTAAATTACCCACCTCGACAATCTAAAATAAAAAACCTTTAAAATTAATACGTTGAAATTATTAAATTACTGTTAATCCTTGTTAACCAACGAATTAAAGAGTGAAGATAATTTTTTAGCTTTGATTTGGAGCCAAATTCCCGTCAAACACAAACGCCTTAATTCACTAGAAAACACATTTTTGTGTTTTAGTACATAAATATTCAGTCTTCAACTTGGCAAGCTCTGCTGTTTTCGATAAGTTGTTAACCAAATTATAACAATCGCTCTGCTTGATTTGAGTGTCTATCAATAAAACACAGGAAAAAGTGTTATGGAAATGCTTACTAGCTGGATTTCGGCAGTAAACAGCGTTGTATGGGGTGTACCAATGCTGGTTGCTATTTTGGGGGTTGGGTTGTTCCTAACTGTTGGCCTAAAACTAATGCCCATTCTTAAACTTGGCACAGGTTTTAAGTTACTGTGGAGTGGTCGAACACCCAAACAAGGCGATGAAAAAGAAGGCGAAATCAGCCCTTTTAATGCGCTAATGACATCTCTTTCAGCCACTGTGGGAACGGGTAATATCGCTGGTGTTGCTACTGCCATTGTTCTTGGTGGCCCCGGCGCACTATTTTGGATGTGGTGTACCGCCCTTGTGGGTATGGCGACAAAATTTGCAGAAGCTGTTCTTGCTGTGAAATATCGTGAAACAGATGAAAATGGCAACCACATCGGTGGCCCAATGTTTTACATCAAAAATGGCTTAGGCAAAAAATGGGCATGGTTAGGTGGCGCTTTTGCTATCTTCGGTTCAATTGCTGGCTTTGGTATTGGTAATACGGTTCAGTCTAACTCTGTTGCTCATGCTTTAGAATCTAGCTTTGGTATCGACCCTTTAATCACTGGTATCGCTATGATGGTACTGGTTGGTTTGGTACTAATGGGCGGCATTAAACGTATTTCTGATGTTGCAGGTAAGCTTGTACCTTTGATGGCACTCTTCTACATAGGTGCGGGTTTGTTTGTGCTTGCCACTAACGTCTCTGAGATTCCTGCTGCTATCGCTTTGATTTTTGATTCAGCCTTTAATGGCACTGCTGCAACAGGTGGATTTGCTGGTGCTGCGGTTTGGGCTGCAATCCGTTTTGGTGTTGCTCGAGGCGTGTTCTCTAACGAAGCAGGTTTAGGTAGCGCACCGATAGCACATGCTGCGGCACAAACTAAAAACCCTGTATCTCAAGGCTTAGTGGCCATGTTGGGTACTTTCATTGATACCTTGATTGTGTGCTCGATTACAGGTTTAGCGATTGTGGTTTCTGGTGAGTGGACATCGGGTGCAGATGGTGCGGCATTAACTTCTCAAGCTTTTGCAACAGCAATCCCTGCTGGTGAGCATATTGTTTCTATCGCATTAGCTATTTTTGCATTTACTACCGTATTGGGTTGGAGTTTGTATTCTGAGAAATGTCTTCAATATTTGTTTGGTGTAAAAGCCGTATTGCCATTTAGAATTTTATGGATTATTGCGATTCCAATTGGCGCTGTGAGTTCATTAAAGTTCATCTGGCTGCTAGCAGATACTTTAAACGCGATGATGGCTTTACCTAACTTAATTGCTTTATTACTGCTTAGCCCAGTAGTCTTTAAGTTAACTAAAGAATATTTTGCTGATAAAAAATAAGAGGTATAGAGGCCGTTCCCAATTAAAGACTTTTTGATTTGTTACTGCCTAAAATTTGCAAAATCAAGGCACGAAGTTTGAAGGTTAGTGGATTAAACGAAGTAACAACAGCAGTGTATGTCGGTCAACGAAAGCTGAGTAACACAGAGTTTGCAAATTTTAGGCGTAACCCGAAGGGCTGCGTTTCTTTTTTGTTTAAACTGCGTTGTCAAATATTCGTGTAGAAACGAAGTAACGACAGTTGTGAATGTCGGTAATAACTACACTTCACATTTTCTGCCTTGTTTAACCTAAAAAATTAACAGCAGCCAATGCAATAACGACAGCTTTGTATGTCGGTCAATCAAAAATCTAATTGGGAACTGCCTCTAGGGCAGCTTAACTGCCCTACTTCACTCCCAACCTTTTTTTTACAAGTGCAACACACCACTCTACGCTCGAATCAACTAGCTGTAAGTCTGTGCTTGCTTGAGATATGGTCTCATCTATCATTTCTTGCACTCTCTGATTCCATTCATAATCACAAGTACTTGTTCTTTCTTCTCTTCTTATAAGACTCTGATTCAGCATTTTAATTTCACGACTTGCTTTAGAAAGAATATTATTCACTTGAATTAAAGTATTTGCGGGAGTATCACCACTATTTGCTAATTGGAAAGCGGAACGTTCACCCGGATTATCTAATGAACTTCGTTTAAATAAGGGAATAGGGCAATCTAATGGGGCTACTTCATCTTCATCTTCATCTTGATCTTCGTCTTCTTCATTAGTTTGAAAAATATCTTCCAGCCCTTCTATATAAAACTTAAATTTGAAGCAACCATTTCTACTGTCTGTTATCTCGACTTTAAAGTGCTTTTCAAATTGATAGCCGCAGCACTCCCTAAGATCATTAAATGCTAACATTCCACTGTGGAGCTGTTCTAAAGACACTTCATTTTTATCGGTATAACGCAATAGCAAATTCAATTGATCATAGACTTGGCGACGGTCGCCATAAAACCAGTCACAGATCTTTTGCCATACACTTCTGAGCTTTCTAGCTTCTTTACCACTCTGGGCGTTACGTATTCCATCAAGCTGATCTGGGCTAATGTCGTAAGACTTTAGAAATCGATTGCTGCATATCGCAGCAGATTCTGGTGATATTGCTGGCATGGTGATATCCCTTACTAGCTAACTCATCCTAAAAGATACATCTATCTGCCTAATTAAGGTAAGACTCTTAAACAAGTTTAATGTAGCATTTACATTTAATTTTTGTTTTTTTTACTCATAATACCTATAAAAAACACACTCCCTAAGGCCGTGGTGATGATGCCTACAGGCAATTCTTGTGATGGTAGGGCAATACGAGCAAGTACATCCACCCACACCATAAAAATACCACCAAATAAGCCTGAAAGAAGTAATGAATTTGATTGGAATAACATACGAACCAAATGAGGAATCATCAAGCCAACAAAACCTATGCCCCCACAATTCGCAACCAAAACAGCAGTAATAAGAGAGCAAACCAACAATACACCTAAACGTAACTTTTGTACTGGTACCCCGAGGGTTTGTGCGGTTTCATCTCCCAGTTGCAAAGCATTGATCCAAGGCTGAACCAACCTAAGTACTAAAATTGATGCACTGACAACTAGAGTTGGCCATAACATCATGTCCCAACTGGCTTGAGTAAAGCTTCCAAGTCCCCAAAATAGCACCGAAGCTGCTGCTTGAGGTTGAGCAAAGTAAAGAAGCAAGCTACTGAATGCTGAAAACATAAATGAAATCGCAACCCCAGACAGTAACATTCGCTCTACTTGCAGTTGTTGGTGAACCCCAGCCAAAATCAAGACTAAAAATACCGAAGCGGCAGCACCAACAAAGGCAAAGGCTGTGATGCCGAGTGAGGCTGCAATGCTGGCCGACACCCCAACAGAGGATGCAAGTATGGTAAAGATTACTGCACCAAATGAAGCCCCTGAGCTGATCCCAAATAGGTAAGGGTCAGCTAACGAGTTCCGAGTAACCGTCTGTAACGTATGTCCTGTTATTGCAAGCCCTACACCTGCTAATAGAGCTAATAAAACTCTGGGCAGCCTAAGGTCCATCACAATCCGATTAAGTAAATCAGAGGAACTTGGAGCACTAACTGCGTGCCACACATCTATTAATGAAGTCGTTACAGAGCCAAAACTTAGTGAAAAAAAGACACTGATGAGTAATAACATCAACCCTGTGATATGTATAACAGTGGCATTTTTCATGCTTTAACCTTGCGCTCAAAATGAGTCGGCAACTCATAACAATATTGAATATGTGGTTTTGCAACCTTAGGGTGAGGCTGCACTTGACAGTTCACACCAAACACTGAAGATATATTGCTTTGAGTAAGTACATGTTCAGGTTCATCGTACGCTACCACTTTTCCTGCATTTAGTAACAACAATTGGTCGCAAAACGCACTAGCCAAATTTAAGTCATGAATAGAGATCACAACAGAAATCGACAAATTTTTTATTATTTGAAGAAGCTGAATTTGATACCGAACGTCTAAATGATTTGTGGGTTCATCCAAAATCAGTAAGTCAGGTTGCTGCACCAATGCTCTAGCAATTAATGCTCTTTGTTTTTCACCTCCTGATAACGTATGAAAATCTTGGTGACTTTTATCAGCCAAGCCCACTTTAGAAATGGCTTCAAGAACAGGAACCCGGCTTGGTCGCTGAAGTGAAAGTAATGGCCGATGCGGAGTCAAACCTAACTCTACTAACTGTTCGACTGTCAGATGAATATTACTTGGGGTATCCTGTTGCACTACCGCTACTTTGGTTGCTACCTCTAATGCAGAATACTCAGTTATCGGCTTATCAAACAATTTAATAGAGCCTGACCAGCCTTTGATATAACCATAGAGACAGCGAAGAACACTGGATTTCCCCGAACCATTTGGCCCAATGACACCCAGCACTTTCCCAGTTTGCAGCTCAAAGTTAATACCTTCTAGAGCAAATGAATTATTTGGACTCCAAGAAAGCTTAGAGACTTTGACGGATGTTTCTGGCACGCAAGCAATCCTAAGTTACAGATTAATAATGTTTAATTTTTTCAAAATTGACCGCTAGTGTAGCATCATTTTGCATTCATACCTCAACTTGTCTTAGCACGATATGGAGTGAACCTATGGCTCAACCGATAACTGCATCTAATCAGGCACCAAGCTATTATTCTACTACTCTGGAAAAAACAGAAGCCATTGCTGGTTCCATGATAAGCGGTCTTATGTTCGGTGGTTTGAAAGGTGCTGCGATTAACGGCGGATTGGCTTTAGGAAAAGTTTTTTTTGACGAAACCGTATATCAATCTGCCCCAAAACTAGCAAACTCTGAGGTTTATCGCTTTGTCTCTGGGACTACTGATATACTAGTAACAAGTGTAGGACCAATGAAAAGCAAAGGTATACCTCAAGCCTTAGGTGCCGCAGCAACAGAAATAGCAGCTAAATTAACTAACCTGAATGCTAGCGAGAAGGAGCCGACTGAATCAGGAAAGTCACAAACTGGCCTTTGGGACGTAACTTTATCATTAGTGACAAGAGTGGGAGCAGGGCTGCTTTGGCAGCAACAAACAAAAGTTTTAGCTTCAAAGGAACCCTTAACACCCAGCCAAGATGGCTCCAAACTTACTCATACCATGGCAACAACATTTCTCGTTAAAATAGCAGGTGAAGCCGCTCAAGTAGGTGATCCTTTTCGCAACTCGACCAATATTATTGTTTAAACCTTGCATTTTCTGTCGTAGGAACCTGCTCTCCTTTGGTTATGGCATGGTTCAACTTTCATGGAATCAACTCAGCAATCGCTAGAGGCCGATCCCAAATAAATAATCCCCGCAGCAAGCTGTCTTCGCTTCGCTCAGACTTTCGCAAGCGAAAGCGGGGTATTAACATTACCTCTTTTGGCTACAAACCGCAGCGAGCTGCGGGGAATTGAACCCTAAGAGATTAAAGACTTTTTGATTTGTTACAGACTAAAATTGGCAAAATCAAGGCACGAAGATTGAAGTTTAGTGAACTAAATGAATGATGAGTGACGAAGAGTTTGCCAATTTTAGGCGTAACCCGTAGGGCTGCGTTTCTTTTTTGTTTAAACGGCGTTGTCAAATGCTCATGTAGAAACGAAGTAACGACAGTAGTGTATGTCGGTAATAACTACACTTCACATTTTCCGTCTTGTTTAACCTAAAAAATTAACAGCAGCCAATGCAATAACGACAGCTTTGTATGTCGGTCAATCAAAAATCTAATTGGGAACGGCCTCTAGGGTACCCACGGTTATTTCTTTTTCCTTGTTTATAGCCAGCTTTTATGGGAAAGATCATTTCAATCTAAGTTTTAATGCTAATAGCTGGTAGCCTGACGACAACAAAACATATGTAGTCTTGATTTCGGTCAACTTCGTAAAATAAAAAAAGCACATAATAGCTCCAAGCATTTAACCAATTATAAAAATCATTACTGAGGGATAACCCATGATGAAAAAACTACCAAGTTTTAAGACATCAGCAATTCTTTTGGCTGTACTAGGTGGCGTTTCTTCTATGTCTGCAATGGCGGCCAGTGATACAGGCTTTATCGATGGTAGCAGCACAAACCTAAATTTCCGTTATCGCTATGAAAATGTTGATCAGCAAGCTATTAAAGAACAAGCCGATGCATCAACGCTTCGCAGCCGAATTGCTTTTAAAAGTGGTACGTTCAGCAACTTAAGAGTGTTGGCTGAACTTGACAATGTTACTCGTATTGGCGCAGAGAGATACAACAGTGGCAATAAGTACGATAATAACCCCGATTACCCAGTCGTCGCCGACCCTACAGGGACAAGCCTAAATCAATTTAATGTGATGTATCAAGGGGATGCAGGTTCAGTGACTGTGGGGCGCCAGCGTATAAACCTTGGAAATCAACGCTTTGTTGGTGGTGTAGCATGGCGTCAAAACGAGCAAACCTTTGATGGTATTCGTGGTCAATATACTTTCAACGACCAACTATCGTTTGATTACAGCTATATATACTATGTAAGCCGTATCTTTGGTCCTGACGGCCCTAAACGCGGTATGGATGGAAACTTTAACTTCATCAACGCTACCTACAAAGTAAACAAAGCTCATAAAGTCACTGGTTTTGCTTACCTACTTAAAGATGATAACTGGACTGATGCAAATAATACCTACGGCTTTGATTACATGGGTAAGTTCAACTGGCTAAACGTTCACGCCAGTTATGCAACTCAGACAAATGGCGATTATGACGCCAATTATTTTGCAGTAGATGGTACAGCGAGTGTTTCTGCCTTTAAATTTACATTAGGTATCGAGCAACTTGGTTCTGACGACGGACAGTATGGATTTAGCACTCCACTAGCTACTGCTCACAAATTTAATGGTTTTGCTGACAAGTTCTTAGGTACTCCAAAAGATGGCTTAAAAGACTTCTACGGCAAAGTAGCCACAAAAGTAGGCCCAGTAAATCTGGCTGCTTTCTACCACAAATTTGAATCAGTCGAAAACAGCCGTGACTATGGAACAGAATACGACTTGGTAGCCAGCGCGAAAGTTCATAAGACCACAACTTTGCTTATGAAGTACGCTAGTTACGACGCTGATAGCAGCAACACTGATCCTAAAACTAATAAAGATACTGACAAGCTATGGCTAATGGCTAATGTAAACTTTAGCCTGTAATGGCTTAGGTGCTTTAAATAAAAACGGGCATTTTAGTTGCCCGTTTTTTATGATTAATGATTACTGAACTTGAGTTGGGTTACTAGAATGCCCACTCTTGCACAAACGCTTCGCCATAAAGTGATTCGTAAGTTACTTTAAAGCGTATATTATCCATCAACTCCCACATCTGTTCAGCACTTAAAGGGCAATCAACTGTTTTAATCACCATTTGTCTGTCTTCTACTTTGTAGAATCGATTGATATCTCCTGAACCTCTGCGGCAATCTTTATTGAAATTTTTAGATTTTATCTGCTTCCAAATATCTGCGGTATGGTTAAGTTTTTTCTCTCCCCACAAGATATCAACATGAGTCACATTTGCAGGCCCTAGTCCTTGGTTATTAATGTACATACTTAATGCCATCCTACCTTTGGGCAGCGGATCTGTATTCACTTCTAGGGCTAAATGAGGATAAATCGACAATTCATTGTGCCTCTTTAATAAGTGACCTTGCCAAAGAGAAGTGACAATGGCACAAACAGCCATCAAAACCGTACCTAACGCCGTCCACTTTTCCCAATGAATTACTCTTTCATTATTTTTATTTTTCATTTTGACTTCCATATCGACAAAAAAGCTAAGTCATAATGACTTAGCTTTCGATGGTATTTATTTGATTTAAACTGAAAATGGATAATTGATTGCTTCGTGGTACTCATAGCCCGTCACTTCAAAATCATCCAAAGTGACCCAAGTTTCTAAATCTTCAAAACTCTTAATTTTAGGGTTAGTGTGAAGCTGAGGCGATTCGAAAGGCTCACGTTTGACTTGTACATCTCTCATTAGCTGTAACTGGTCTTCATAAATGTGAGCGTTAACTATCTTGTGGTATGCCTTACCCGCTTTCAGCCCTGTAATTTGTGCCATGATTTTAAGTAATGCAAAAACTTGAACGGCGTTGAAATTTCCACCTAAAGGAACGTCTTGGCTGCGTTGGTAGCTATTTAGATAAAGGGTACCATCCAAAATAGAAAACTGATGCTGGAACATACATGGACGTAAGCAGCCTAAATGGAATGAACCGGGATGATAAAAAGTGATGATCTCACCTCGATTATCAATGCCTTTTGATAAGTCATCTACCACTTGCTTAATTAAGTCAACACTACCACCATCTGGCTTAGGGAAATTACGAGCCACGGCTCCATAAACAAACCCCATATCATCTTCACCTTTTCGATGAGGATTCGCTAGCCAATCTGCATTATCGTTAGCGTTGGCATTCCATGTATTACAACCAATTTTACGAAAATCAGCGGCATTATCGTAACCGCGCAAATATCCCAACAGCTCAGCAATGGCCGCTTTCCAATAGCTTTTGCGAGTGGTCACCAGTGGTAGTTCATTGCGATCAACATGATAAGTTAAGTCAGCATTGATCACTGTAAGGCAGCGTTTACCGGTACGCTCGTTTTCAACCCAAACACCTTCGTCGATAATACGCTGGCAAAGATCTAAATATTGCTTCATGACTGCTGTCCTTGCTTTCTAAAGATAAGATATAGCCCCAATAAAATCATAGGTAGGGAAAGAATTTGCCCCATAGTAAACTCACCTAAATATAACCCAAGCTGAGCATCGGGCTGACGTACGAATTCAACTAAGCTGCGGAAGATACCGTAACAAAGTAAAAACATCCCAGAAACAGCACCAACTTTATCGGTGCGTTTACTAAACCAATACAAAATTAAGAATAACGCCACGCCTTCTAAGGCAAATTGATAAAGCTGAGATGGATGACGTGCCAAAGGCCCAGCTCCCGGAAACACCATACCCCATGGCACATCGGTTACTCGTCCCCAAAGTTCACCATTAATAAAATTACCGATACGTCCTGCACCTAAACCGATTGGCACCACTGGCGCGACCATATCGCCCACAGCTAGGAAGTTACGTTTTTGGCTAAAACAGATATATACAAAGGCTAAAATTACCCCTATCAGTCCACCATGGAAAGACATGCCACCTTCGGTGATACGGAACAAATACATAGGATCAGATAAGAAATAGTCGAACTGATAAAACAGAACATAGCCTATGCGCCCACCTAAAATCACACCTAAGAAGGAATAGAATAACAAGTCAGAAACTTGATCTCGTGTCCAAACCCCATTGGAGTTATCAGCTTTACGGTTTAATAATACCATCGCAGCCACAAAACCGACTAAATACATAAATCCGTACCAGCGGATCGCAGGCTCAAAGGTATGCCCAAAAATTTCGTATGTGCCTAAGTGCAGCATGATGGGATCAATATGGGGAAATTCTAATGCCATTATATTTTCGTAACCATTTAAAATTATGAATAAAATTAACCGCTGAATGAACTAATTACAAGTTCAATACCAACAAAAAATAAAAACACGGCAAACACCTTTTTCAGAGTTGGCGTAGGCCATGTCATGGCCGCTTTTACGCCCAGAGGTGCCACTAAGGTTGAAGTTAACGCAATACCAATTAACGCAGGGGTGTAAATATAACCCATTGTGCCCGATGGTAAATCAGGTACATTCCATCCGGCGATGATGTAACCAATACTTCCCGCTAACGCTACACAAAAACCTGCCATGCTAGATAAACCAACCGCTCGCTGCATTTTCTGACCAAAATAACAAAGCAAGGGTACAATGATGACTCCGCCACCAATGCCTAATAAGCCACACAGAATAGCTATCACTACCATTAGAACAAATAAAACAGGTACACTTGGTAAACTGCGAACATTCGCTTCTGCTTTGATTGGTTTAGCCATATTGATAGCCATCAAAATAACAAAAACCGCGAAAAACTGTTTCATGGCTTCTGCGGGGATATAAGAAGCTACACTTCCAGACAACATGGCACCTATAAATATCCCCGGCACCAATACCTTAGCGACATTCCAGTCAAGGTTTTGTCTTCGATGATGAGCAGCAACGGACGAGAATGTCGTAAGAACCATGTTCGCCAGAGACGTGGCGATGGCAATCAATGGAACATAATCGGCATTTACGCCCAACTTAGGCAATAAATAGAATAGAGCAGGAACAACAATCAGTCCTCCGCCAATGCCTAATAATCCTGCCATAAAGCCAACTACAGAGCCTAAAGCCATAAATATAACAATGGCTAACCATAAAGAATCCAATTAAACCTCACCGACCAAAATGTAACGCCGCAATAATAACAGGCTATCTCTCAAAGCAATAATATTTAGATTCATAAACTGAAAGTTCGCTTAATAGCATCGTTATATTTTTTGACAATAAAGGTCAAATGAGTACAGATGTATCAATGGCTAAACTACTTTTGAGTTATCTATGGCTTCATCATCAGTGTCTAATGATTCTACTCCACACGGGAGAACATCATCTGCCGAAAAAAGCTCTAAACAGAGTACTAAAAAATTTCGTACCGAAAAAAAAGCAACTGAAGTAACGGCTAAACCTCCAAGTGAAAATCAAATGCGTTTTCATAGCACTCTTACTTCCAAGCCCAAAGAAAAGAGTAATTTTGACCACAATTATTCAAAATGGGATAAGTTGGAGGTATCGTCAGATGAAAGCTCTGACGTTGAATCAAGCGATGAAGAGCATGAAACTACACAAATAGGTGCATTAAATCTCGATAAAAGGAAAGTGTATACATATACAACAAACACAAGAAGGATATTTGCTTTCGCACCACTGAATTCTAATACCCCAGAACAAGATGCCAAGGAAGGAGCTCAATTTTTTGCTCAAGAGTTTCTTGATGAAAAGCTGAAGCCTGAAAAAAATAGTAAGCAATAACCCAAAACTTAATGCAAGCTGAACTAACAGTTTCATTTTATTGATAAAAAAATACAAAAAAAATATGCTCAAGATTAATCAGTACAACATACACAAATTGAGCAATTATGGCCGCAACAGCACCTCTAGTAGCAGCACTCCAACTACCTCAGACGAATACAGGAGGCATTGGTGAGACAAATGTAGAACCTGCAAGAAAACTAGGTCAACATGAGGCTTCCCCTTCCTCATCCCCAAAAGCAGCTCAATTCCATAGTCAGCCTACAGTTGGTAAAAAAATAACAGCCCAAAAAGCAGAAGATTTAGCGAAAGAAGCGTCAACAAATCTATTGAGTAAAGATTATTCAAAATGGGACAGCATATCGCCTGAATCCGACTCTGAACCAGAATCGGATTCAGATATTGAGCCTGAAGTAAATGCCAAGCCAATTCCTACCGAATGGCAAGACGGTGATAAACAGGAAAAATCAGCTGAGAAAAATACACATAGATATTGCGTAATCGCTATATATAACGAGCCAAGCGACGAAGCAAGTAGAAATAGCTTAAGGCAAGTTGTACGCCTTATCACCGAACTCAAGAACACTTAATACTTTTTTGGCTGAAGTAGTTGTGCACTAAGTCTCGAACTTCTTCACCGCTATCAAGAAGTAAGCAACTTCTTAGGAGGGGTTTAAGCTCAGATAAACTAACTCTTCTTAGTACATAGTTTATTTTAGGAATATTACCGTGATTCATACTGAGCTTATTGCAGCCCATGGCTAATAATAATACCGCTCCCATGGGTTCACTCGCTAGCTCACCACACACGCTAACCTCGAGCTCATGCTGACGACAGTCAAGCATAATTCGTTGCAGTGCACGTAAAACTCCAGGGTGGTAACTGTCGTACAATTCACTAACATTGGGATTGTTACGATCTACAGCCAGCAAGTATTGAGTTAAATCATTACTGCCTACAGAAACAAAATCCACCCTTTGCGCGACTTGATCTAGTTGATAAACCAAACTGGGCACTTCTATCATCACCCCCACTTTTGGTTTAGGGATGACCTTACCCAACTCTGACTCTATTTCGGTGTGCGCTCGCTCTATGTATTGCAAGGCAATATCAATTTCACTGAGGTGGCTCACCATTGGCAGCAATATTTGCAGTTGCTGCTTACCATGATCCGCTTGCATCATGGCTCGCAATTGGATAAGTAACAAATCAGGGTGATCTAGAGATAAACGTATGCCTCGCCAACCAAGAAAAGGGTTCACCTCTGAAATAGGAAAGTAGGGTAAAGCTTTATCACCACCAATATCCAAGGTTCTCATCACAACAGGACGATTTGGCATCGATTGCAAGACTTCTGAGTAAAGCTTAATTTGTTCAATCTCACTAGGAAAGTGTGACTGAAGCATGAATGCAATTTCTGTTCGATATAAACCAATGCCATCTGCTTCATTGACCACTTCGCTTTTTATCCCACCTAGTAAGCCTGCATTGACATACAACTTGATCCGGCGACCATCTAGAGTCACAGTGGGCTCACTCATTTCTTTACGATAGCGTCTCTCTTGGGCTTGCTCTGCTCTCACCAATGCCTGATATTCTTTAACTACAGCGCGAGAGGGAGAAACAAGCAAGGTGCCTCTATGTGCATTTAGGATCAGCTTTTTATCTGTTAAATCCGCTAATAATAATTTATTAACACCGACGACAGCGGGGATCCCCAAGGCACGTGCCATTATACTGGCATGAGAGTTAACACCACCAAATTCAGTGATGATCCCAGCAAGTTTTTGCCTTGGGAACTCAGCCAAAATTGTTGCATCGGCATCACGAGTAACAAGAATGACAGGCTTATCAAACTCCATTTTCAATCGATTAGGTTCAATTAGATGCCTTAGCACTTTTTGACCCAATTCTCGAACGTCATTCGCTCGCTCTTTTAAATATGGGTCGTTCATTTCAGAAAATTGTTTAATAAACCTGAGTGAAACTCGACTTACAGCTGTCTCTGCTTTCCATCCGAGCTTAACCTCTTTTTCGTATTCTCCACCAAGACTACTGTTATCAAGTAATAACTGCAGCGCAGAGAAAATGGATACTACATCCTCTTGTTGTTCTTGTTCAAAACGCTGAGCAAGTTCATCCAGCATCGTTCGAGTCTTGGTTATGGCTAGATGCAAGCGATGATATTCAAGATCTGCATCTTCACTAACGACATCTTGCTGTTCAATCGAAATTTGCCCACCTATAACTACTGCTGGCGCAATCGCAATACCGGGAGATGCAGCTAATCCTTGAAGAATGACTTGCGTACGAGGCTTATTCACTTTCTCTTTTTGCTGTAAGCCCCCAATCGCTAACGATACCTGAGCTGCTAAGGTGACTAAAAAAGCTTCTTCACTTTCAGTAAATTGTCGGGATTCATGCTGTTGGAGGGTTATGACCCCAAGTACTTGTTTACGATGAATAATAGGTACTGAAAGAAGAGCACAGTATTCTTCTTCCATCACTTCAGGATAAGCTTTAAAACTAGGATGACTATGTGCATCAGCTAAATTAAGTGGCTCTTCACGTTGAACAGTTAGGCCGATTAACCCTTCTGAAACGGGCACTTTAACTTTACCAACCGCTGACTGTTGTAAACCATCAGTAGCAGATAAAACCAATTTTTGATTTTCCAGAATAAAAATCGAACAGCACTCTGTGAGCATGGCCTCTTTGGTTCCAGTCACTAAGATATTTAAGGCTTGTTCGTAATTTGCAGCCGCAGCCATTGATTGACTTATTTTTTTAAGCGTAGTTAACAATGGCGGCCTCCTTTAATTATTAAGCTTTGATCTGCAAATTAGCACTAACGCTTTTTAAAGCGCTTTCTTCCTCCACTAAAATCCCTTTGCTGCATTGCTAATACTATTGGCGAAAATTCTTTCATTACCTTACGGTACACGTCTCGCTTAAAGGAAACGACTTGCCTAACCGGATACCAATAACTGACCCAACGCCAGTGATCAAACTCAGGGTGACCAGAAGCATTAAGGTTAATTGCTTTCTCTGGGCTTTTTAATTGCAATAAAAACCACTTCTGTTTTTGTCCGATACAAACAGGTTTACTATCTTGTCGAATCAAGCGCTTTGGTAAACGATATCGTAACCAAGATCGACTTGAGGATAAGATTGTTACATGCTCAGGTTTAAGCCCTACTTCTTCATACAATTCTCTATACATTGCTTGCTCAGGGGTTTCACCATCATCGACACCACCTTGTGGAAATTGCCATGAGTGTTGCCCAAACCTTCTAGCCCACATAACCTGACCGAATTTATTACAGATAATGATGCCTACATTTTCACGAAAGCCGTCACTATCAATCACATGGACTCCAAATGTTTTGCAAATTTATAAACTGATTGTTTCATAAAGTAAGGATTCCAGCAAATTTCGCTACTGTTATTAATATTGGATAACCGCCCCAAAAATTTTTAGTTATCAACATAATTTTTTAAAAATAATTTTTTTATCCACAAAAGTTGTGGATATCCCTGTTCGCAACTATTGAAAACTGTGATTAATTCTTCATATCTTTATATGGAGCTGAGCATGACAAAAATAAGGAACAACAGGCAAAACATTTAAAATCAACAGGTTAAAATAAAGCAAACGTATACCCAATATATAGCCCCCTCAACCGAACAAAAAATAACCACCAAAGGTTATTCACAAATAAATGCTCATAACCCAAATATTTTATACACATAAAAACCATAATCTCACTTTTTCAAGGTTAAATTATCACCAACTTTTCATTGACCAATCTAATTTTATGATCTAAGGCCATGAGTTATCCCACTAATCTGTGGATAACACTGTGCAAAATCCTAGGGTAATATTGGTGTAAATGGTATAACTTTGCTCATCACTATCAAGGGAAGCCTCAAACCCTTTTAAACACTCATTCTCAGAAGTATTTTTTAAAACTAATATTTACCATTGCCAGCCTGCTCAATTTTTAACCAAGGACAGTTGTTTCTGCAATTGTTACACTATGGGTATTCGTCATAGCTTACTGCCTTTATCAATGAAATCCACACCTCAATCACTGAATGAACTTCTACAACGAGCCGAAGCCATGGCTGGACTCAATCTAGGAGAGCTAGCACGACTCAATCAAATCCCTGTACCGCAAGACTTAAAAAGAGATAAAGGTTGGGTAGGACAGCTCATTGAAATTGAGCTGGGTGCTGATGCTGGCTCTAAAGCCCAACAAGATTTCCTTCACCTTGGAGTGGAGCTGAAAACCATCCCAATTAATCGCTACGGAAAACCTCTTGAAACAACTTTTGTAACAACAACCCCATTAATTAATGTAAAAAGTCTAAATTTTTACGACAGCCTAGTCTTTCACAAGTTACAACAAGTGTTATGGGTTCCAGTCGAAGGAGAGCGAGATATCCCTATTGCAGACCGAAGGGTAGGAACACCATTTTTATGGCAACCCGACCCCATGGAATTAAGTCTATTACGGCAAGACTGGGAAGAAATCATGGAAATGATTGCGATGGGAAAAGTTGAAAACATTACAGCAAGACATGGTGAAGTACTTCAACTCAGACCTAAGGCTGCAAATAGTAAAGCTTTAACAGAGAGCATAACTGAAAATGGCACAATAAAGCTGACTAACCCAAGAGGCTTTTATCTTAAAACCCAATTTACGTCACAAGTTCTTGCTAAAGTATTCGCTGGCTAGACAAATTCTTTTGATATCGTGACCAACATCACTCATTAAACTGGATCTGTTTCCCTTTTGTTGAATAGACTGCGCAGCCTATTCAACTGAGCGAAAATACCCCTGTGAGATTAGAGCAACAAATAAAGAAGCTGTCCTTTGCTGTTATTTCTTGGGTAATAGCTATGTCGGTGTTTATTTTTTTCCGGTACTCCCATAATTCGGGCTATCCAATCTGGGCAAATAGCATAATGGATCTCCAAATTCTCGCTCTATGTATAGGACTAATTTTTGGTTGCCTGCACTGGCTATCAAACCTCATTGTTGATTACAGCTTTATCTACCGTCTTCCTTATATTGTCTCTTTATTCGTTAAAGGCATTATTTTGTTAGCTGCTGCAATCACTATTGGACGTTTCTTTCAATATCTCGAACTTTGGGGGATCAGTAATCACAACCTTACTTTCTGGGAAATGGACGCCGCCAATATCCTATACAGTGATTCATTCAAACTACTTTTGGTGTATTTGGTTTTTGTGCGGATAAGTTTGGCATTTATAGAACAAATGGGATTGTTAGTTGGGCCTAGGGAATTACTTAACATCGCTATAGGTAAGTACCACCGCCCGCTATATGAACAACGATTATTCATGTTTTTAGATATGTCGAATTCCACCACTAACGCCGAAAAACTTGGAGATTATCGCTTCAGCTGTTTGATTCAAGATTGCTTCAAACTTCTCAATGAACCAGTAAGCAATAACGGAGCAGAAATCTATCGTTATATGGGAGATGGAGTGTTTCTTCACTGGAAAGTCGAACGTGGAATTGAAGAAGAACGCTGCTTGCACTTATATTTTGAATACAATCAAATTTTGAAATGGCATGGTAGCCACTTCAACAAAAAATACGGATTTGTACCTGAATTTAAAGCAGCCGTTCATTGTGGGCAAGTTGTCACAGCTGTTGTTGGAGTACAAAAACGTGAGATCAGCTTTTTTAGCGATGTGTTAAACTCCCTATCAAGGTTGCAAGACAAGTGTGGAGCACTCAACCAAAAATTACTCATTTCGTCGGCCGTAGCGTTGAGACTCAACAAGCAACAAAAAGACTTTAACATTGAAGATCTTGGGCAGCATAAACTCAGAGGCAAGCAGCACTCTATGCAAATCTTTGGTGTTACAAAAATACACCAGTAGTTATTGTAATAACGATGATATCTCGTCACCAATTCCCCTAAATGTTGTCAAACGACTAGAAGTTTGGCGCCACACAATTCCAATATCACGATAAGGCTCTTCCCCTGGAGGGTCTAGTACTTCAAGCTCCGTGCCTTTTAAGATACCAGAGTCAATCGCCATTTGAGGCAAAAACGTTGCCCCCAATTTACAGCTCACCATCTGAACTAAAGTATGAAGGCTAGTCGCCGAAAAAGGGTGAACTTTACGAGTGTCCTGTAACTGACAAGCACTAATCGCATGACCTGTAATGCAATGTTCTTGTTGAAGTAAAAAAATACTATTTTCAGGCAAACTATGGTAATCAACAGGCTCTTTTAAACCACTAACAAACTGCTTATGAACGATCATTTTAAAGGGATCGATACCCACTTTCTTACTATGGAAACCATGAGTTTCTACAGGCAAAGCTAAAATCAGTAAATCTAACTTGCCTTCACCAAGCGCTAATAATAACTGCTCAGTTGTATCTTCTTTAATTTGTAAGTTTAATTCAGGATATTTTTGCTGACATTGACTAAGTAAACGACCAAGCAAAAATGGGGCAATGGTAGGAATACAGCCCAGTCTCACATCACCAGTCATAGGCTTACCCTGCTGCTGAACCAAATCCACTAAGTCAGTAACATCGGTAAGAACTTGTTGAGCCCGAGCTACAACCTCTTCCCCTGTGGCTGTAAACATAAAAGATTTATTATCTCGTTCTATTAATTGCTGCCCCAATAACTCTTCTAAATTTTGAATTCCCGTTGATAATGTAGATTGACTAACAAAACAAGCCTTCGCAGCGCGGTTGAAATTTTGCTCACGATGTAAGTGGATGAGGTAATGCAAGTTTTTCAAACTTGGTAAATTTTTCATAAAGATGATCTCGATTTGTTATTTACTTGCGTAAATATTGATACTCACCCCACTGAAATACTGGTTTCGCTTTTCAGAGTAGGACATACTGGGTATGATGTACTAATTTGTTCAAGGAAAGCAATCAGTAGGGATTGTTTTTCACTTATTGTAGAAATAGCTAAAGAGGTAGCAGAATGGCAGAAGCGAAATTAGACCCCATTTTGGATCTAAATACATTAGAGCAATATTGTAATGCCATTGGAGCTTCCACTTTATTAAAAAGTGTTGTGTTGTTCGAGCAATTACTGCCTGAGTATCTAGATAACCTAATTAAAGCTAATGAATCGAAAGATAAAGACACTTTATGCTCTGAGGCTCATAAATTCAAAGGAGCTGCTGGTTCTGTCGGCCTAAAACGTATCCAACAAACAGCACAAAAGCTTCAACATGGTGAAGAGCCTGATTGGGAAACAGATAAAGAAGTTTGGTTAAACTTGATCCTAGACCATTCAGCGAATGATCTTAAAAAACTCAAAGATTATTTAGAGTCAAAAGCATAATTACAAAAGAGCGGCGACTCATTTCATACCCCATTTCGCCGCATTTACCCCCGAAGGCATAAAAGATATGAAAATTGGTGTAATCGGCGCAATGGAGCCGGAAGTTATTCACTTAATCGATTCTTTACAAAACTCTAAAAAGCGAACCATCGCAAGCATTGAATTCGTCGCTGGTGAATATGGCGAACATCAGCTTATTATTACTCGTTCAGGTATTGGCAAAGTTACCGCGAGTATTGCAACAACCTTGTTAATACAAGAATTCAATCCTGACTATGTGATTAATACTGGTTCTGCTGGCGGTTTTGCTGATGAACTAACGATTGGCGACATCGTTATTTCAAATGAAGTTCGTCATCATGATGTCGATGTTACTGCTTTTGGATACGAGATAGGGCAAGTACCTCAACAGCCTGCAGCTTACTTGCCCCACCCTATTTTGGTTGATGCAGCAAAAAAAGCCATAGATAAAATCGGTCAAGTGAAAACCATTGAAGGCTTAATCTGCTCTGGTGACAGTTTTATCAATGACCCTCAGCGCGCCAAGATCATGCTATCTAACTTCCCGACAATGGCAGCCTGTGAAATGGAAGCTGCAGCCGTAGCTCAAGTTTGTTATCAGTATCAAAAACCATTTGTTGTGATCCGTTCTTTATCTGACAATGCTAATGATGATTCAGCTGTGGATTTTGATTCCTACATTGTCAAAGCTGGCCATCACTCTGCGCTTATGGTACTGGCACTGACTAAGTTTTTATAAACAAAAATTGGAATTATGCAGGACGCGCTAGTTAATCTCATTGAACAAAATTTAGCTTATTATCAACAAGCGGCAATTTTATTTGTCGCTTTGATAATAGCGCATTTCATTCAGCTTCCGCGTCTGCAACAACCTTTATTTCTTTTTGGCAAACTGGCAAAGCAATTTGCAACTCATGTTAACCATCCACAACGAGCTTTGAGCCAAAGAAAAATTGCAGGCTGCCTTTCTGTAATCTTGCTCATACTTCCTTTTGCATTGTTAATTTATTTTTTCATCTCCTTAGCTCACTACCCATGGTTCTTTGAATTTCTGATTATTTACCTTTGCTTGCAAGACACTCGGATAGTCAGTGATAGCACTAAAATTGCCCAACTATGCCACCAGCAGAAAAAAGATTTAGCACGCCAAAAATTAGCGCATTGGACAGAAAGAGATACAAGGTCCCTTAGTTTAATTGGCATCAACAAAGCCTGTATTGAAACGAGCATCAGTTCAGCTCAATACAACTTTATCAGTGTTATTTTTGCATTCATAATTGGAGGAGTACCATTAGTCCTCACCTATAAAATGCTACATCAACTTGATGAAGCTTGGCCTATCAATAATCCAAAGTTTCAAGGTTTTAATTATTTTCTCTATCACATTTTAAGAGTCTTTAACTTCATCCCTAGTATTATTTTTTCAGGAATGATGGCCGTAACTTGTGGTTGGAAAGGTTTGAAAATATGGTTACAACAAGCGTTAATTCCTCAACACATAGGCCAGCCTCAATTAACGTTTGCCCTTGTCGCTACAAAACTTAACATAGAGCTGGGTGGCCCTCAGCTATTTAATGGTATAAGAGTTAATCAAGCTAAATATTGTTCTGGACCAGCGCCAACACCTCAACATATTATTGATGTAGCAAAATTGCTCAGCAAAATCGAACTTTTTATTATCGCAGCTCTTCTAACCCGTATTGTCTTTTTTCCACTGAGCAAGTTTTAGAGGCCATATACGGCCTCAACTTAAACACAATCCGTAATAAAAATATGTCATACTGACTATGTCGTTGTCCGTTTCTAGTTTATAGGAGAGCAAAGCTTGAGCGCTGAATGGATAAATAGTTTTTTTCTTATTTCTGCAATCTTGATCGCTATCAGCGTATTGCTCAGCCCCCTATCATCTCGTCTTGGTGTTCCTATCTTATTGGTTTTTTTAGCCGTTGGCATCTTAGCTGGCGTGGATGGATTGGGCGGGATTGTATTTAATGACTTCTCTCTCGCATACCTTGTCAGCAACCTTGCTCTAGCCATTATTCTGCTTGATGGCGGATTACGAACACGGGTAAGTAGCTTTAAAATATCTCTTGGCCCAGCCTTATCTCTCTCAACCTTAGGTGTTGCGTTAACCACCATCATAACAGGTTCTATGGCCGCTTGGCTTTTTGATTTAAGCATAATGCAGGGGTTACTATTGGGAGCGATCGTTGGCTCTACTGATGCCGCAGTGGTGTTCTCATTAATGAAAGGATTGAGCATTAATGAAAGGGTAGAGGCAACACTGGAAATTGAATCAGGTAGCAATGACCCTATGGCGGTATTTCTAACCGTTACTCTTATTTCACTTCTATCTATGAGCCAAGCAGAATCCTCAGGCTTTATGATGATTTGGCATTTTATTCAAAACTTTGGAGTAGGAATCGCTTTAGGTATCGGTGGTGGCTGGCTACTTTGGCAACTCATCAACCATATACAATTAGACGAAGGCTTGTATGCCATTTTAGCCTTAAGTGGTGGATTACTAATTTATGCTATCAGCAATAGTCTAGGTGGCAGCGGTATTTTATCCATTTATCTCACTGGTGTGTGGCTTGGAAACCACCCGACCCGCGGACGCCACACTATTTTGGCAGTACTCGATGGCGTGACTTGGATGAGCCAAATTGGTATGTTCTTAATATTAGGGTTACTGCTGACCCCATCATCACTAACCGGCATGATTGTGCCAAGTTTGTTATTGGCTTTTGGAATGATCTTTATTGGCCGCCCTATTTCAGTATGGGTAAGCTTATTGCCTTTCAAACATTTTAGTAAACGCCAACGCTGGTTTATTTCATGGGTAGGGTTAAGAGGAGCAGTTCCCATTATTCTTGCCGTCTATCCAATGATGGCAGGCCTACCTAATGCACAGCTTTACTTTAACGTCGCCTTCTTCGTTGTTCTTGTTTCATTGTTAGCTCAAGGTTCAACACTTACTTATGCCGCAAAATTAGCAAAGGTTATTTTACCTCCGAAACCAGAACCCATTTCTCGTTCAGGCATCGAGATCTACCCAAAAAGTGATTGGGAAGTTTTTGTTTACCAACTGGGCTCCAACAAATGGTGCATTGGTGAACCGTTAAATTCTCTGAGTATGCCTAAAGGCACAAGAGTGGTCGCGTTGTTCAGAAATCAAAAAATGTTACAGCCATCCGCAAGAACTAAGCTAAAAAAAGATGATGTACTGTGTGTTCTAGCAAAAGAAATTAACTTGACGGCATTAAGTGAACTCTTCAGCCAAGCTCCTGAGAGTGATATTGGTATTACACCGACTCGTTTCTTGGGGGATTTCTTTATTGATCCACAAACACCACTTTTACAACTGGCGCCTATGTATGCCATAACGCTTACCGAAGAGTATCAAAATTGGAAAGTACAAGACTTATTTGATAGTAAGGTTGGTGAGTCCCCTGTAATAGGTGATCAGTTTAAATGGCAATCCCTACGCTGGATTGTGGCTGAAATGCAAGATGATAAAATTAGCCGCGTAGGGATACAATTGCCTAAATAAGGTAAGTGACTTTAAAAGCGATAACCAACGTTAAAAGTAAATGATTGAGTCTTAGCGACTTCCATAGGCTGATAGTCAAAATCAATCCCTAAACTTAAACCTGAATCGAACTGATATTTCCATCCTAATCCTACGAATGCATTAGCACCTGATTTGGTATAGCCGTTGTACACTCTTTTCACACCATTTGGTTCATCTTTTTCAACGTCAATAATGGTATATTTCACATTATATTGCTGGATACCTAATTTAGCTTGAAGCAGGTTACGTCTCGATAGTGACCAATTATATACACCTGCTAAACGCATGCTTTTAACTTTATCGAATTCAAATTCTTGCCCAAAGATACGTCCGAATGCCGCGTAAATTGATGGTGGCGAGCCATATCGATAGCCGACTTCAAGAGCCCAATCTTGATTAAATCGATACTGATAAGCAATGTCATGACTCATCAATGAATAGTCTTCATTAAACTTAAGTTTAGAGGTTGTTTGAATAGTCCCTAATGATAAACCTGTAGAGATATGGTGATGTTCTATTTCATCCGCAGCTGCAGAAAAAGAAAAAATGCAGCACAGGGCTGCAAAAGATAATGTGTTTTTCACTTAACTTCCTTTGTTAACAACATTAAAACAAAGTTAAGTTAACAATTTTGATACACAATTAAAAGCGATAACCAAAACCAAGGTTAAAGGTTTTTAAATCCACTTTATCCATTTTGCTGTAATCGTAAAAGAAATTTATTTCACCACCGAAATCAAACTGATACTGCCAACCTATGGCGCCATAAACCCCTTCACCGGTTTTGGTATAAGTTCTGGTTTCTGTATTAGAAACTTTCTGGTCAAACTCAGTGGAATAACGTTGAGCACCCAATTTAAAAACAATTCGATTTCGCTCAGAAAGAGGTTGTGAGTAAACACCCGCTAACCTAAAGCTATCTAGAGCATCTAGCGCAGAAATGTTAAGAACATGATTGAAGATTAACTCTAGGGGCTCTGTATCTACCGATTTATAACCGGCTTCAATGCCCCAGTTGTTATCAAGCTGGTATCGATATGAAAAATCCAAACCGATTTTACCATTATCTGTTTCAATTGTTTTGCTATTGCTTGAGGTATCGCCTAAGTTCAATGCAATCGCCAAAGCATGGTTATCTTCAGCTAATGCATGAAAAGAAGAACAAACCAGTAAAGCCGCTAAACAGTATTTCATAACACTTTCTCCGATAAATAGACTCTCATACCAATTTGCATTCAGTATAGTTAAGAGTTTCAAAACACCAACTGAAAATGCCTGCATTTATTAGAGTAAAAGCGTTTAGAATAAATGGTATCAGGTGTTACTTGTATAAATTCGGGTTATCGTCATCAGGTCGAGTTTTAAAACGACGATGTAACCACATCCATTGAGCAGGATTGCGACTGATCAACTCTTCAATGATTTTATTACCACGAAGCGCATCATCTATTTCATTTTCTCCTGGAAAGTCCTCAAGAGGTGGCATTAATTCTACACTGTATCCAGTATCACCTTCATTTCTCTCAACAAACATTGGTACCACTTTAGCTTTACCCAATTTAGCCAATGTCGTCGCGCCAGTAATCGTAGCAGCTTCTTTAACGCCAAAAAATGGAATGAATACGGCGCTAGAACGGCCAAAATCTTGATCTGCGGTGTACCAAATCAACTCAGCATTTCGCAAAGCTTTAACCATTTTACGCATATCACGCTTTGGAATGAGGCCTTTATTCGAACGTAAACGACCTTTTACTTGAAGGTATTCCATAACAGGGTTGTTATGAGGGCGATAAACCCCAACTCCCGGATTAAACTGACCAATGATCCTTGCGCCCATTTCTAATGGTAAGCAATGCACTGCGAATAAAATGACGCCATGACCCGCGTTAATGTTATCAGTTACATGATGAGCACCTTTCAAGCTCATGTGCTTTTGCACTCGACTATCACTCCACCACCATGCATTGATTGAGTCAAAAATCGCTTTTCCGGTTTCTTCGAAGTTGCTTAGCAGTAGCTTTTCTTGCTCCTCTTTCGGCATGTCAGGAAAACATAATTCAAGATTTCGCTTGGCCGTTTTTGCACGCTTACCTATTAGCTTTAACGCTAATCGACCAATTCCTGCTCCCAATTTCATTTGTAAAGAAAGCGGTAACAATAAGGTTAAACGAACTAGGCCAACACCAAACCAGACCAACCAAAACTTAGGGTGTAATAATCGAAAAGAAAAATCAGCCTTATCTACCACGAGTGACTCACTACAAAATAAAAATTAGTAACATTTTAACTCATCTACGGTAAAATCTAACCTTATTATTTCTTGTAAAAGATTAAATACCATGAAGGTTTCTCTTCCCGCGCTGGAAAATGCAAAAGTGCTCGTCGTTGGCGATGTGATGTTAGACCGCTACTGGACAGGCCCAACAGGGCGAATTTCTCCAGAAGCACCTGTGCCTGTAGTAAAAATTGATCAAAGTGAAGACAGACCGGGTGGAGCGGCCAACGTTGCCCTCAATATCGCCAGCCTAGGGGGACAAGTTCAACTAGCAGGAATCATTGGAGAAGATGAAACAGGTCGCTCATTAACAAAATCATTAGAGGCACAAGGTGTAACGCCTAAATGGCATTCCGTTTCTCAACTACCAACCATCACCAAGTTAAGAGTTCTTTCTCGTCATCAGCAATTGATCCGTTTAGATTTTGAAGAACCTTTTACAGAAGATGATAGCGAAGCATTACTGACTAGTTCAGAAAAGCATCTGGATAGTGCTTCTGTAGCGATTTTATCCGATTACGCTAAAGGAGCCATCTACAATCCAACAGCGTTTATTGCTAAAGCAAAATCAAAGAATGTTAAAGTGTTAGTCGACCCCAAAGGCAGTGATTTTTCTCGCTATCAAGGCGCAAGCTTGATCACTCCTAACCTATCAGAATTTGAAGCAGTTGTTGGTAAAGTTGCAAATGAACATGACTTGCAACAAAAAGCGGAACAACTTCTAAATGACTTTGATATCGAAGCTATTTTGATCACTCGTTCAGAAAAAGGCATGACTCTTGTCAGTCGTTCCGAGCCAGTATTACATATCCCAACTGTAGCCCGTGAAGTTTATGATGTGACAGGGGCTGGCGATACTGTAATTTCAACATTAGCCGCTTGTTTGGCGGCTGGCAGTGATTTAGCTCAGGCCTGTTTGATAGCCAATACCGCAGCAGGCATTGTGGTCGGTAAGCTTGGGACATCAACAGTTTCACGTATCGAGCTTATTGAAGCATTAAAGACTCATCACGGAGAGTCAGGCTTAGGTGTTGTATCTGAACATCAGCTATTAGATACCCTGCAACAAGCTAAGGCTAAAGGTGAGAAGATCGTAATGACCAATGGTTGCTTTGATATTTTGCACGCAGGTCATGTCAGCTACCTTTCTCAAGCTCGAAATTTAGGTGACAGACTCATCGTTGCAGTAAATTCAGATGATTCGGTTAAACGCCTAAAAGGTGAAGAGCGTCCTATCAATACATTAGATAGACGAATGGCAGTATTGGCTGGGCTGAATGCGGTTGATTGGGTTGTACCTTTTAGCGAAGATACGCCACAGCGTTTAATTGCAAACTTACTTCCGGATTTACTGGTTAAAGGTGGTGATTATCAAGTTGAAGACATTGCTGGCGGTAAAGAAGTGATAGCCGCAGGTGGTAAAGTGAAAGTTCTTTGTTTTGAAGATGGTATTTCTACTACCGCCATTATTGAAAATATTATGGCTAATCAATAATGCTGTCTGGGTTGCTGTTAACGGCCAGTTTTTGGGTAAATATTGAAGATAAACAAGCGTTAATCTGTAATATCAATCGCCTAAGTGAGTGCATACAGCAACTCCCCACCTCAGTTCAACAGACCGTATCTTCACAAAACATTGCACATAATATGGCATTTCGCGATGCCATGGTCATTTCCTTTAAGGATAAAACGTTATCCGGAGTCATTTTTTTAAACCCTAAAGCCACTGCCAGTGAAGTATACAGCTTTATTGAAGGAAGCAAGGTTCAGCTAAAGCTGAAACAACCATTGCAACTTAGCCTATGGCATGAACAAGGGCATTTACAAAATAATCAAATCATCGCACCTTTGCTAAAAAGACCACTGACAAAAAGCGAACACGAGAGCTTTGCTGATCTATACACAGTGTGGGAAAGTGTCAACAAAACCAAAAGCTTAGAACTCGCGTGGCAACAATATCATCGCCGCAACTTAAATGTGATAAATCAGGAATCTGATTACTCTCACTGGAGCGTGCCTCTGTTGTATTATGTACTCGAACACTATAACGCTGAAGACATCTTAGCGTTTCCTTCTTATACAGAGTTTGCCAGTGATCTTTTAATCCATTACTCCCCTTTAAGCCAAGATGAACGTCGTGAGTTTCGTTCCCTCATAAAACATTTGTTTCATTCCCATAGCACGTTTAATCAGCGTCGGTATTTGTCGTGGCGGCGTGAAAAATTCAGTGCCTATTTAGCTCCCACCTTGGATGCATTGCTCGATAAAAAGCAAGCTCGCACATTGCTTAAAAGCCTTGCACTACCTTTAGCCAATAATCTGAATCACCCCTGAACAATTGGTTGAATTAAAAGCAAAACCCGCTCCCCTTTGATAAGCTCAGAATCAACTTAATATCAGTCATTGTTAATCAGTAAGAGAAGAGAGATTACTGAGTCCTTGTCAAAACGCTTTTATCAAACAGGTTTCGATAAAAACGTGAAAGCTCGAGGAAACAAATCTGTTGATTGTTGAATTAGGAAACTGATCTATGGCAAAACGATCTAAGTCTCAGACAGAATTAACCATAAACCAAATTAAAGATGAGGCATTTAAACAAATCATAGAAATCGGATTTGATAATATGTCGTACACGACCCTTTCACAAGCAACAGGGATCAGTCGAACGGGGATCAGTCATCACTTCCCTAAAAAAACCGATTTCTTGGTTAAACTAGATGACAGAATTGCTGAGCTCTTTGTTGGAGCACTCGATTTCACATCTATTAATAGCCTCGAAGCATCTTGGTTCAAATCATTTGATGAGCCAGAGTCAAAAGCCGTACTTTCACTCTTCTTTCGCCTATGTGGCAATGAGTATTCATCAATTAGTCAATTTCAAGCAATAGAAAACAGTCTTGAAGAAGCCAAAAAAAAGCTAGGTGAAGAAGGTGAGAAACTCCTGAAATTTTTAATTGGATCAGCAGCTGTAAGTTTGCTTAGTTATTGAATAGCTTTACGTGCGACAAAAATAGCTACACACCCAATGGTATAGAGTTCTACATCATCAAAGTAATGCTTTAATCCCGCTTTCAGGCTAGAGACATCATCCCCGATATTACTGAAAGCGCCTTTTTCATTATAAAAATTCATCAATTTGCTTGCTACGGATGTTTTAGGTAATCCCTCTCCGATTATAGTGCTACCAAATAGCACTCCATCAGGCGTAATATGTTCGGCTAAAAAGCCAAAAGCCTGGCATTTTTCAGCCATGCTCCCGGGCAAGCAATGAAGCAAATAATTAATGCTGATGGAATCAAACTTATCTCCTTTTAACGAAATTGGCTCCAATACGTTACCTTGATTAATTTCTGGTGAAAAACGGCGAACCCTTTGTGCTGTAGCAGCTAAACTGTTTGGGTTTAGATCTAATAATGCCACTCTACGTGGTTTGTTTTTCAAGCACTTATCCAAAAAATACCCAGTACCTACCCCGACGTCGAGATGATTGTCACTGACGTGTTCAGAAAATAAAGCTCGAAGATGTTTGGTGGGACAACGCCAAATAAAACGATTTGAAATGCCAAGCACCCAAATGTCATAGATCATTAAAATTTTTTTAGAGTAAATAGCCTGACCGGCATCAATGGTTTCTGGTGATATTTTAGAACTCATAACACTACTCAAACTGCAGTAATGCTGATAAGCATAGCATTAAGAATATGAATATTTGCTTGATAATAAATTAAGAATACTTAAAAGATGGTACGGGAGGAGAGACTTGAACTCTCACACCTTGCGGCACCAGAACCTAAATCTGGCGTGTCTACCAATTCCACCACTCCCGCATAGACAAGATTGCACTTTTACTAAAGTACGAAAATATGGCTGGGGTACCAGGATTCGAACCTGGGAATGCCGAGATCAAAACCCGGTGCCTTACCGCTTGGCGATACCCCAATATTGGGTTTATTTAATTCAAACCAAGCAGCCTAAATTAAATGGTACGGGAGGAGAGACTTGAACTCTCACACCTTGCGGCACCAGAACCTAAATCTGGCGTGTCTACCAATTCCACCACTCCCGCACGGAGTCTCTATATTTTACATCCTAGAGAAGATGGTAGCTATGGCGGGACTTGAACCTGCGACCCCAGCATTATGAGTGCTGTGCTCTAACCAGCTGAGCTACATAGCCGTAATATGGCTGGGGTACCAGGATTCGAACCTGGGAATGCCGAGATCAAAACCCGGTGCCTTACCGCTTGGCGATACCCCATTAAATCATATTGGCGCTTACTTAAAATGGCTGGGGTACCAGGATTCGAACCTGGGAATGCCGAGATCAAAACCCGGTGCCTTACCGCTTGGCGATACCCCAATCTAAGAAAGCTTATTTAACAATTTAACGTTAACAAAGTAAATTATTAAATGGTACGGGAGGAGAGACTTGAACTCTCACACCTTGCGGCACCAGAACCTAAATCTGGCGTGTCTACCAATTCCACCACTCCCGCACGGAGTCCCTATATTTTACATCCTAGAGAAGATGGTAGCTATGGCGGGACTTGAACCTGCGACCCCAGCATTATGAGTGCTGTGCTCTAACCAGCTGAGCTACATAGCCACTTTGTTTTGCTCCTCGTGAGGAACGGGGCGTATTATGCTTATTCGCCCCAAGCAGGTCAACTGCTTTTTTATCAAAAACACGCCTAATCTCATCAAACGGTCATGAATTGGGCAAGACACTTAAAATTTGTCTAATTTTGCTTATTATTGCGACCTTACACTGAGATTTTCTTCCTCACTCGAAAAAGCAACGCCTTCATCGATAAGCTCCGGACAATCTCTTTTGACTTTTTTAGTCGCATAATCATAAGCTCTCTTTCCATTAGCATCACAGATCGCTTTATCTGCGCCATTATTCAGTAACCACTTAACTACTTTAGGTTGGTTGCTCATAGCAGCTTGCGTGAGTATTGTGAATTTAAAATCTTCGCTACCAAATTTACCAAGCATATTAGATAGTAAAACGCCTCTGCTGTTCATGGCCTTCAACGCTCGAATATTCCCTGTATTGGCAGCTATCGCACCTAGCCTAAACTGCTTCGCAGCATCAAAGTTCACTAATGACATAGACGATTCAAGCATCATCTCAAAAATATCTTGCTTATAATGTTGTGATAAACATAGTTCCATTGGGCTTGCCATATTAAGATTTTGTATCGTCATGTCGGCTCTGTGCTCAATCAACAGTTTTACACATCCCCAATGCTCTCTGAGCACTGCATGGTGTAATGCAGTATTCCCCCTAATATTCGATTTATTTAAATCCGCTCCACCGTTTATCAATAATTCTAAGCATTTTCTCTCTCCAAAAGACGCAGCCCAAATAAGCGCACTCGATTTTTGATCATCAACAGCATCGACTTCTGCACCACTTTCTAGCAGCATACTGACAGTTCCTTTTTTGCCAAAAGCTGCCGAAATAATTAATGGGGTTCTGAAAAATTCATCCCACAACTCAATAGCACTGGGGTGTTTTCCACAAAATGCTTTAAGTTTTGTAGTTTCACCATGAGCAGCAAAACCTTTGACTTTCAGTAAGCTCTTTACTTGTTTTTCTATATTACGAACTGAAGCCCAGCGCTGTAGCTGACTCATTTTTACAACAGGCACTTCATTAGTTGGAGATTCATTCAACGCTCTTACAGCACATCTCCATTTTTTATTTTTATCGCAGCCTAAAGTAACATCGTATTGATGCCCATCAATTACAGCTTTAACGGTATGCTCATCGTCGAAAAGGTAAGTGTCATTATCTACGAGTGCGTTCATTATTATTTCAGGGATTGATGAGACAGGAGAAGCGGTAGCCATGACATTACTCTTTTATCGTAAAGGATATTTAAAAGTAAAACCAAAAGCATAGATACTCAAAGAATATAGCTAGCTATTTAATAAGGTAATGAAATAAGAAAGAAAAAACGCCACAAACGTGGCGTTGAAAAGAAGTTTATCTCTGGAGGTTTATACATTAAATAAGAAGTGCATCACGTCGCCGTCTTTCACTTCATACGTTTTACCTTCAACACGAAGCCTTCCGGCTTCTTTAGCACCGTTTTCACCTTTGAATTCGATAAAGTCATTATAAGAAGTTACTTGGGCACGAATAAAACCACGCTCAAAGTCCGTATGAATCACACCAGCAGCTTGTGGTGCCAATGCTCCAACAGGGACAGTCCAAGCGCGAACTTCTTTTACACCTGCGGTAAAGTAAGTGTGAAGGTTTAGAAGAGTGTAACCCGCATTAATTACACGATTAAGTCCCGGCTCTTCCAAACCAAGCTCAGATAAGAACTCTTCCTGCTCTTCAGCATCCATTTCTGCAAGCTCTGATTCAATCGCAGCACAAACTGGAACAACTACCGCATTTTCAGATTCAGCAATCTTACGAACCGCATCCAAATGTGGGTTATTTTCAAAACCATCTTCAGCTACATTGGCAATATACATGGTTGGTTTTAGCGTTAAGAAGTTTAGATAGCGAACTGCCGCCAACTCTTCTTTTTCTAGCTCAAGAGAACGCAACATATTGCACTCATCCAGAACGGGACGCATTTTCTCTAAAACCGTTAGCTCGAATTTAGCGTCTTTATCACCGCCTTTCGCTTTTTTGGTTTGACGTAAAACCGCACGTTCAAGACTATCTAAGTCAGCTAATGCTAGCTCAGTATTGATAACTTCGATATCACGAGCTGGATCGACACCATCTGAAACGTGAACAATATTGTCATTCTCAAAGCAACGAACCACATGTCCAATTGCATCAGTCTCACGAATATTCGCTAAGAACTTATTACCTAGACCTTCGCCTTTTGAAGCCCCCGCAACCAAGCCTGCAATATCAACAAACTCCATAGTGGTAGGTAATACTTTTTCAGGGTTTACGATGTCAGCCAATGCATTAAGACGTGCATCAGGTACAGGAACCACCCCAGTATTAGGCTCAATAGTACAAAACGGAAAGTTTGCCGCTTCGATACCAGCTTGAGTCAATGCATTAAATAGTGTGGACTTGCCCACGTTAGGAAGGCCAACAATGCCGCACTTAAATCCCATAATTAATTACCTTTAGCGTTATGCTTTAAACGAATGCAGTCTTTGCATGGCATTAGCCATGTCCTGCTTAAACAGTATTTCAGTAGAACGAACCGCTTCATCAATAGCGGCGTCCATTAAAGTTTGATCGGTTGGGCTGGCTTTACTCAATACATAATTACTGACTAAGTTTTTATTGCCAGGATGGCCAATACCAATTCTAAGCCGATAAAAATTTTTGTTATTGGCAAGTCTAGCGATGATGTCTTTTAAACCATTATGACCACCGTGACCACCGCCTAACTTAAACTTTGCAATGCCGGGAGGCATATCTAACTCATCATGAGCCACTAATATTTGCTCAGGCGCAATTTTATAAAAATTTGCTAATGCGCCAACCGACTTTCCACTTAGATTCATAAAAGTGGTAGGAATAAGCAAACGAACGTCCTTTCCATGTAAGGTGGTTCTGGCCGTTAAGCCAAAATATTTACTGTCCATGGCAAGGTTGGCTCCGGTTATTCTCGCTAACTCTCGAACATACCACTCCCCAGCATTATGGCGAGTGCGTTCATATTCAGTACCTGGATTTGCCAAACCGACGATCAGTTTTATGTCGCTCATTCTTTGCCTAATTCTTAGTGAAAGATTCAAAAACGGGGAATTTTACCACTGAGTGAGTGGCTTTTAAACTTTGTTTGTATTTGCTTCGCACTCTCAGCCTGAAACTACAAGGGAAATTATTTAGAATGAACAAAGTTTAACCACAAAAGCTTTTGATTTTGATATGATTATTTTTTATGAAGGTCACTTAAATAAACTATGAAAATACTCATTATTGGTGCTACTGGCACTATAGGTCAAGCCATTGTCTCTGAATTAGAATCCAAACATCAAATAATCAAAGCTTCTCGCTCTCAAGGCGATATTTTAATTGATCTTTCTTCCTCAGCTTCTATCAATTCTGCATTTGCAAAATTAACCAATCTCGATGCAGTAATCTGCGCAGCTGGGGCTGTTGCTTTTGCACCATTTAATGAAATGACTCGCGAACAATGGGATATTGGGATCAATAGTCGTTTAATGGGGCAGATTTACTTAGTACAACAAGCCGCCAGAATACTAAATGATAATGGTAGCATTACGTTAACGACAGGTATTATTGCCGACCATTCCATTTCAACGGGGATTAGTGCAGCAACCTTAAGCGGTGCGATTCATCATTTTGTTCCTCATGTAGCGCTAGAGCTAACAAGAGGTATTAGAGTTAATTGCGTAAGTCCATCAGTACTCACTGAATCGCTGGATACTTATGCTGATTACTTCCCTGGCTTTCAATCTATTTCAGCAAAAGAAGTTGCCCAATATTATGTCCGAGCAGTAGAAGGTGTTGAAACGGGGAAAGTGTTTAAAGCCTACAAGAATAACTAGGGGGCGTTCCCAATTAAGCTAAACATAATATACTTGCGACCAGTTGAAGCATTCCGCAAAACGTGCATTTGAGCCTTTCATATCTGGTCGCTATCCTTCTGATTACTTTTAGGCTGTTTTTAAACCCAAATATGTCTAAGAAACTGTGTTATAGAGAGTTATTTATGTTTAGCTGTTAGAACAATGATTAAACTTTATTTATCTTATTGAAACTCGCTGGATTCTCCATAGAATCACAATTTGGTTCTCCTTTTGGGCATGCTCTATGGCTACAGCAAACGCTACACCTTCCATTCCGCTTCGCTCACGTTTTAATTTGAGCAGCAGTAGCTTCTCGCCGAATGAAATCGCTAAAATACAAAATGCGAGAGAACTAACTGATCTCGATGCTCATTTTACATCAAAGTGGCACAGATTCATTAATTGGGTCTGTGGGAGAGATAAATCTAAAGCTGCTATTGAGATATTCCACATATCCCACTCAAGATCTGGAGCAGAGACAAGAAATCACTTGTCTAGACTAAAAGATTGTTTAACAGAAAATGTGCAAATAGACTACATTGCATATCAAGTGTTATCGAAAAACTCTGCCGGGAAAGTGGTCAAGCAAAATACGACTGTAAACGTCAACATTGCATTTCCTAACTCACGTGCTAGAACGACTTCATTATTGAAAAAACCAATAGTGTGGACTGTGAACCCACAAAGAGATTGCACTGAGTACACACCTTTGCTCCCAACTCAAAGCCAAGCACCCGCAGTATTAAGGAGCGTTAGTTCCGCTTCAAAAAGAAGTCATGAACAGCACCATAAAATCACACAAGCTTGGAAAAACTTCATGATCGGGAAGCAAAATGCTCCGGGAAGCACACTAAAGCTATCTAGCATTCAATCAATGAGACCTAATCAACTTGAGAACGGAAATAATTATTTTCATTTACTATTTCCAATATCTGAACCACATCGGGATTGCCCTAAAGCTCCTTTGCTTACACGAGAAATGGTTATTGAAATTCATACGAGTGATGCAATAAGAGAAAATATCAAGGTGAACCTTGATACAGCGCTTAAAACTTGGGGAATATCGCCAGCTACTACTGGTGAGTATTTTATTACTGATAGAGAGAAATTTAACCAAACTCTCAATACTAAGAGCCGGACACAAAGCCAAAAAAATGTGAGTTTGCTTTTACGCTTTTTAAACGAGTCTAAATTAAGCCATGTAGCTTCCTTAATTCATGGACTCTTAGAGCAAGAGTGTAACAATACACCTAGGAACATACAGCAACAATGGCAGCAAGCCATTACCGTAAAAAGAGCAGATTGGTTAGATGTAGAAATTGAAACCGAAGAAGTTCCTCAAACTTGTTCTTCGCAACTCGGCTCTGGAGAGCAGAAACTAACATCCCCCAAACCTGAAAGAAAAAGGAATCCGTTAACCTCTTTGTTTTTGAGCCCTATAACGGGAAGGCGCAACTAGGGCGTGCCTCAGCTTACAAATCAAAGGCTGACTTAAGCCTTTTCAGATACTCAATATCTTTACTCAAGGTCTTCCCTTGAGCATCAGATATTTTTGCTACAGGCTTCCCATTACACTTCACCATTTTCAGCACCATATTTAATGCTTGTTGGCCAACATCATTGGTTAACCAAGTACCTATACCAAACTGGATATTAACTTGACCACAAAAGTGCTGATAAATTGCCAATGCCTTTTCAAAATTTAGACTATCACTGAACACGAAGGTCTTACTTATTGCATCAATACCTAAACTCTCAAAGTGACTTAGAGCTAATTCACCCCACCAAATTGGATCACCTGAATCTTGTCTCAGGCCTTGAAAGGCTTCAGCGAGTTCAAGATCAAAATCACTCAAAAAAGCTTTCATGCTAATTGTATCCGTCAGTGCAATACCAAGCTTTCGAGGATATTCTTGCAGCCAGATTTTTAATGCCTGTTTCTGGCTATCAGCCAAGTCGCCGGCTAAAGCCTGATGAGCTTGCAACCATTCATGCCCCATGGTGCCCGTTACGGGCAGGTTTAAGGACTTAGCCAACCACATATTGCTAGTGCCCGCTAAAACCTCTGGCATTTGGTACTGAATCGTCTGCAACAGTTGCTTATGCCAAACTTTACTATGGCGGCGACGAGTTCCGAAATCACTAAAACAAAAACCTGAAATTGAGTGTTTTTTTAGATCAACTAACTTGTCATTTAAGCGACTTTGGCCTTGTTCGATTACGTTTTTGCTTTGTGACTTCTCACCATGTAATTCGCTGATGATAGCCAGTATGTATATTTCAAATAAAGTAGTTTCTAACCATCCACCTTTTACGCTAATACTCAATTGACCATTGGTAATCCCAACATTTACCGTTTCAGGCTGCAAACGAAATTGGCCAAGCCACTCTAGGTAATCAGGGGCGAATATACCTAATTGACTTAACCATGAGGCTTCATCATCACTCAATTTCAAGTTAGATAACGAATCTATTTGCAACCTCACATCATCTATCAACCATGATAAATCCACGTTTGAACGGCAATGAAATTTAGCCTCAATTTGCGTGTTGGGATAATGATGAAATATAGCTTGCTGCATGGTGAATTTATAAAAATCAGTGTCCAGCAAGGAAGTGATTATAGGCTTCACGATTCAGTTACCATTAATTGATCACAACCATCGATAAACTTGATATTTTTGGTTTTCATTTGTTTAATTGCTTGTTCAATTGCTAGAGAGTCCAGTCCTTTGGTCGCCTTGAGGTTGACCACAACATCAAATCCAGCCCTTGACAACTGGAGCGCTGAAGTCATAACACAATGCTCTAACGCCAAGCCACCGACTAAAATGGTCTTTATCCCTTTGGCAGATAAATATTCGATGATTCCCGTACTTAAAGATTCCGTAAGATCGTGATAACAACATCCATAAGGATGAAGGTCTCGCTCAATGCCTTTCCAAACAAAGTAATCGTATTCTTCAGGTTTTGGTAAGCCCTTGATAAGCTCACTACCAAAGGTTCCAACAATTGCATGTCGAGGCCAATGCAAGTCCACATTTTTGGCTGATACCGGAGTTAGAATTGGCTTTTCATCTGTAGTTTCCCATAGTGCATTTTTAGGATGCGCATCTTTAGATCCGACTCTTACATCTGCAAAGCTTGCCTGAAGATTCAATTCATCAACAATCAAGTGACCATCAGGAACGGGTAATTCATCAGGGCAAAGCGGAGTAAAACAATTCTGGGCATCGACATCTAACGAGGCAATCTGTGATCTATTGGGTAAACGCAGCGTGTTTGTCATAATTCGTGTATGTTTATGTTAGCTAGGGCAATAATGAAAAGGTTTTGTCTGTGCGTCAAGAAAAGCCTTTTTCTTGGAAAGTTTAAATTGAGTTACTTCAAAAATAGACTCACTTTATCAATTTGCTTTGCTTCGACTGGGCTTTAAAAGTTTTGAACAATCACATAGCACCATGCAAGAAGACAAAGCAAAAGACTGATTAAAACGGCCAATGAACCTAAATCTTTTGCCAAACCAGAAAGTTCATGGTGCTCAAGTCCAACTCGATCAACCACGGCTTCAATTGCGGTATTTATTACTTCTGCAAACATCACAAACACGACACTAGAAATCAATAACAATTGTTCTGCAATTGAGCTGGAAATAATGAAGCTTACAGGGATAGAAATAAGTAACAACCACGCTTCTTGTTTAAATGCGGCTTCATTTTTTAGTAACCAAGTAAGCGCTCGATTAGAGTTTTTAAAAGCAGAAATTAAGCGTTTAAATCCACGTTGTTTTTCCATATAACGTCCCTAAAACATAGTCTTGTCGAAGAAAGTGAATATTAGCATAACAACCTAAGAGTGAAAAAATGTGATAAAGAAATCCCTCCCAGCTTATTAATTTCATCACTTCTTCACCAAAAACTGAGCAGTTAGAAATATCATGCTCAAGCTCCAAAAGAGATTAAGCTTTATTTAGAATAGAGCTTTTCGATAACGTATAGACTATTTTTAAAGCATGTATATTTTAGCTTGATATTGATGTTTCCTGAAATTGCCCGAGTAACTACTGCTTTATATTACGAAAAGAATAAGACTAGTAGATTGATTTCTACAGAAGCCCTTCGGATGCAAAATGAACACTTCTATATATTCCATTTTGAAAAAAAGGTTACTGAATTTGAGTGGAGAGAATGGCTATCTGAGACATCCCCCAAATGCAGCAAGCATTCAGCCGCATCTGTATTCACTGACTCAGTTCCTATGCCAGCCACCATTAACTCATTAATGGGAAATGAAAACCCAGCTTTGTGGCCCCCAGAAGATTTTATCAATAAACTGATCAGCCAAACTGAAGGAGACATGGCTTGGGAATGCTCACAGGTTTATTTGGCTAACCTAAAGAGGGGGACGCCACTGCCAATGCTGGGGATTAAGCACACATGTGACATTATGCTTGAGCAGTTAAATGAAGTTCTCGAGTTTGAAACAACAAAACCTAACGATAGAACTGGAATACAAAAGCTCATTACGCGAATTCAACAATTAGCTGTCAACAATTACCCATACGAAGAATCCATTCACATTTGTGCAATTTTTTCATGCGCAAAATTGGTGTATATGTGCAATGACCCACATAACCCAAAATGGTGTGATGAATTAGAGCAACTAGTCAGATCCGTAAATAAAGGTCAAACACCTTGCATAGAGAATACAACCATCTATGGCGGCTATTCTAATATCGAAATGAAGAAGAATGTGGATGAATTACTAACACTTCCTTGGCACGAACTGACCAGTCCTTTAGCAATGGATACCGACAATTTTGACTTACTATCTATTCACATAAGTGCGCTTACTGAAACGGGCAATACAGGAGGTATTTTTAGTGTCAATACGTTTTTGAAATCAGTAAAGGCTCATTTTACCGAAAAGGTGATTTTTATTAGTTTTTCACCGTTAAGTATGAAAAAACTGAATCTGTTTACTTTTCTGCCATTTGTTCCTATGGGCATGATAAAAAAAGTTCATGAATTTCATGATGGAGGACACTATTCCCCCCCACAGATGCTATTTCACGATTGGCAACATGAAGGGTTGATACATTCAGAAAGCTCAAGCTTACTTATGCATCGAAAAACACAAGCATTTATAGCTAAAAGCGAAAGATTGCTTCAGCCTGAATTTGATACTGTAAATAATCATTTCTTATTTTTTTCAGGTCATGAGTTTGAAGGAATTCAATTAGAATATTTATCCAAGCATTCTGAACTATCCCCACACTTTATGAGTTGCGCTTACGCTGAATATATAACGCTTGCCAAACGGTTATGGTTAGATATTCCCGAAGAAGAAAAGCAGTTACTTGATTCTGATCTAATCATTCAATCTATGCTTTTATTTTCCATGCCTTTCAGCTCATCAACCTCTTTTGAACAACGAATTGTCTATGCAGAAAGGATGATGATATTAATAAAACAACGAATCCAGACTTTTGAGAAAATGTTGTCTTCTTACCCCTTAGATCAAATTAAACCACTAATACATAGATTGTTAACACAAGCCCCCTTTGAGGTTGAAAAAAGATTTGTCAGAGAAAGAAATGAAGCAATTTCTCTACTGGTCAATAAGCTAAAACCAAACTGTTGGTCTAGATTATCTATGCAAGACAAACTGCTATTGTGTGGGTTATTTCTTGAAAAGAATGTGGAAAGTGAACTCAATAAAGAACAAGTAATTCAGTAAAAAATAAGGCTCAACCTAATCATAGCGTTGAGCCTTATTCACGCTTTAACCTAATCCCTCTTCTAACTTACGAGTTACAGAGCTTGGCGTTCCTGTATTACGGGCTAACAACCCATAAGCTGCAGGCACAACAACCAAAGTAAAGAAGGTCGCCAGCATGATACCAAACAGTACTACCACACCAATGACAAAGCGAGTTTCAGCCCCCGCGCCAGTTGCCATAACTAAAGGCACGGAACCAGCGGCAGTTGTTATACCCGTCATCAAGATTGGGCGTAAACGCTGGCAAGAAGCTTGAATAACGGCTTCGTTAAACTCTAAGCCTTTGTCTCGTAATTGGTTGGCAAATTCAACAATCAAAATACCATTTTTAGCTGCAAGGCCAATAAGCATAATAATCCCTACTTGGCTGTAGATATTGATGCTTTGACCTGTAATATACAAACCAATTAACGCGCCAACAATGGCGAGTGGAACCGTCAACATAATGATGGCTGGATGAATGTAACTCTCAAATTGCGCAGCTAACACAAGGAATACCACACCAAGGGCCAGAACGAACACGAAGTAAATAGACGAACCAGACTCTTGGTAATCTTGCGATGCACCTTTGTAACTTACAATAGCTTCGTCAGGTAAGTAACTCTTCACCAACCCATTCATATAACTTAATGCTTCACCCAGTGAATAGCCATCTGCTAGGTTAGCTGAAAAGGTAATGGCTCGCATACGGTTATAGCGGTGCAAAGTACTGGCATCCGCAAACTCTTGTACCGTGACTAAATTAGATAATGGGATTAACTTTTGTGAAGTATCAGAACGAACATAAATATTTTTCATGTCATCGGCGGTATTTTGTTGCTTGCGAATACCTTCTAACACCACATCATACTCTTTACCGTCTCGCATGAAGGTGGTGACAACTTTTGAGCCCAGCATGGTTTCTAATGTGCGACCAATTTGCGAAACTGAAACCCCCATTTGTGCAGCACGGTCATGGTTGATAACAACGCGTAATTGAGGTTTGGTTTCTTTGTAATCATCATCTAAGCCAATCAAGTTTGGATTGTCTTTGGCTTTCTCCATTATTATGTCTCGCCAATGAGCCAATTGCTCATAGTCAGGGCCACCAATCACAAATTGCACCGGTTTATTCAACCCTCGCCCAAACGCTTGTCGCATAATTGGGAAAGCACGAACACCGGATAAATCAGCGATGCGACTGCGAATATCATTGATAATGGCATTAGCGGGACGACGTTGACTCCAATCTTCCAATACTATGATGCCGAATCCACCAGAGAAATCGGCCGCGCGACCAAACCCTCTTGGCGCTCTCATCAATAGACGCTTGATGTCACCAGATTTAACCAAAGGCATCAGACGCTTTTCAATTTCGTCGATGTATTCTTTGCTGTACTCATAAGTCGCACCTTGAGGGCCAGAAACAATCAAGAAAATCGAGCCACGATCTTCTCTTGGCGACACTTCTTGCGGCAGCTTTTTAATCAAGCCATAGCTTAAGCCCACTGCAATCAAAGCGATAACAGAAATTAGAGCAGGACGACGCAGTGAGAATTCCAAAGCACCACGATATTTCTCGATAAGCCAATTCATGCCACCATCAACTTTACGCACCATCCACGTATCTTCACTGGCTGGACGAAGAAGTTTAGAACACATCATAGGGCTGAGGGTTAAAGCAACGATACTTGAGAAGAACACCGCTGCACTCATGGTCACCGCAAACTCTTTAAACAGCTGACCTAAGTCACCATCTAAGAAAGTGATCGGCATAAATACCGACATAAGAACAGCTGTGGTAGCGATTACGGCAAACGAAACTTGTTTTGAACCAAGAAAAGCCGCCACCAATGGCGACTCACCGTCTTCAATTCGGCGGTGTATATTCTCTAGCATCACGATGGCGTCATCCACCACCATACCAATGGCGAGGATCATCGCGAGCAAGGTCAACAAATTAATGGTGTAGCCAAACCAATAAAGAACAATGAAAGTTCCCATAAGTGATACAGGCACCGTCACCGCTGGAATAAACATGGCGCGCACACTACCCAAAAATAGGTAGATCACAATGATCACCAAGGTAATGGCGATAAATAATGTGTTGTATACCTCTTGCACCGACTTTTCGATAAATATTGAGCTGTCGTAGGAGCGAATGATCTTCATTCCTTCAGGCAAAGTCGGATTGATTTGATCCACCAGCTTATTCACTTGACGGGCGACGCCTAAGGTATTGGCAGTAGATTGTTTGGCAACACCAAGCCCTACCATGTTTTGGCCGTTACCACGGAACATCACACGATTTTCTTCGGCTGCGACTTCAACTTTCGCCACATCACCAAGCTTGACCAGATAACCATCACTGCCTTTTTTCAGCACCAAGCCTTTAAAATCGTCAGCAGTTCGAAAACCTCGTTGCAATCGTACGGTAAATTGACGATCTTTGGATTCGATTGAGCCAGCAGGTAGTTCGACGTTTTCTGATCTCAGTTTGTTCTCAACATCGTTGACGGTGAGATTACGTGCAGCGAGTGCTTTTCGGTCTAGCCAGACTCGCATTGCGTATTGTTTGCCACCACCAATGCGAATATTCGATACGCCATCAACCACAGAAAAGCGATCTCTAAGATAGCGATCAGCATAATCAGTCAGTTGCAGCGTGTTCATATTGGTCGATACTAGGTTCAACCACATTACTACATCATCACCGCTATCCGCTTTTTCAACTTCAGGCGGATCGGCTTCTACTGGTAAGCGATTTCTTAATCCCGAAATCCGGTCACGAATATCGTTGGCTGCTGAGTCTAAATCGGTGTTAACCGTAAATTGCAGCGTAATACGAGAACGCCCATCTTGGCTAGAAGAAGAAATGGTTTTTAAGCCTTGAACCCCACTGATACGGTTTTCAATCACTTGAGTAATACGGCTTTCAACAACCGCAGCACTAGCACCTCGGTAACTGGTCGAAATCGAAACCACAGGCGGGTTAATGTCAGGGTATTCGCGTAATGGCAGCTTATCAAAGGCCACCAAACCAAACACCACCAACAACAAACTGATAACCGAAGCGAGTACCGGACGCTTAACGGAAAGATCGGTCAGTATCATGCATCTTCCCCTTGGGCGTTCTTCTTAAAGGTGAAGTTTTCTTGGGTATGAGGTTGTACCGTTGAGCCGGGTCGAACTTTAAGTTGACCGCGAGTGATCACTGACTCACCTTCTTTTAAGCCTGAAGTGATCTCCACTATACCAAATTTACGAATACCGACGGTCACTTGCTTTTGCACCACTTTGTTTTTGTCATCAACCACATAAACATATTGACGATTTTGGCGAGGAATAATGGCATCTTCAGGTAATACTAATGAGGTTTTATGATCTTTAATCAAATTCACCGTCATTAACATGCCCGGCAATAATTTCATTTGCGGGTTTTTCAATACCGCACGAATGACCACTGCACGCGTTTCAGGATCAATACGGCTATCAATGGATTTAACCTTACCTTTAAAGGTTTCATCAGGATACGCTATCGCCTTAGCTTCAACCTCTTTGCCAACTTGTAAGGTTTGCAAATAACGCTCAGGCACAGAAAAGTCGAGTTTTACCGTAGATAAATCATCTAGCGTTGTAATGACAGTTGATGGTGTTACTAATGCACCTACACTCACTTGCCTTAATCCTAGACGGCCGGAAAATGGTGCGACAATTTTACGATCTCTCACATCAGCAATCGCACTTTTCACTTGAGCTTTCGCGGTGTCAATTTGAGTTTGTGCTTGATCTTTTTCGGTTTCGGCAATGGATTTATCTTTGACCAGTTGCACAATACGACGCAGATCTCTTTCATCATTGGCCAGCGCCACTTTCGCTTGTCGTAATGCCGCTTGCTGACTGGCGTCTCTTAGTTGAACTAATAACTGTCCCTTTCTAACCATGGCACCATCATCAAAATACAAATGAGTAACCAATTCACTGACCTTTGAAGTCAAATCAATCGACTCATTGGCTTTAATGTTACCTAAAGCTTCAAGCTCGTCAGTCAGCTTTTTCGTTTCAACTTTAGTGACAACGACCGGAGTGATGATATTGCTAGGACGCTTGTGTTGAGGAGATTGAGATTCAGGATTTAAGAAGTAATACCCCAAAACACAAAGTGCAATAACAAGAGAAACTAGAAAGAACTTTTTCATAAAATCCTATACGAAAAATAGAGTGAGATTTTGTCCAATTTTACTGACCCCGATAACGCACGCAAGCAGCTTTACTTTTGCTTACAAAATTCTATTTAAGAAAGTTTAGAAGACCTGTATTAGTCATTCATTCGGACTAGAGGTTTTACAAAAACTCATCAGCTAACTCGCTATCTATAAAACATCCAACCATTATGTGGTCGAGTAATAAAGATAATTAGGCTCCCCATACCTAGTCATGCGGTGTATTTTAAGTATTCACCGCTAGATTCTGGAGTCTGATATGAAAAGTACCATTGTTGGTGTTGATTTAGCCAAAAAAGTAATTCAAGTTTGTACATGTACAAACCATACTGTGCGTTCTAATGTTGAGATGACACCTAACGAATTTACTCAATTTCTTGCTAATTCCAAACCAATGTCTGTGGTATTCGAAGCTTGCAGCACATCAAGCTATTGGAAGCAGAAAGCTTTATTCTTTGGGCATGATGCTCACCTCATATCTGCAAAATTGGTTGCTTCAGTAAGGCAAAGCCAAAAAACTGATAAAAATGATGCACTAGCGATTGTTCAGTCAGCCTTATTACCCGACGTGAGATTCATTTCAGGTAAATCGGCACAGCAACAACAGCTTCAATCAATTATGAGATTAAGAGAGCTTTGTGTTAAACAAAAAACGGCTATCAGCAACCAACTTATTGCATTGCTATCTGAATTTAATATCAGTTCATCAAATCGCAATGGTGGATTAAAAGGTGCAGTGGAAAGAACTCTTGCAGACAGTAAAAACGAGTTTTCAGAACACTTTAGAAGCTCATTAGATACAGCCTGGAAACTTTACATTGAATTGAGTAAATCCCTTGTTATATATGATCAATGCTTAGAAAACTCGATTGAAGAACACCCTGATTGTAAAAAGTTGTTGAAGCTTGAAGGTGTCGGCCCTATAAATGCGATTAATTTATATATTGCTCTAGGTTGTGGCGACTTAGGAGGCTTCAATAAGGGGAAAGATGCATCAGCTTGTATAGGTTTAACACCTCTGCAGCATTCCAGTGGTGGAAAAAATAAAATTGGCTCGATTGGAAAACATGTTAAAAATACGATTGTTCGAAGTAACTTGATCACTGGCGCGTCAAATTTTGTAAATCACGTTATTAAGCGTGAAGCTAAGACGGCAAAAGAAATATGGATACAAGGCGTGGTAGATCGCAGAGGTATCAAATGTGCTGCTGTTGCTTTAGCAAATAAAACGGTTCGAACGGCTTTTGCAATGTTAAGCCAAGGCACTGAATACAGAGCTGACTTTGTTAAACCATTATTTTGAGTTCATACAATAAAATGCAAAATCGAAGATAAAAATCAGCTAGTAAAAACAGCATGATACACAGAGCTTCAAGCTCGCATTAAAGATTGGTTTACTAGTTCGCGTAAATATCATAGAGCCTGAGATAGCTTCTCAATTAGAGCTCGTACATAAGTACGCATTGAATCTCGAAAGCAATTTATTGTTGACACATGGGGAGCCTACATAAGTGTCATACCGAACGAAACACGTTATTGGACAATTCAGTGCTAGAAAATTGGTTTTGGTTTTGTTTTTTTCAAATTAGAAAATCTCATTCAGCCTATTGCGTTTTTAGTTTCAAACCACCGCTTAGCATTTGCGGCACCTTGGCGGCGACATCGTTTCAGCCGTTCACAATAAGTTGAGAGTGATTGTAAGTTACCAGCGGCTCCCTTAAACAGCTTACCGAATTCGTTGCATAGCTTTAACCAATTTTTAGTAGGTAAATTAAGTCGCTCAAGAATGTGCAGACTTTGTTTAATTGAGCCACATTTATCTTCACGGATACAACAACCCGTTTCTTCAACCAAGACCAAGTAATCTTCTACAGAAAAAGTAAGACCATTCGGCATATTGAGTCGTTCGTTGCCAACAAAGGGCAGTAACTCTTCAGGTTGTTCGTTATTCAGCGCAGCTTTGATTCTACGTTTAATACTGGTGAAATCAGATTGTTCCGGAGTTTTAGCTATTTGGGCTCGAATGGGATTTAAGTCTACATAAGCCATGCAAGATAAAATAGCGGCTTCATCTAATAAGGCTTGAGACTTAAATCGTCCTTCCCAAAATCGACCTTTACAACCATCTTCTTTGTTTGCCATTCGGGCAACAGGCTCATTTAATGCACGCATAAACCAGCTGATATCGCTCAAACGATGTCGATATTCAACCACTTGTATCTCCAGTAGTTTTTTCTCCCATTGGTTTAGTTTGTCGCCTTTAACAAAGCGCTGAGATAACAAGGAACCGCTGAACAGTTTATGCCATTGAGTAATAACCTCTTCACCTGACCAAGCCTTCACTAATTCAGCATCAATTCTAAGTACAACATGCAGATGATTCGTCATTACGGCATAAGCACACACATCAATAGCAAATACTTCGGCTAACTCAAGTAATCTTGACTCAACCCATTTACGACGATGTTCGTAGTTAACGCCAGTGTATCTATCAATTCCACACAAAAACGCCCTTCGCACACAGCGGGAAACACAGTGATAAAAGGGCGTATCTTGAACACTCACAATCGTCTTTCTAGCTTTCGGCATAATCACGACATCCTTGTCTAATTTTATGGTTTGTAAGCTTAGACAAGGTTCTGGAAAGTGCAAATAATTATGGGTGTCTTTTTTAATTGTCTAGAAACGATGATGTAATGTTGGCGTTATGACACTAGACAATGGTTTATCCCAAGCTTCTACGGGCAGTGATTCAACTTTTTGACAATCATGAGCGAAGCCGATGATTTTAATTGAATTTTTTGATTCAAGGTAAGCCAGTGTTCGATCATAGTACCCCCCCCCCATCCCCATTCGATTCCCTTGTTCATCAAACGCCACCAGCGGCGTAATGATCACATCAAGTTGATCTACTGGTAAAACCTTATCACAAGCTAAAACAGGTTCAGCAATACCAAATTTATTATGCTTCATAGGTGATGAGCTTTGATACTCAACAAACAATAAGTGACCTTGAGTAAAAGGGTGAAGTACAGGTAAATATGTTTTGATTCCCGACGCCCACAATTTTGTTATTAATGGCGTTGTATCAAGTTCACCATCAAAACTTAAATACAAAGCTACGGAGTGAGATTGTGTTTCAATAAGATGTGACAGTAACCTTTCTGAAGCTTGCTCTGCAAACAGCTGTTGCTGCAATTGAGATAAGGCTCGTCTTTGCTTGCGGATTTGCTGGCGAAGTTGATTTCTAACTGTCGTGTTATCCATAACTTAACCTAAGATTTGATAAATAAGGCGCTTTCTGCGCCTTACATTAAATGAAGGAACTAAACTGAGAAACTTGCACCACAGCCACAAGTCGTTGTGGCATTTGGGTTTTTCACAAAGAAACGAGAACCTTCAAGACCAGAGGTATAATCTACTTCCCCGCCTATCAAATACTGTAAACTCATCGGATCAACGACTAACAGTACTCCTTGTTTTTCTACCGTAAAGTCACCGTCGTTTTGCTTTTCATCAAAGGTAAAGCCATATTGGAATCCTGAGCAACCACCGCCTGTAACATAGACGCGAAGTTTCAACTCTGGGTTCTCTTCCTCTTCTAAAAGCTCTTTTACCTTGCTGGCTGCGGCATCGGTAAATTGGATAGGTAGTGCATCACTTTCTGGCTGCGCGTTTTGAGTTTGTTCTTCTTGTTGAACCACCACTTGTTGTGGTTGCTCCTTTTCAACTGTTCCTGCAGCATCAGTAAATTGTGCCATGATTACCTCTTAGTTATGCATATCAATACCAGCTACTGCTGATAGTATTAATTATCTAATACCTTAGTATTTCGTTCAAGTATTTAACTATAACAACCTATTATTGTTCTGACTCTTTTAATAGGTCATCAATATTAAAATGCCTCTCGGTTTCTTCGGCTTTACTCCAACGACTGGCGGGAACTTTTACTTTTACAAGCAATTGCTTCCAATTAACCCCCTTAGGCAAAATAAGGCGAGCTTGTAATGATTGAAAAAATCGAAAGCTAAATTTGAAATCGTAATTGGCCAGCTGGTTGATTGACTGCTTAACCTCTTTACCATTTTTTACACCAACAATAGTTAATTCAGCTTGACCTTTAAGTGAAGAACGGCGCTTTTTTAGTTGAGTCAGAATCAAATGTAATTCATACCCTTCCCCTGTAATTGCTTTATCTAATCTCAAATCAGAGATACTGACCCCTTGAGCACTGGTTTCAGGAGCCATAATACTTCGATAAAAAGCCAGTTCACGCTCAATTTCTGATTGTGTAGCTTGTTTTTTGGCAAATAGATCTCTTAACGTTTTATTCGTTTGATGAGCAATATTAAGTTCTAAGTTTCGTTGAGCTAACTCTTGGGACTGAGTGTTTAGTTTATTTTTTAGCTGCAGGAGTTGCGCATTACCCTGCTTAGGAACTGGCAACAACTGATCATAATAAAAATAGCTTGCTCCCCCCGCCACAAAAGAGAACAAAATCACTAAAAATATATAGCGATTTATGGGAAAATAATGCTGTTCAAATTTTCGGAGGCGATCTTGCCTGCGTTCCGATCTCGACATGGTTTTCTTTCTACCTTTGGAGCCATTTGATAGGTGCATTCTACAATAAAAAAATTACTGAATAAGCAAAGTTCTTCAAAAGTATCAGAATATTTCTCTACTGAGTTCAGAGATTTGCTGTCAGGGAGTAAGACAAATGTTCAGTTATGTCTACTAGCGTTGGCCTTTGCTATTGTGGCATCCAGTGTGATCATTCTTTTTCGGTGGCTATTACAAGCTTCATTTGAAATTACAGAGCTCAAACATACTGACTTTGTAGCTGATTTTACCGACTGGCGCAGTTATTTGCCTTTACTCGGTGTTTTACTCATTTGGTTTACTGCTCGACTAGGGTCTAAACGCTACAAACAAATGGGCATTGCCTACGTTTTACATCGTTATAAACTGTATTATGGAAAAATTCCCCTCCCCTCTGCTCCTGGGCAATTTCTACAAGCACTATTTGCCTTAGCCACTAATTTTTCAGTCGGCCGAGAGGGGCCAGCAATTCATCTTGGTGCCGTAAGTGCCAGCGTTATGGCTGAAAAATTTAATCTTCCAGATAACAGTGTTCGTATCCTTAGTGCTAGCGGAGTGGCCGCAGGGATTGCCGCAACGTTTAATGCTCCTTTAGGGGCAGTGATTTTTGTTTTTGAAGTCATTATCAGGGAATACCGTATCCACTATTTCTTCCCTATATTAATCTCTGCCGTATGCGGAGCGATGAGTAGTCAGTTGGTCTTTGGCGATATCCATGAATTTGATGCTATCACCATCAATGATATGCCACTCAATCTCTATCCAGCGTTATTAGCCGATGGTTTGTTACTTGGCTGTTTCGCCGCACTATTAAATTCATCTTTACTGAAAATAACTGAAGTCAGTCAACAATGGCCTTTACTCCCTAAACTGTTTTTAGCCGGAGTGGTCACCACGATTATTGGAATGTTGGTTCCACAAGCCTTAGGTAGCGATGGTTTAGCCATAATGACCGCCACTGACACTTCGATTGGTATGACGTTTTTACTTGTTATCTTATTTGCAAAAACCATTGCGACAGTGAGCGCTATAGGGCTAGGGATCCCTGGTGGGTTAATCGGCCCACTCTACGGTATTGGTGCTATGCTAGGCGCAATATTAGCAGAGATAAATGCCTACCTAATTCCTGAGAGCGCTCCTTACATTGGCACATATACCATTATAGGGATGACTGTAATGATGGGAGTATGCTTAAATGCTCCCTTAGCTGCATTAGTCGCCCTTTTAGAGCTTACTTACGATGCCAACATTTTGCTTCCTGCTATGTTTGTCATGATCCCCGCTTTTCTACTAGCATTCCAAGGGTTTAATTGCCGTTCCATTCTCCTACGACAGCTCGATATGATGGGGCTAGGATATCGAGTTCCACCGTTGAACCTTGGGCTACAAAAGCGTGGTGTTCGCGCTGTAATGGAAAAAGAAATATTGATTTTAGACCATGCTCAATTCCAACAAAGCGCTTCCACTCATTGCGCTGATGGATCACTAGTGCTAATAAAAACTGACGATGGAAACATTCACCAAGTAGCAAAAAATGAAGATAATGCAGAAGTTCTCCAAGTTTCTTCAACGCCACTAAAATTACTGCCTGATACGGCAACCCTTGATGATGCATACCATCTTCTTGCTCCCTCACGTTCCGGAGAAATCGCTATTTACCAAAAACAAACATGCAATATTGTTGGGCTGATAAGTTGGAATATGATTTATAAGGAAGTTCGCAAAGGTCATGTATAAATGACCTTTGAGGCATCTTTTCATTTTCAAAAACATACTAAATTCTATGTAGTTCTGGTAACATAGCCCCTCAGCAATATCTCTATACCTACTTAAGTATTACTCTATAAATTGGAAGATAGGCTGATGATACAATTAGAAGGATCCCACATCCTCTCGGTAAACCAATTTGATTTGGATACCATTCAAACCATTTTTTCTGTTGCCCAACGCATGCAACCATACGCTTTAAGACAAAGACGCACTCGTGTTCTTGACGGTGCGATTCTCGGAAATTTATTTTTTGAAGCAAGCACTCGCACCCGAGTCAGCTTTTCAACCGCATTTAATCTACTCGGTGGTCATGTGGCCGAAACCGTTGGCTCAGGAACCTCTTCCTTATCCAAAGGGGAATCACTGTTCGATACCGCCAAGATGATGGCCACTTACTCTGATGTCATTGCCATGCGTCACCCAGAAAGTTTTTCTGTGCAAGAGTTTGCCAAAGGCAGCTGTGTGCCAGTGATTAATGGCGGTGATGGTTCAAATGAACACCCTACCCAAGCATTACTTGATTTATTTACCATTGAAAAAGAGCTAAAAGAGAAAAACAAAGACATCAATGGTATGAACATCGCTATGATGGGTGATTTAAAGTATGGTCGTACTGTACACTCACTTTCTAAGTTACTTAGCCTTTATAAAAATGTGACCTTTACCCTGCTTTCTCCAACTGAATTACAAATGCCTCAACATGTGATTGACCAAGTGGTTAATGCAGGGCATAAAGTGAACATCGTAGATAAAATTCAAGGTAATCTTGAACACGCTGATATTTTGTATCAAACCCGAATTCAAGAAGAGCGTTTTCCATCACAGGATGAAGCTAATAAGTATCGAGGACAATTTAGGTTAAACCAACGAGTTTATGCTCAACATTGTCATCAAGATACGGTAATTTTACATCCGTTACCTCGTGATTCTCGCCCTGAGGCGAATGAACTAAACGATGATCTAAACACAAATCCCAACTTGGCGATTTTCCGTCAAGCTGACAATGGCCTGCTGATCCGCATGGCACTTTTTGCGCTTACGCTTGGTGTTGACTCTCAACTAGAACAGCACGAGTTACCAGTCAACTGGTATGTAAGAAAGTAATTGATTTAATATTTAAGGAAAACCAAATGACCCGTTCTGATACGCTGTTTGAACAGGCAAAACAGACCATTCCTGGCGGAGTAAACTCGCCAGTTCGTGCTTTTAATGGTGTTGGCGGCACGCCTCGCTTTATTGAAAAAGCCGATGGCGCTTATATTTATGATGCTGATGGTAATGCCTACATTGACTATGTTGGCTCATGGGGACCAATGATTTTAGGCCATAACCACCCAAAAATTCGCCAAGCTGTTCTTGATGCTGTTGAAAACGGACTGTCATTTGGTGCACCGACTGAACTTGAAATTACCATGGCTGAAAAAGTTACCGCTATGGTGCCGTCTATGGAACAAGTTCGTATGGTTAGCTCTGGTACAGAAGCCACCATGAGCGCCATTCGTTTAGCTCGTGGCTTTACCAGCCGTGACAAAATTCTAAAATTCCAAGGTTGTTATCACGGTCATGCAGACTGCTTATTGGTAAATGCGGGCTCTGGCGCACTAACATTAGGCCAACCAAGCTCTCCTGGCGTACCAGCTGATTTTGCTAAACATACACTAACCGCAATCTATAACGATTTAGAATCGGTAAAAGCCTTGTTTGAAGAATACCCTGAAGACATCGCTTGTATCATTCTTGAGCCAGTAGCGGGTAATATGAATTGCATCCCTCCTGTTGATGGCTTCTTACAAGGTTTGCGTGATGTTTGTGATCAATACGGTGCTCTACTAATCATTGATGAAGTAATGACGGGATTCCGCGTTGCTAAAGCGGGAGCTCAAGCTCACTATGACGTCAAACCCGATCTTACCTGCCTTGGTAAAGTGATTGGCGGTGGTATGCCTGTGGGAGCCTTTGGTGGTCGTAAAGAAGTGATGCAATACATTGCTCCGACGGGCCCTGTTTACCAAGCTGGTACGCTTTCAGGTAACCCAATTGCCATGGCCGCAGGCCTTGCCCAAATGGAAGCATTGGAAGAAGAAGGACTATACGAAGAACTGGCACGTAAAACTAAATACGTTGCCGAAGGCTTTAAAGCTTTAGCTGATAAACATGGCATTCCGATGACCATCAACTATGTGGGCGCTATGTTTGGTTTCTTCTTCACTGAAGATGAAAAAGTCACCTCTTTTGATCAAGTCACTAAATGTGACCTTGAACGCTTTAAAGCTTTCTATCATGGTATGTTAGAGGAAGGCGTTTATTTAGCACCAAGTGCTTATGAAGCCAGCTTCTTGTCTGCGGCTCATGATGATGAAACGCTTGAAAAAACACTTGCGGCGGCAGATAAAGTGTTAGCAAGTTTGTAATTTAACGAGTAACCAAGATTGAAGAATACCTACAGTGTTCTTCGATCTAAATCTTTTCAGTCGATTGTTTAAATTCTATTGATTTCGACAATTCTTCATCCAATTTAGAAGGTGACAGCGTCTTAAATAAACGAAAATTCCTATCTTTCTTCCTAATCAATATAGTACTACTTGGGGCCCGATAAATAATGGCATCATCGCAAGCGCCACCACTTATTATGATTGTTCCTTTTACGTACAATACAGCTCCATTCAATGCTTTTCCAGAAGCCTCAACTAAGCTATCTTCATCAATAAAAATTTCTGCCCCGTCTCCTGATAAACCTGAAAAGTTAGCTTTAGCATTGATAAGTTGAAGCATTCCTGCAGATAAAGATTTATCTGAAACGAACGCAGTTGACTCCCCTAGTAACTTTATTTGAGCGTATTTCATTGAGCTATCTAATAACTCCACACTAAAATTCCCATCAATTTTTGAGCAACTACGAAAACCAGCTTCGTCCTTAAAAAGAATGTTTGACCAGAAATCAATTTTACGTTCAGCATAAAATCGCCCTCTGTTTAAACTAGTGCCTTCAAATACACTTACTCCCATGATTGCCTTACACATCGCCTCAGCTCTAGGTTTTGACGACTTAACAATGATATTGTCTATGCATACCCCTCCTTTCACATAAAAGTTAATATCTTCCATCATCATATAAGGGAAGCACATTTCAGAATCTGCAACAAACGTTAGTGGATTCGTACTTTGTGAATGAGCATTGGGAATGCGGATCGTATACAACTGGCGTTGTCCACCCGAGAAAAAAGTATAATTACAATGATCTGGCATACAATGAACTAACCCGTCGTTTTCGTATAAATACTTAGGGTTTAACTTTATTGTTGGTCTTATACAGGGCCCTAATTTTCTGAGTTCAAGTATAAGTGGCTCCCCAGAAAAAAAAGCATCCAGAGAAAAATCTGTAATTTTTACAGCAATATAGCTACTGCCAAGAGTGCATGTAGCATCCACAACTAATTTTTCAACAGAAAACGCTTTATTTGGGGGAGAGATTCTATCACTTAAAGCCTTTGTAACTACCCCACTACCGATAACTGCAGCGGTATGAACCACAGTTGGGACTTTAGTGTTAATATAGGTTATACCAAGCCCGAATGTTGCTGCGTTCGAAAAAAATTCAGCTAACTTTCTGTTTTCAACACATTGCTCCACACAACGACCGACGATCCATCCGACTCCTTGAGAAAAATAATGAAAACCCGTAGCTTCAAGTCCTCCATAAATTCCACCAACTATCGCGGCTGGAATTGATGCAGCACCTACAGCCCCTAAAACGACTCCTAAGCTTGCAACTTTTGCAATTTCGTTGGCCTTATCTTTAGCAATATCTGTTGCTTTACCTACAAATTCAGCTTGCGCAGAAATCATGCTTAATGATGATAACGGAGCCATACAAGTCCTCTCGTTAATATTTATAATTAAGGCGATTAATTTTAATGACTTAGCTTGAACAAGCACTTAACACAGAACAACTCGTTTTTACGGCAAGTAATAAACTCAGAGGCTCGCCATTATTTTCAATAATCAGTTGCTGCTTTCTGGATAAACATTGAGATTCAACACATTAAGTATATTTAATTAAACACTCATATTGGCCAATCCCCTAGTTGACAAGCACTCTGGACAACTCTGAAAGTTTTACTAAGTCTGTTACTTAGTTGGCATTTGTATCTCAAATAAATTTGTGGTTTTATGCGCCAGAATTTTTGCTGAAAAAAGCACCTATACTGGTATCAATTACTTTACTCAAGACGTCATATCGGAGCCACACATGCTCAATTATTTTCTCATCGGTTTTTCTGTCCTCGCACTTGTCACCATTATTTTTGAAGACATTACTAAGATAAACAAAGCTAAAACTACCTTGTTTCTGGGGTGTTTTTCATGGGTGTGCTTATATGTTGGAGCGGGATCTGCAACTCACCAGCAAATTATCACCAAAGATTTAAATGAGAACTTACTTGAGATAGCGACTTTATGGTTGTTTTTAATGTCTACCATGACCTTTGTGGCTTATTTAAATGCCAAAGGTATGATCCAGCTGATAGTTCAAAAAATCTTTCCGAGCCAGATTTCAGTTCGGCTGTTAATGATACAGGTATCTCTGTTTGCTTTAGTCCTCTCCACTTTTTGCGATAACGTCACTGCAACGCTTGTGACCTTAGGACTTTTAAGTACTTTTGACCTTAGCTCTGAAGTGAAATTAAAAATGGCGGTGTTGGTGGTATTCGCCGTAAATTCAGGTGGCGTTGCTTTGATCACGGGTGATGTAACCACCTTAATGATCTTTTTGAGCGGTCATGTAAAAATGTCTGAGTTGGTGACTTTAATCATTCCTTCAGCCATCAGTGTTATCTTGCTGTCCTCCATGTTTTCATACAACTTAAAAGGAACGGTAAGTACCACCAAAGTTGAAAAGAATTACAATGGTATTGATGTCGCAATCACGATTTTATTTTTTAGTACGATCGTATTGACTATGGTTCTAAATATTCTATTTGCCATTCCTCCAGTACTGACTTTTTTAACGGGCTTATCAATTATGTTCTTAGTTGGTAGCTTGTCACGCTCTAATCGAGAAGAAGTCAAGATATTGGAATACATTAGACAAGTTGAGTTTGACACGTTGCTGTTTTTCTTAGGCATCTTGTTATTAGTTGGCATGCTCAAAGAAATTGGGGTATTAGACACACTAGCCCATGTTTACAGCCAACATAGCGCCAGTGTATCAAACTATATTGCAGGTACGTTTTCTGCTTTGTTGGATAATGTTCCGCTCACGGCTGCACTACTAAAAGCCGACCCAAATCTAACGACACCTGAATGGTTGGGGCTTACTTACGGTGTGGGCGTCGGTGGTTCGCTATTGATAATAGGAAGCGCAGCTGGTGTTATAGCCATGAGTAAAGTGAAAGAACTGACTTTCGGCAGCTACCTAAAGTTCTTCCCTGCTTTACTCATTTGCTACAGCTTAGGGTATGGACTTACGCTCATTGTTGGGCGTTACTTTTTTGGTTAGTACATTTGCTAAGTAGCGGGCACCGAAAACTTCTCACCCGCGATTCCTAAAACGACATCCTGAGGGCGGATCTCTAAGATTTTCAATTTACCTTTGATGGTATCGCCCTCTTTTAGCTCTTTCCCATTTACACTTAAACGACGTTGTGATGGTGTAGTGGAATATAGGTGTGCATTAATACTAAATTCCGGCACCTGCAATTGAATACTTGCTGGCAACTCTCCGTATTTAGGCACCTGCGTATATTTATCTTTGCCATTTGCTTCTAATTTCGGATCATCAGAAAACGGTTTTTGTACCGCCCTTTCATGCTCAACCTGACTCAATTCTTGTTTCAAGTTTTTGATAACTTTGTCTTGCTTATGCTGCTCATCTGTTTTCAGACCAACATCCGATGCAGCCAACGCCACTTGTCTTTTTAATGCCTCTAAATCCAACGCCTGACTATTATTTGGTTTCGCCCCAAGCATTAAGTCTTTGGCTTGTTCCAAATCTAATTGAGTCTGCTCTGAACCATACTCACTGGCTATCGGACTGTTCTTATCTAGCGGTTTTCCTAAAATAATGTGCTGAGTCTGTTTAGGTTTTACCGTAACAGCAACAGATTGCGGCTGACTTGATTCATCTTTGGGAGTTTGTATTGTTTGAGAGCTTGGCTGAGTCGATATAGATTGACTGGGTACCTGATAAGCCTGAGGGAGTGGCAACGCTACTTTTTCTACTAAAGTAATTTGTGATTTCGCAGCCGGTTTTTGAGTAACGTTTTCTTCAGGCTTGATCGGAGTTTGAACCGTTCCAACAGGCTTTAGCCACCACCAAGCAGCGGAAACACCAATAGTAATCGCTAACACTAGTCCAAACCAGTGCCACGGTAGTTGCCTGTCAGATTTCATAGAAGCTAATTGTCGCTGTGGGGAAAGCGTAGGGTCTAGCGGTGCATTCTTCTGTTTACTTTTGGTTACCGCATCAAGCAAAATCGACATTAATATAACTCCTTAGCCGCAGATAAATCTGGGCCAGAATGCTCAGCATACAAACTCAATAGTATCAATGTTTGCTTGCCTGCAATACCATCATCCGACAAACCATTTTGCTTTTGAAAATCTTTCAAACTGCGGATCAGCGATGCATCAAAATGCGTCATTTCCCTTGGTTTTTCGTGATTATAATTGGCGAGTTGATTTTCTAACCACTGAATTTGTTCAATGGGAGCGTAACGGGTGATGATTTGATTCGGCGCACCTACATTCTGCCAAAATAATTCAAAGGTGCCATCATAATGTGCATCAATCCAATCCTGCTCAACCTTTAATTGCTGCTCACCAAGCTGAATATAGGCCTTATGACCATCAACGGCCGCTAACACCGCATAGAATGGTTGTCCAGCGTCATCTTTAAGGTAGAGCACGGCGGGATAGCCCATTTTCAATAGGTTTTTCCAGTCTCCTTGCTTTTGATAGCAATTTAGTTGTTGTGCCTGCGCCGCTTGGCAACTAGTGAGATTTTGATAAGGAGTTTTATTCCAAAGTCCAAACAACACCGCAAACGCTGTATCAATATTTCGGCTTTTAGAAATCATTTGAGTCAAAGCTGCATTTTTTCTCGGTAACTTTACAGAGTCAGTAACGCCGTTGGCTTGATTTACTGATTTAGAGTCAGCTTGAGGAGATTGCAGTAGAGTAAAACCAACATAAGCAACAGCAAAACTGGCGACTAAAGTACCACCAGTAATTAGTGGCCATTTATATTTTGAAGTTGATGTTTCTTCCACGCCCAATATTTCTTGAGCGGCTTGGTTGACCATGCGATGATCCAGCGGCACTTTAGATTGCCCATATCCAGCCATCAAAGTACGTTCACACAACAAATTGATCAGCCTTGGTATACCGCCTGTATGTTTATGTAGCGCTTTTATAGATTTACGGGTAAATAACGGCTCATATCGCCCAGCCACTTCTAATCTATGTTGCACATAAAGCGCCACTTCATCTTCTGTTAACGGCAACAAATGGTAACGAGCAGTGATCCGCTGTGCTAACTGCCTCAGCTCTTGGCGTCTCAGTAACTGTTGTAATTCTGGTTGACCAATTAAGATCACTTGCAGCAATTTTTTGGTATCAGTTTCTAAATTAGTGAGTAACCTTAATTGCTCTAACACTTCGGCTTTGAGGTGTTGAGCTTCATCAATGATCATCAAGGTATTACGACCATTCTTATGATTTTCAAGCAAAAATTCACTAATGCGATCGGTAAGCTGTTTTAGTGTTGGCGATTCTGGGTAGTTTATTTTAAGTTCATCACATAAGGTCGCCAGTAACTCTAATTCAGTTAGCGCAGGATTAAGAATGAAGGCCGTATCGGTATTCTCTGGCAATTGCTTTAACAAGGTACGTGAGACGGTGGTTTTTCCTGTACCCACTTCCCCCGTTAACAACACAAACCCGCCAGTGTCACCAAGACCATAGCTTAAATGTGCCAACGCTTCACGGTGGCGATCACTTAAAAACAAGTACTCAGGGTTTGGAGCGATTGAAAACGGAGTATCCTTTAAACCAAAAAACGCTTTATACATACCAATGAACTAAATAATCGACAAATATGGCAACAACTTACGGCTAAGTGCTTTTATTGTCAAAGTTTTGTCTGATAAGCTTTAGATAGATATCGCTTAGAGTTGAAGACAATCGTGAAAATATACCTTGTCGGTGGAGCTGTTCGAGACGCCCTTTTAGACCTCCCCGTAAAAGATAAAGACTACATGGTAGTGGGCAGCACTCCAGAAGAAATGCTAAACCTAGGCTACCAACAAGTTGGAAAAGATTTCCCTGTATTTCTTCACCCCAAAAGTCATGATGAATATGCTTTAGCGCGCACCGAGCGAAAAACAGGTGTGGGTTATGGCGGCTTTAGTGTTGATGCGAGTCAATCCGTTACCTTAGAGGAAGATTTGCTACGACGTGATCTTACCATTAACGCTATCGCTCAGGATGAACAAGGCAAACTTCACGATCCCTATAAGGGCATTGACGACATCAAGAATAAAACCTTACGTCATGTATCAGAAGCCTTTATTGAGGATCCACTTAGAGTATTACGAGTAGCACGATTTGCCGCTAGATTTGCACCACAGGGGTTTTCTATTGCTCCAGAAACCATGACTTTGATGACTCAACTATCAGCATCATGTGAGCTGCAAGCGTTAAGCGCCGAGCGTGTTTGGCAAGAGTTGGAAAAAGTGCTGTCTTACTCTCAACCTCAAGTTTTCTTCCAAGTATTGAAAGACTGTGGAGCACTTCAAGTCCTGTTTCCTGAAATTGAACAATTATTTGGTGTACCACAACCTGAAAAGTGGCACCCCGAGATTGATACTGGTATTCATACCCTCATGGTACTTGAGCAAGCAGCCCGGCTCACTGAAGATAAACAAGTGCGCTTTGCTGCATTGGTTCATGATCTTGGAAAGAGCCTAACACCAAAAGATAAATGGCCTAGTCATCATGGTCACGGTCAACTTGGATTGCCTTTAATAAAAAAGATGTGTGAACGTTTAAGAGTGCCGAATGGCTATCGAGATTTAGCATTACTGGTAAGTGACTTACATCAAAATGTCCATACTGCTTTTGAATTAAAACCAGCAACAGTACTGAAATTTTTTAATAACATGGACGCATGGCGTAAGCCAGAAAGACTACCTCAAGTACTTATAGCTTGCCATGCCGATATTCGTGGAAGAACGGGCTTTGAGCTACATGAATATCCACAAGCAAAGTATTTAACTGAATGCTTCAAAGCAGCAAAAGCCATTGATGTACAAAAAATAATTGCTTCAGGTATCACCGGAGCCGCAATAAAACCTGAGATTGAAAAGCAAAGGAGCCAAGCGATATTCGAAATTAAAAAGCTGACTATAGGCTGACAAAAAAGCGAATAATTGCTAACTAGAATTGTGGCTATAACCAACTATGGCAACATATGGGCACAAACTATTAGGGAGTGTTCGTACAATGAAGAAAATCTTCACCATAGCAGTAATTAGCTTACCTTTATTCTTAGCAGGCTGCGCAACCGATGCAGCACTGCAAGATCACATCCACGCCACGAATCAAAAGCTTGATCTACTCAGTTCACAAATCAGTGACTTGCAATCTCAGCATGATCAATTAATGAATAGTATTAAACACAATCAAAGTGCTTCTGAACGGGCTAATGATCGTTTAGATAACCTAGCCACTCATTACAAAAAGTAAAAATGAAGTATGTATATACTCGTGATACCTGTAGATGCAGTATTTCAGCGAGAATTAATTGCCATTTAGGCAAGGCGCTTTCCCGTAGGAATAGTAACTCTATTTCAAGGGTAAGCAACGCAGTATAAATGGCAATTAAACTCGCACTTCGTGGGCTTTTCAGCGTTGATTCTTCTTTGTTGTGAAAGCTTAAATTAGCCCGCTAGTTCTGCACTTTCACGCCTCGAATAATACAACCCTGAATAAGCCCTGAAAGTTGCATCTTCAAGTATCACGAGTATATTAGCTCGCTCTTAGAGCGAGCTAAATCGATTTTATCCAAAGAAAATCAAACCACACAGTGCAACACCGAGTAACAGTCGATAGATAACAAATGGGGTCATGCCCATTTTGCCAATCACCTTCAAAAAGTAATGAATACAAGCATAAGCGGCAATGAAAGAAACAATTGTACCAATGGTCAATGCCTGAACATCAATCGCCTCAGGTGAGGAAATAAGATCTTTAGTCACCAATATCGCCGCACCAAGCCCTACAGGAATAGACATAAGAAACGAAAATCGGACTGCCGCTTCACGGGTTAACCCTAACAATAGTCCTGCAGTCATGGTGGCACCTGAGCGAGAAGTCCCCGGGATTAAGGCTAGCATTTGCGCAAAGCCAATTAACAAGGCCTTTTTCCAACCTGTTTGATACTCATCAAGCTGATGCTTTGAGACTTTATCTGCCCACCATAGCAGCAAGCCGAAAACGATTGTTGTAGCAGCTATAGTTTCAATATTTCTAAAATGGGTTTTGATAAAGTCCATCCCAAAATAGCCAAAGATAACGGCAGGCAACGTCGCCAGTACAATCCACCACGCCAGCTTGCTATCGGGAGTCTGCTTTCGAGTGATTAAGCTTGTTGTCCAAGCTTGAGTCATTTGCCAAATTTCTTGGCGAAAGTAAATGGCCATGGCTAATAAAGAACCAGTATTAACCGCAACATCAAATGACAAACCTTGATCTTGCCAACCAAACAATGGAGCGGCTAATACTAAATGTCCTGAACTAGAAATTGGTAAAAATTCAGTCAATCCTTGAATAAGCGCTAAAATAATGACGTGTAAGGTATCCATCTAAAATCCTAAAAAATCAAAAGCGATTGGTTTTAAAAGCTGAGAAGACTTATCGTATTCTTGCCAAAGAACTGAGTAGGTTTTACTCAGCTCAGGGTGAACTAAATTGGGTGCAATTTCGGCTAATGGCCAAAGCACAAAAGCATTAAAGGTAATTTCACTGCGCGGTAGGCGAACAGGTAACTGACATATTTTGTCGTCATACAAAAGCAAATCTAAATCTAAAGTACGAGAACTGAATTTTTTAGCATCTTTAGCGCGACCATTCTCAAACTCAATGGCCTTTAAAATATCCACCACCTCATTTATCGTACGCTCTGTCTCAGCCCCAACCACCATATTAAGAAAGTCACCTCCATCAAAGCCAACGGCCTCACTCAAATAGACGGACGATAGGTTTAATGCTTTAAAATGATTGGAAAGCGCTTGTAGCCCTAACCGAAAATGCTTTTCAGGTTCGATATTACTACCCACACTGATGTATACCTTTGCCACACTGCAACCTTAGTCTTGCTTTTGACGAACGATTTCAACGGCCACATTTTGGCATGACTTTACTGCACCGGGTTTATTAACGGTAACCATCACCCAAGGCACATTGAATTCAGACATCAGGCAATTAGCCACCATTTCAGCGACGGTTTCAATCAACTCAACAGGCTTTTCTGTGATCAGTTCTATTAAACGGTTAGATACGGTTTCGTAGCAAAGCGCATGTTGATAATCATCATTTTGGGCAGCTTGCGCGATATTCCATTGCATTTCAATATCGAGATATAAGCTTTGGTTAATTTCCTTTTCCCAATCATAAACACCGATTACGGTATCAACTTTTAGTTGCTTAATGATGACTTTATCCATCAAAATAATTCCAAATTTTAGAGGTCAGATAAGCATTATTATCAAATAGAGATATAATGGCTCGCTACGGTCGCATATTGAACAATTGTGCTTTAGACTGTGAGCCTTAGCGATTGTAATTTGAACAGTGTCCTATCAGACTGCTTTGAGCAGGCGTGATAATACATTAACCAGAGTAAGGAAACCAACTTGAGTGAAATAGCATTAATCAGTGTCATGCTTATTGCCGCTTATCTATTGGGTTCGATTTCCTCTGCTATTCTGGTGTGTCGTTTAAAAGGCTTACCCGACCCCCGAACTCAAGGCTCGGGTAATCCAGGTGCCACTAACGTATTACGTGTAGGTGGAGCTGGTGCTGCTGCCTTAGTTTTATTTTTCGATATGCTCAAAGGCGCTCTCCCAACTTACCTTAGCTATAAACTCAATATTGATTCTGTCTCTTTAGGATTTATTGCCATTGCAGCTTGCCTCGGACACATTTTCCCCGTCTTTTTTGACTTTAAAGGTGGTAAAGGTGTCGCCACGGCATTCGGTGCAATGGCGCCTATTGGTGAAGGCTTAGCTTTGTACTTGATGGGAACCTGGGTATTAGTGGTATTAATCGGCCGCTACTCCTCACTTGCTTCAATCGTCACTGCGATTATGGCACCTATTTTGACTCATTATTTAGATGACCGATTTACCATTCCTGTCGCTATGTTAGGCATACTGATTGTTATTCGCCATAAAGATAATATTTATCGGTTACTAAAAGGCGAAGAGTCACGTTTTACCTTACGCAATAAACTGAAAAGAAAACAAAAGTAAAGTTTGTATTCAGCTTCTTTGATGTAGCTTGTTGTTATCTAACTTTTTTTGGAAAAGTTGAGAATGGCTACTACAACGATTGATTTCCATACAACAGCCGCAGGATCTACCTACTTTGATATTTCAACTCAAAAGCTGACCCAATTGGCGATATCAGCAATTGATGAAGTCCAAAGAGTTGAACTACATGATTCTGAGACAAGCCATAAGTTGCCAGTTGAAATACAATTCCTGCATAATAAGAAGCTCTGGCATGTAAGAGTGATTAAGCAATCTCAATTAGATCAACAACAGCCTTTCCATCAAGCTCCAACTGAATCACCAGTACCAATAAATATTCAAGGTATTTGCCCACTCGCTACTGTAGTAGACTCTCGTTCAATAATTGAAGAAGAACCTATACTGGCAGGTATGGAAGAAACGCAAAGACAAGCTGAGCCACAAAAACACTTATCGACTCAGCAAAGCGATCATAGGATTACTGCTTTATCCAAGAAATTAATGAGTGAATTTAGCTTAAAACTAAACCCTAATTCTGATACACCTTATTTATATCGAGCAATACTTCGTTTAAATAACCAAGCGCTGGAAACCTACCTTAATAAAGGTTTCAATTTATCTCAAACTGTCACCTCTTTATCAACAACAGTTTTACCCACTAAAAGTGTGAGACCCGATCATTCAATCTTGAGTGTCAAAGTTTTTAAAGCATGGGATCAAATGCCGGTTTCTAGAGTGTGTAACGGCAGAGTAACCCTTTTACATCTTGCTATTCTTAGAGGTTGCACAGAACAAGTAAAACTGCTGATTAAAGCTGGAGCTGATGTGGATTTTGTTCCTTTGAAAGGGGTACCTCCACTGCAGACAGCATTACTATGTAATCGTCAAGATATTTTCAAATCTTTGGTAGATGCAGGAGCAAGTCCTTTCACAGAAAACAGCCAAGGCATATCAGTCATAGAACTTGCAGCCACAAAAGGGATAAAAGAAACAGGTTGGTGCTTAAATGCACTGGCTAAATTAAAAATTCCAGCAACAAGCAATGAGATTATAAAGGTGAGGGGGAAGTTCAGAGCTATTATCGCAGCGATATCAGCCAATAAAAATCAAATCTTAGAATTATTATTAAATGATATGACTATTAAGACTCGCTTTTCCTCTGCTACGAATACCGATTCGGTGTTGCATTTAGCCGTAAAAGCTGCCGCTGAAGCATCGATAACAACTGAAGCATCGATAACAACATTGATCGGCTATATAATAAAAAACGGATTAGACAACGTCCTTTCACATACCGATAGCGATGGAAAAACCTTTGTTCAAATAAAAGTATTTAAAAAACTATCACATCATTTACAACACAGTATTCTTGTGCAATTAGAAGAGTATGATCGTAAAAAAAGGCTTCTTGCACATGAGCAAGAGCTATAACCTATGTTAGCTTAACCTTTTGCTCACACCTTGAACTCGATGCGACGGTTTTAATAACCAATTAGACACATCTGCTCCCCGTCTAATCTGGAGCTGAACATGACCCACATGATATGAAAGAGTTCTAAATAACAAGTCTTCGTCAGGAAACGCTTCCAGTCGATACTTTTCAGGCGGTATCTTAGATTGCTGTTTTAAACCAAATCTAACTACTTCTGTATCTGACTTTGCACAATTTACCAGCCAAAAATCCCGATAAAGTGTTCGATTTCTCGCTCTATCCAACACCTTAAAGCACAGTACACTGCCTAATTCAGTAGAATCAAAAACATCTTTCTTATACTGAATATTTAACTTTGACGGGTCAGAGTTTTTGGGATCCCATACGACATGAGCGTCTGGTTCACTCTGATAACTAATGCCATATAGAGGAAAAGATGAGGATAACCAATGTATTTCTGCACTAGACATAAACACTCCCATAATAGAGTTAGTCTTAGCTCAGAATATATCTAGTTAATCCCCACAAGAATAATACTTCTTTAGAATATCTAGGTTGTTAATGTAACTAACGTTTAATTGCTTCCAAAGTATCCAAAGGCCATCTTGGTTGACCTTTTACTTCGAGTCCTTCTGTTTGACCAGACAATAAGCGTTGAGTACCGGCGTAAGCAATCATGGCTCCATTATCGGTGCAAAACTCTGGACGAGGATAAAAGACTTCTCCTTTCAAGCTCGACATCAGCTCGGTTAAACCAGCACGAAGTCGAGTATTCGCACTTACACCACCAGCAATTACCAAACGCTTATGACCTGTTTGTTTTAGCGCACGTTTACATTTGATCATTAAGGTATCAACCACGGCTTCTTCAAAAGCTCTAGCGATATTGGCTCGCGTTTTTTCATCATCAGGTTCAGCAGCGATAGTATTGGCTGCAAAGGTTTTTAACCCTGAAAAGCTAAAATCTAGACTAGGGCGATCCGTCATAGGGCGTGGAAATTTGTATTTGGCAGGCTCACCTTTGGCTGCTAATTTTGCCAGCCGTGGGCCACCCGGATAATCCAGCCCCATTAATTTAGCGGTTTTATCAAACGCCTCACCTGCGGCATCATCAACAGACTCACCTAGCACTTCGTATTCGCCAATGCCTTTAACATCAACCAACATGGTATGGCCGCCAGAAACTAACAAAGCGACAAAAGGGTATTCAGCAGGTGTTTCTTCAAGCATAGGAGCTAATAAATGTCCCTCCATATGATGCACACCAATAGCAGGAATGCCTAAAGAAAATGCAAGCGATCGCCCAACACAGGCACCAACTAATACCGCACCTATCAAGCCAGGGCCTTTGGTATAAGCAATGCCATCTAGATCGCTCATGGCTAAATCAGCATCAGCAAGTGCTTTACGAATAAGAGGGATGATTTTACGAACATGATCTCGCGATGCTAATTCAGGCACTACCCCACCATAATCAGCATGCAGTTTTACCTGACTATATAATGTATGGGATAACAAACCAGCATTTGAATCATAAACCGCAATACCTGTCTCATCGCAGGACGTCTCAATACCTAAAACTCGCATTTCATCTACACTTAATGACAACAAAGGCGAACAATTCTACCTGTAGATAACGATTTGCTCCAGTAAATCGCAATTATCTTACTGGGATCGTAAAAAGATCCAGCGATCGTTAAGATTTTGGGGTTTACAAAGTCATCAATCTGAGTGTAGAATTCCGAACCATTTTTTAATCAACCTTGATTGATTACGGCTTTTAGCTGTTTTCTTTCATACAACTTACACCTAAGGGGTGATGGCGTATGCCAATCGTTAAAGTACGTGAAAATGAACCATTCGACGTAGCTCTTCGTCGTTTTAAGCGCTCTTGTGAAAAAGCTGGTATCCTAGCTGACGTTCGTGCTCGTGAGTTCTACGAGAAGCCAACTACTGCACGTAAACGTGCAAAAGCTGCTGCTGTAAAGCGTCTTGCTAAGAAGCTTTCTCGCGAAAACGCTCGTCGCGTACGTTTATACTAATCTATTATGAGCCTAGTAGATCAGCTTAAAGACCATATGAAGCAAGCCATGATTGCCAAAGAAAAGGCAAGACTTGGTACGATTCGTATGGCGCTCGCCGCCATCAAACAAGTTGAAGTGGATACTCGCGAAAGCTTAACTGATGATCAGGTAATAGCTGTGCTAACCAAAATGGTGAAGCAACGCCGCGACTCTGTAACTCAATATGAGCAAGCAGGTCGTAGCGAATTAGCCGAAGTGGAATTGGCCGAAATTTCTGTTTTAGAAACCTTCTTACCAACACCACTTACTGCTGAAGAAGTCGATGCAATTATTGCTGAAACCATTCAGGCTGTTGGCGCTTCATCCATGGCGGACATGGGCAAAGTAATGGGAGCGTTAAAAGGTAAACTGCAAGGCCGCGCTGATATGAGTGCAGCTGGTGGTCAAGTTAGAGCCCAATTGAAGTAAACCGCAGAAGCTTTTTCTAAAGTTTCTTATATAACGTTACGACAAGCCGTGCTATAGCGCGGCTTGTTTGTTTAATCCTCAACAGAGGCAAAACCAGCAAAGAGTGAGAATATGCCAATACCACGCGATTTCATCAATGAGTTAGTAGCTCGAACTGATATCGTTGCACTGGTTAACAGTAAAGTACCACTAAAAAAAGCTGGTAAAAATTATTCTGCGTGCTGTCCTTTCCATAGCGAAAAAACTCCCTCGTTTACCGTTAGTCAAGATAAACAGTTTTACCATTGTTTTGGCTGTGGCGCTCATGGCAATGCCATTGACTTTGTCATGGAATATGATCGCCTAGAGTTTGTTGATGCTATTGAAGACTTAGCCGGACAACTTGGACTTGAAGTACCAAAAGAGCAAGGTCGCGGTCCGAAAGTTGATCATGCTCTGAGTAAAGATCTCTATCAGTTAATGGAAGAAGCCTGTAACTTTTATCAAGCACAGCTTCGCCAGCATTCAGATAAAGAAAAAGCACAAAATTATCTCGAATATCGTGGCTTATCTTCCGAAGTTGTAGAGCGCTTCAACATTGGTTTTGCTCCCGACGGTTGGGATAACTTACTCAGCCGATACCGAGATAATCAAGGGTTACAAGAAAAGCTGCTTACTGCAGGCATGCTCATCGCCAACGATAACGGCAAACGTTATGACCGTTTTCGTGACAGACTCATGTTTCCCATCCGTGACCGTCGCGGACGAGTCATTGGCTTTGGTGGTCGAGTATTTGGTGAAGGCACACCAAAATACCTAAACTCACCGGAAACCCCAATTTTCCATAAAGGCAATGAGTTATACGGCCTTTATGAATTAAAATTAAAACATCGGAACCCGCATAGAGCCTTAATTGTCGAAGGCTATATGGACGTTGTTGCGCTTGCACAATACGGGGTCGATTATGCAGTAGCATCACTAGGCACCTCAACCACTGCTGAACAACTACAATTGCTGCAAAGAAGTGCCCAAGAAGTGGTATGCTGCTACGATGGCGATAGAGCAGGCAAGGAAGCAGCGTGGCGAGCACTCGAAACCGCTTTGCCATTGCTCAAGCCTGGTGACAAGCTCAAATTCATGTTTTTAGAGCAAGGTGAAGATCCTGACTCGACGGTCAGAAACATCGGTAAAGAAGCATTTGAGCACCACATTGAACAATCCAAGTCGCTTGAAGCCTTTTTATTTGAAAAACTGACTGAAGATTCAGCTGGCGATAAAAGCACACTGGCTAAGCAAGCCATGGCGCTGATCGAAAAAGTCAAAGACGAAATTTTACAGAACTTATTGCTGGAAAACTTAGCCCACAAACTTGGTCTTAATAGCAGTGATGAGCTTAAAAAGAAATTTGGCTTTAATTCGCAAGCCGCGAAAGCCAATCCATTGGGCGCTAAAGGCTTAAAAGGCAGAGGGACACCATTAAGACTCGCCATAAGCCTGATCATACAGCACCCAGAAGTTGGTAATAATTTACCAGCGCAGCCAGCCCTACAACATCTTTCGATGCCCGGACTGGATTTATTGATCCAATTATTGGATCTGACTCGTACAACCCAGATGACATCAGCCCAACTGCTTGAGCATTTTCGCCAGCAACCTCAATTTGAGACTGTAAAAAAGTTGTCTACTTGGGAACATCAAGTCGCCACAGAAAAACTCAAGCATGAATTTAAAAAATCGCTTGTCTGGTTAAGCAACCAATATCTCGAACAGCGATATCAAGAACTCAGCTTGAAACAAAGCCACACCAAGGAAGAAAGGATACAGCTTCAAAAGCTAATTTCCATTATGAAGGGGATAAACAAGTAAATTCTTGTTCATACCCCTAGCACAAGGTAGTGCGTAAGGTTATAATTGACGCTTTGCGTTGAATACAGCATCGCTGAACAATTCAACGTATCGCCTCGTAAACTGTTTACTCAAACTTGGATGATATCTATGGATCATACTCCACAGTCGCAACTCAAATTGTTACTTGCAAAAGGTAAAGAACAAGGTTACCTGACTTATGCAGAAGTGAACGATCACTTACCTGCTGATATGGTCGATTCTGATCAAATTGAAGATATTATCCAGATGATAAATGACATGGGTATTCGCGTGTTTGAAGAAGCACCGGATGCCGATGAAATCATGATGTCTGAAGACAGCACCGATGAAGATGCAGCAGAAGAAGCCGCTGCAGCTCTAGCAACAGTAGAGAGTGAAATCGGTCGTACAACCGACCCTGTACGTATGTACATGCGTGAAATGGGTACCGTTGAACTATTGACCCGTGAGGGCGAAATTGTCATCGCCAAACGAATTGAAGAAGGGATCAATACCGTTCAAGGCTCTGTAGCCGAATACCCTCAAGCGATTGCGATGATCCTTGAGCAATTCGACAAGTACGAAGCTGAAGAAATCCGTTTATCTGACATTATCTCTGGATTTGTAAACCCTGATGAAGATGACGTCGCGCCAACCGCTACTCACGTTGGTTCTGAACTGACTGACGAGCAATTGGATGACGAAGACGACGATGATGACGAAGAAGATGAAGCAAACAAAGGCCCAGATCCTGAAGAAGCAAAAGAACGCTTCACGGAGCTGAGAAAACTGTTTGATATTGGTCAAGCAACTATTGCCGAGAAAGGCCGTGATCATCACTTGTCTGTAAAATGCTTATTTGAACTTGGTGAACTGTTCAAAGAGTTCCGTCTTGTTCCTAAGCAGTTCGATGCATTAGTAAAAAGCATGCGTAGCATGATGGACAGAGTTCGTGTTCAAGAACGTTTGATCATGAAGCTATGTATTGAGCAAGCTAAGCTACCTAAAAAGAACTTTATTAAAGCCTTCGGCGGTAACGAAGCCACTAGCGAATGGTTTACCAAAGAACTAGAGTCTGGCAAATCCTACTCTGACGGCCTTAAAAAAGTTGAAGAAGACGTACTTCGTTGCATCGGTAAACTCGTTGCCGTTGAAGAAGAAACTGGCCTAGCCATTTCAGCTATTAAAGACATCAACCGTCGTATGTCTATCGGTGAAGCTAAGGCTCGCCGTGCAAAAAAAGAAATGGTTGAAGCCAACTTACGTCTGGTAATTTCGATTGCTAAAAAGTACACCAACCGTGGTCTACAGTTCTTGGATCTGATCCAAGAAGGCAACATCGGTCTAATGAAAGCAGTAGATAAGTTTGAATACCGCCGTGGTTACAAGTTCTCGACTTACGCCACATGGTGGATCCGTCAGGCTATCACCCGCTCAATTGCAGACCAAGCCCGTACCATTCGTATTCCGGTACACATGATCGAAACCATCAACAAGCTAAACCGTATCTCACGTCAAATGTTACAAGAGATGGGACGTGAACCATCACCAGAAGAACTGGCTGAACGCATGCAAATGCCAGAGGATAAAATCCGTAAGGTATTGAAAATTGCCAAAGAGCCAATTTCAATGGAAACCCCAATCGGTGATGATGAAGATTCGCACTTAGGTGATTTCATCGAGGATACAACCCTCGAACTACCACTAGATAGTGCTACCGGTGAAAGTTTGAAAAACGCTACTCACGAAGTGCTTGCAGGGCTAACCGCTCGTGAAGCTAAGGTACTGCGTATGCGTTTTGGTATCGACATGAACACCGACCACACGCTAGAAGAAGTAGGCAAACAATTTGACGTTACCCGTGAGCGTATTCGTCAGATTGAAGCAAAAGCATTACGCAAGTTGCGCCACCCTTCTCGCTCAGAAATTCTAAAATCATTCTTAGACGAGTAATCGACTTACTCTCTAAGCTGCAAAAAAGCCTCGATAACATCGAGGCTTTTTTTATGCGATTTTATGAAGTTAGCTGAATAAAAGGTGACAACTGAAGCAAATTTTGTATAACAGATAACCAATTGATTCTACTTGCAGGATTTCTCGACAAAACAGGGATGACAAGCGCCAACAAAGTTCGTATACTTCTTTTCGATTTAGTAGCATTCGCTACATTCAAAATGGCCCCTTAGCTCAGCTGGTTAGAGCACTCGACTCATAATCGATAGGTCCACAGTTCAAGTCTGTGAGGGGCCACCATTTTACTCCCTGTTTTTTCAAGACTTTTTGCTTTTTGATACTATCTTTTTTGTTCTGGAGTTTCCTTAGTATTACTTCTGTGCTACTTTCACATCTAAATCAGCTATAACCCATTGATTAATAAATAATCCCCGCAGCAAGCTGTCTTCGCTTCGCTCAGACTTTCGCAAGCGAAAGCGGGGTATTAACATTACCTCTTTTTGTTACAAACCGCAGCGAGCTGCGGGGAATTGAACCCTAAGAGATTAAATTGTGATACAAGCGACCAAGCAACTATAAATTTTAAAATTCAGAAATAGCCTGTTTGACTATCCCAATAATCTTACATTCATTGTTAATTTCAATGATTGGATACTGAGTGTTTAGCGGTTTTAGGTAACCTTGATCCGCTTCAGTAACATATTGTCGAAAAATAGCCCGCTCATGATTTGGCAAAACGGCTATAACCATCTGTCCTGAACTAGCCTCACTGCACGGCTGAACAATAATCAACGTTCCTTCTTGAATTGATGGCTTAGGGGAATTGCCGTCCATACTGTCGCCACTAACCCTTAATACAAAACAGTCATTAAATGCTGGTTTACTCACTCTCATCCACTCATCAGTGTCCGTTAATGAAAACGTATCAACAAGCTCTGGCCAACGTGCTGCTTGCTTCCAATTAATAACAGGGATCTCTTTAGGCGCAACTAAGTCCGACGATACATTTTCGTCGTACATATCTCCTTCACCATGCACTAGCCATTGAACTTTGATCCCCAATGCTTTAGCTAAATGAGGAGTATACTTGCTAGCAAGGGTTTTCCCTGAACACAGCTGGTAAACTGATTGCTGCCTGATCCCGACCTTTCGAGCCAATCGTCCCTGGCTCATGCCAGCAAGATTCATAGCGTAAGTCAGTCGTTCTGATAATGTTTTCATAGCGTCGATTTTACAAACAAAAAATATGCAGTTCAACACATGAAACTGTTGACAGACGAAATTCAATGGCGTTAGGATTAGCCAAAATCAAAGCAATACAACTAAATAACAGTTAAAACTGTTACAAAAGAAATCTACTCCTTCATATAACTCAGCGAGTTAGAGGAAAAAGCTATGCGTGTTTACGGAAAGGTATACACCCGCTTTTGGATGAAGCAGGTTAGAGGAAAAAGCTATGCGTGTTTACGGAAAGGTATACACCCGCTTTTGGATGAAGCAGGATACTCTCTCATGGAGCGATTCAGCCAAATTACTTGGTTTATATTTACTAACCTGCCAGCACTGTAACTTGCTGGGTTGTTTTCGATTACCACTCGGCTACATAGCTGAAGATCTAGGCTGGTCACGGCGAAGAGTTAGTAGAAACTTAGATGAGCTTAATGAGCATGGCTTCATAGAAAGAGACAAGGCTGGCTGGACGTTTATTTGTAATTACCTCAAACACAACCCCATAGAAAACATAAATCAAGGTAAGGCTGCCATACGATTATTATCTGATGTCCCTCAAGAATTTATTTCCCACGAAAAACTGATTGACGCCCTATCTCAATATCAACACAAACTTCCTGAAGTAATCCAACCGAACCAAGTACCGCAGTCTAATTCAGCCAATGCTACTACCTCAGAGCCTCATTTCAATACCATAGATGAACAAAATTCCGAGTCAACGCCAACACCATCGCAAGAACAAATTCCATCACCAACATCAAATCAGAGCGAAGCCCCCAACAATCTTTTTAATCAATTTTGGCAAGAGCAAACCAGAAAAGAGAAAAAATTAAAAGCTGAAGAGGAGTGGTCACGCCAAGGGCTAGATTCTGATCCTGTAAAAGCAAAAGAGGTCATTGATATTTGGATAGAGCAAAAGACACATCGGCACCAATATCAAGACCGAACCAAAACTCCTCTCCCCCATAATTGGCTCAATAATCAGCAATGGCAGGATGAATACTTAACCGTCGATGAAGCCTTACCATTCGGGCATTCACCATTGGACAACAGCTTTAACAATGCACCTAACAACAACAGTTTTATTGCCCAAAGGTGGTCGGCACCAATAGAGAAAGAGGTTAATAGTCATGATCGAATCTGATAAAATAGAGTTTGCTCAAATTTGGGCATCAGCTTGGAACCTGTATCGACAAAAAATCAGTACTCAGATCCTTACCATTGCTTTTGAGGCACTCAAAAACTATTCCATTGAAGAGATCAGAACAGGCATGACTCACCATATCCGCTCTCCCGATACGGGACAGTTCTGCCCTACCCCGACTGACATCATTAAGCATATTGATGGTAACTCGATATCGAAGTCTTTATTAGCGTGGAATAAAGTCGATGAAGCAATCAAGCGAGTAGGAGCATGGTCATCAGTTATTTTTGATGATCCTCTAATTCATAGAGTGATCACCGACATGGGTGGCTGGGTAAAGCTTTGTAAAATTCAAGAAAGTGATTACCCATATAAAATGAACCTAAATAAATCAGTTGCCCTCCACCCTCAATATCCAGTGGCTCGATCTGAGCTTGATCATTCGGTTCTTTCGTAGGGGGGGGCTTAACCCGACAAAGTTATTGGTATTAACCCTCTTTTTGCTCCAATTTGCTCGATAATCTTTTCAATAATGAGTTGCCAGTACTCTTTCTTTGTTAACTGCTGAGTATTGGACTTCAGTTGTTCAA
>NZ_ML014754.1:0-55277 GCF_003675895.1 Parashewanella curva
TTAATCGGTAAACGTGATGTGAATTTCTTTGAAGTTCCATATACAGGATAATATAGACTGGGAACCGCCCAGTCTACACTATCCAGCACGGGGGCAAGCCCCCGAGATTTTCGCTCCGCTCGTTAAATATTCATAAAAGTACTTTGCCTTGAATTGGCTAATCGAAATAACGGAAAACACGAGATTGATTGTAAGCACACTAAAGACTGCGATCATGATTGTTTGCCAATCAATATTAATAAGATGCAGCATTTCAATATTGTTGCCACTAATATCTGGCAGTAATCGAATTAGCCAAGCGGTGCTGATTAAACCAATAACAGCAGAAAGCAAAAATAGCGGGGTATTTTCACAAAATGCCATTGCCACCAGTTTTACTTTACTACTGCCAAGGCTAACTTGAGTCGCCAACTCTTGAGTTCGTTGTTGGTAATGACTCACAAACAGATTTAACAGATTTAAACTTGCCATAAACAGCAAAATAACAACCGTAGCAAGTAAAAAAAGCAGCATATTTTTTTGTTCGAGTAACAAAGTATCACGATAGTTATCAATACCTTGTTCTCGTTGCATGGTTTTCATCATGGCTGCTGGAAACACAAACTTACCTTGTTTTCGAGTCAGCATATAGTCATTCCAAAAGGCAGTCATATCTGCATCAGTGAACATCTTATTTTTTCTTACAAATAAGGTGCTCCATTCGTTCATAAATGAATTATCTTCAACTTGATGAATATGATCGGATAAATGAAAGAATTGCCAGACTTGCTGTTGGTGCTTTTGGTGTTTTTTAAAGCTAAAAAAATTACTGATCACACCTTTGATCAAAAAAGTTTTTTTGTCCTTTCCAAGCTTTATGCTTTCTCCAATAACGCTTTTACGCCCGTTTAACACACCTTGCCATAAACGCTGCGAAATCCATACACCACCAGCCGAATTATCTTTATTTGGCAGTTCACCTAGCAATAATCGACCACCAACATCAGCGATAAAATTATCCGTGGCTTCAAGGTGAGTCACTGGATAATCAGTGCCGAATAGATTTACGTTCGATTCTGCTGCTTTAAATGAAGCAAAGCTGCCATAACCTTGATATTTTTCTGCTAAATTGGCAAAAGCCACATTACTCATAAAATTTAATGAAAATCCAGCATTCGCTTTTAGCCGAAAATGTAATTTGTATGTGTCTTTCTCATTATGAAGATCCGGCAACGGTTTAAATATCAAATTAGTGCTAATGGCAACTACAGTTAGCATTGCTGCTAGAGTTAGACTCAATGTTAGTAACACTGGCAGCGTTAATCTTGGCAAACTGAATAGACGAATAATGCCAAGACGAATAGCTCTCAAATAAAAACTCATGCTACCGCCTCCTGATGTTCGACAATGATCTCGCCATCAAACAAGCGAACTTGGCGTTTTGCCATGCGACTGTAGCGTTCATCATGAGTCACCATCACGATGGTAACTCCTTGGTTATTCAGCTCAATCAACTCCTGCATCACCAAGTCGCCATTATGGCTGTCTAAGTTCCCTGTTGGTTCATCTACCAGTAATAATTGCGGCTCACCTACTAAGGCTCTTGCTATGGCGACTCTTTGTTGCTGCCCACCAGACAGTTGATTGGGTTTATGATGCATATAGTTATGCATATTGACTGCCGTCAGTTGCTTTTCAACCTCAGCTTTAATCGCTTTAGAAGAGTCTCCTCTGTGCTCCAAAGGCAACGCCACATTTTCAAATACGGTAAGGTGGTCGATAAGATTAAAAGACTGGAAAACGTAACCCACGTATTGATTTCGAACTTTTGAGCGTTGATCAACGTTTAGACTACCAGCGTCTATATTCGCTAATTGATAATGACCTGAAGTTGGTGCGTCGAGCAAACCAAGAATACTAAGTAAAGTCGATTTACCGCAGCCTGAAGGACCTGAAATAGAAACAAACTCACCTTCATTAATCTTCAAATTGATATTTTTTAGTGCGTGGGTTTGGATTTGGCCTTTAGTATGGGTTTTATTTAAATCCCTTAATTCAACTAATGTTTTCATCTTTTATCCTTTTTATTCGATGATTATTCTAGAAAATTTTTGCGCATGAGATAAGTCATTAATGGCAATTCGATCACCTTTTTTTACACCCGATTTAATGACCAATCGATTTTTTGAAAGCTCGCCAAAGTGAATATCGCTTTTATTTAACTCTGACGAGTTATCACTCATTACAAACACCGTTTGATTACTTAACGGAATCATTCCGGGCTGCTGCTTTACAAAAAGTACATTAGGCAGTTTTTCGACAAACACATGACCATCTATTGCTTGTGCTGGACGAATATTGTTAGGTAGAGAGGAAGTGATTATGGCTTCAGCTTCTATAAAACCATTTTCAATAATGGCACTGAGTTGACTAATTTCAGCTTGAATACTTCCTGATGAGTGACGCAGTTCAACAGCTGCACCTAGATTCACTTTGCCTGATAATCGTTGTGGGATTTTAAGATTCACCATAAGCTCATCATTGGAACCAACTTTGGCAATATTGCCGTTTTGCGCTAACTGCTGTCCTAAGTCGATATAGAGATGCTGTAGCTTGCCAGATATGCCCGCTTTGATTTGTAATTGATTGATCTTATCTTTTAGTAAGGAAATGTTGCTTTGCTGCAACTTCACTAAAGCTAATTTTTGTTCAAGTTCTTTTTGATTAATTTCCCTTTGTGTATTAACTCGATAAATATGGAACTGCTTTTGATTTAAAAGCTGCTCATGCTTGAGCTGACTTTTTTCTAAATCTATTTTGGCAACAATACCATGCTGAGCAAGACGTTTATTGGCACTGAGCTCAAGTTCAGCCGCTTTTATCTGATTTTCAAATTCAGATAATCGGGCTTCACCTTCCAATTGCTTATTTTGCTGGCTAAGTTCAAAAATTTGATATTCCGATTGAATACGCTGTAGATCTGATTTTGCTTGAAGTAACTCTTGTAGTAAATCTGTGTTTTCTAGTCTAGCAATGACACTGTTTGGCTCTACATCAGCACCTGCTTTTAAAAACAATTCAACCACTTTTCCATTAGAAGGTGCACTGATCAAACGTTCATATCGAGAAGCAAACTCACCATGAATCGGCACCATCAAATTAACATTACCTTGCTCAACTTTCGTCGTTTTTAATTCTTGCTTTGAAATGGAAACTTGAGGTTGATATACCAATAAAACTAAAACGGCTAATAAAGCAAAACAAAGAACTGTTGCTTGCTTCCAATAGTGTTTTAAAAAAAAGGAATTTGATGATTCAATGTCGATTTTCATGGTTTCTTAATTTTTGGATTTTGAAACCATATAGAAAGAAATGTGCCAAGTGATATTTTATTTGATAATCATAACGTTACAGCCAATCCAAATTTTAATAAAAGAGAAAGTGTTCGAATTTGAAATGCTGCTGTTCGGTTTTAGAAGAAAGGGTTGAAGTAGTGACAGTTTCTGGATTTATCGTAACCCCTGCTAATTCTTCAATTGAACTAGAGGCCATAACGAGTTCCAATATATTCTGGATTCATTCGAAATAATTATTGTGAATCCCAAGTTTTTATATTGATAGTCAAGATAAAAAAATGGAAAGATACAGGATCTACATCTTAATGGGGGTTGAGGCTTAGATTGTGGTGGGCAAAGTAATGACAACTTTTACTCATAACTTTCCAAGTTCAGCCCCAAAATAAGGTTAAGTAATATTTTATCGGGCTACAGCTATCTGGGCTTAACAAAAAATTTATAGGTCTTCATTCCCAATTTCATAAGCCGCACAGTCTGCGCCGCCAAATGAATTAGGAATTTGGTCATTTTTTTGCTGTGTTTTTCTTTCACGCAGCAGTTCTGCAGCTGTGTTTACTCTAGACGAAGTCCTCTCTCCTAATTTTTGAGCATTCCAATCACGTTCATCTTGTTTGGCTTGCGTTACATCATCTTCATTCAATTCTTCAAATACTTCTGTACCTGCTACCAGACCTAATTTGACTTCATTTGCAAGCTCAGGTGGTTTAGCAAATAATGCTTGTATTTTTCGACCATTTTGGGTTGAACTAACACTGCTTTGAATCGTTAAGTCAAATAACAAATTTGGAATTTTTAAAGTTGGCTTTGCACCAAATCTATATAACAATTGGCACATATCGAAGTCATCATTACACACGGCCAAATACAGAGGTAATGTGGTTGGCAGTTCATTTCTATTAGCCTCAGCGCCTCCAATTAACAGAGCTTTCGCCATATCGATATTACCATTTTGACTAGCAAGGCTAAGAGGGGTATGCCCATCATTAGTCATTACACTGTTTATGGCTTCCAATCTTACTTTTAAGTCTTTGTTAAAATCTTCATATACAGCATTTGCCGTACAGCCTATACCAACACTCAACATCTGCTCCACGACTGCGGTCTTATTTAAACGGCAGGCAAGAGAAAATGCGGAATCACCATCTTTGTTTTTAACAAAAGGGTTCGCGTTATGCAGCTGTATCATTTCTAACAAAAGTTCATCTGATATTTTTTCACCTTTTAATGCAGCCGTTAACGCAGTATCCCCATGCTTATTTCTCCATGCTAAATTAATGCCTGTTTGAAGAAACTCACGTAGTTGTACATTATCACCAAGATAAGCTGATTCAATTGCCTCGGCACTCAGTTGATATCTTTCTCCAATGGCATCTACCAGCTCTTTAACCCATTCGTTTCCGGTTGCATCCAACATAGGCGCTGCAACTAACTTCTGTTGAGAGTCGTCCACACTTAGAAATTCATGAATTTTACCAGTTTCAGATACTCTACATATATATTCGACTGTTTTTGAAGGTTCATAGCTTTCAAAGTCCGCAGAAACTTTCGGTTCAGATTCAAAGGTTACAATGAAGTCCCTTCCATCAGTATCATGCATTCTGGTAAGCGTATACGTATTCAAGTTATCTGTTTTTATTGTAACTCTTTCCAATGTTCCAATTTGGCTTGAAGCAACTGCCATAACGGACTCCAAAAATATTTAATAGGCTCAATTAGTTAAATGTTAGACCAGTTGTACCCTGAATATCTCATACATTGAAAACCTTTAATCTATTGATAATCTTTAGAAAATAATCACCCCAACACATCAAAACAAATTGACATATATACTCGTGATACTTGAAGATGCAATTTTCAGGTATCACGAGTATACAGTTGAAAATAAAACTGATATCGCTATGACTGGTTTTTACACTCAAGATTCAATAAACTGCCCGCGATTCAACTTTAGAGAAGCTGTATGAAACTTTTCACCTACCAACCACCAGCCGTTCCTTGGTTGGATATTCGCTATCAAGATAATGATATAGTTGTGATTAATAAGCCTTCAGGCTTACTGTCTAACCCAGGGAAAGCATCGCATACCTTTGATAGCGCGATTACTCGTCTACAGCTGGTGTTTCCAAGTGCGATTTTAGTTCATCGGCTGGATTGTGATACTTCAGGGGTAATGGTATTTGCTCTAACCAAGCAAGCTGAATCTCATTTGAAAACTCAATTTCAAAATAAAACAACAGCAAAAGAATATATTGCAGAAATTACTGGAAAGTTGGTTAAAAAGTCAGGTGCAATTGATGCAAAGCTCGGTGCAGATAAAAACAACCCGCCGTACCAAAAAGTTAGCAAAGACGGAAAATCAGCGGTTACTCATTATGAAATTTTATCAGAACAAGAAAGGTCTTCTTTAATCAAACTCAAACCCGAAACAGGCCGTACTCATCAACTTAGAGTCCATATGCTGGCAATCGGACATCCGATTTTAGGTGATGAGTTTTATGCTGATGACAAAGTAAAATCGGAAAGAAATCGTTTAAGTCTTCATGCTCAACGCTTAACCTTTACTCACCCTGTATCAAATAAAGTGATGAGCTTTTACAGTAAACATCCGTTTTAGGGGCTTATGCTTGTATAGCTTTGAACGGAGCACTCTTTATAAAAAGGTCGATATAACATCGATAGATCTATACACAGCCGCAACACCAAATGGTTTTAAGATCTCTACAGCTCTAGAGGAAATGGGCTTAGATTATCAGGTGCATCATCTTGATTTAATGGCTAATGAGCAAAAGCAGCCTGAGTTTTTAGCCATTAATCCTAATGGTCGAATTCCAGCCATTATTGATAGAAATAATGATGATTATGCAATATTCGAATCAGGTGCAATTTTAATTTACTTAGCTGAAAAAACTGGAAAGTTTTATCCTAAAGATCCTAAAAAGCGTTCACAAGTCATACAGTGGTTGATGTTTCAAATGGGTGGTGTGGGTCCCATGATGGGGCAAGCCAATGTCTTTTATCGCTATTTTCCTGAAAAGATTCCAGCCGCTATTGAACGATACCAAAACGAAGGACGACGTTTATTTGAAGTAATGAACAGCCAACTTGCTAATAATCAATATCTAGCGGGTGATGAATATACCATTGCAGATATGGCAACATGGCCTTGGGTTCGTATTCATGAGTGGAGTGGCGTAGATATTCAAGGGCTAAATCATCTCCAACGTTGGCTAGATGAGTTAGCACAACGACCAGCTTGTCAAAAAGGGATCGTAACTCCTCCACCATCAGAGCTTTCAGATGAAGAGCGTGCCAAGCAAATCCAAAAGATGGTAACGAAATAGTTACCATCTTTTGGGGACACTTCTTATTTTGCCTAGCCTGCTTGAAGCGCTTTGATATAAGCAGGTCGATTTTGAACCTTTTCTAAATAAGCAAGAGTGTGGTGCTTTTCAACTAAAAGCCCTATTTGCTTAGCCACTTTTAAAACAAACGTCATCATGATATCTGCTGCAGTAAAATCATTACCGGCAAAATAAGGCGATGCTTTTAATGTCTCTTCAATATAAGAAAAGTCTAGCGCCACTTCTTTGGCAATATACCCGTCCATAGGTTGATTACCGTCTCGCGTTTCCATTTGCATAAATAGCGTAGAAATTACAGGTAAGCTCAACGAGCCTTCTGCAAAATGCAACCACTCTAAATAGCGATAATATTCACAAAATCCAGCGGCAGGACGAAGCATATCATCAGTATCCTTATCAAGGATGTACTCCATAATAGCCCCTGATTCACAAAGTGTTATTTCACCATCTACAATAACTGGAGCTTTTGCTAGAGGGTGGACTTTACGCAAACTTTCTGGCGCAAGTCGAGTGTTTGGATCACGTTGATGCTTTACAAGTTCGTAAGGCATATTGAGTTCTTCTAGTAACCAAATAACACGACTTGAGCGTGATTTATTAAGATGATGAACGGTAATCATGTTGTCACCTTTTATTGAGAAATGTGTTTGATAAGTTTGCTGGCCACCAACTCAGAACTTGCAGGATTCTGACCTGTTATCAGTAGACCATCTTGTACCGCGAATGGATGCCAATCGTCTACTTTCTGGAAGTCTCCACCACGCTTAATCAATTCATCTTCTAAAAGAAAAGGCACAACTTCTGTCAACTGAACAGCTTCTTCCTCAGTATTGGTAAATCCTGATACAGCCTTGCCTGCAACCACAAACTCTGTCGAGTCATTTTTTACATTTAATAATGCTGCTGTGGCATGGCATACCGCTGCAACTGGCTTATCTGTTGCTAGAAATTGCTCAATAAATAATCCCCGCAGCAAGCTGTCTTCGCTTCGCTCAGACTTTCGCAAGCGAAAGCGGGGTATTAACATTACCTCTTTTGGTTACAAACCGCAGCGAGCTGCGGGGAATTGAACCCTAAGAGATTAAATTTCAAAATCAAAACTCTGTACGTTCAGCCATTTTAGATCTCAATTTGAGCCCAACCCTTTGAGCTAGGATTTATCCATGATGAAGAAAAGAAACTCTTTTCTTGCGCTATAGTTATCACAAAGAGAATACCCTCTCAAAGAATTGTGGATAATATAAGGTGTCGTCCAGATAGAATATGTTGTTGAAAGTAAACCCCTTTTAACTTCATAAGCCTCTTTGCCACTTAGAAACCATACAAAATTTTTAAGATCTTCTTGCGTATATTTAAGAACTGTATTTGTTGAGGCTGAAGTTGAAGCTTGTGTTGCTGCGGCCATAATTTCTCCGATATTTGTTGAATAAGGCAATAATCATTCGTCACGTTCTCACCTCATACACAAGCGATAGTTTCATCCCTCACTAATTAAAACAACCGTATGCTACGATTAAAAACCATATTTAATGTTTAAGTCAGACAAACTTCATAATTCTACTGCTAAGTGAGGGTTTATAATCAACATTCCATGGCTTGATTGTAGAGTTACTTGCTTATTTGGTAGAATCCGCCCTCCAATTATATTGACCTGTGACTTGCTATGACCTCCTCTGCTTTAATTGCTGACTCTGGCATTCAGAAACGTGCATTAAGTTATGCCATAACCATTCATAAATTATTTTTTGATGTAATGGAGAGCAAGCAACCTGCGGATAATATTCTGGCCAATTATTTTCGTGAAAATAAGAAGCATGGCTCTAAAGATCGCCGCATTATTCGAGAAACGTTTTTCGGATTATTTCGATGGTGGGGTTGGATACATCAACTGCAACCGACATCTCAACAAGAGGTTGATTCTAATTGGCTAAAAGCATTGGTGCAAACTGCATCATTTGAGCAGCATGCTTGGCTGCCTATTATTAATGCTTGGGCCGAAGTGTCAGCCTTGCCTGATTCCACGCTAGAAAAAGCTCGCATTCAAGACTCTCCCTTAAGCTGCGCTAACGTATTTGCAGACAACAACGAGTTACACCTCAATCAATTACTTCCAGAATCATTTTGGCAGCACCTTGAGTATAGTACTGAACAAAGTGAATTATTGGCTAATATAATGCAAACACGGCCTCCTATCTGGGCTCGTTCACAGGGCATAAATCATCAGCAAGCCGTTGACTCACTTATTTCTGAAGGCGTGGATATAATTGATTGTCAATACTTTGCAAATGCGCTCAGCTTAGGTGAAAAGAGCTTGAACTTGACTCAGTTGACCACCTACAAACAAGGAAAACTTGAAATTCAAGATCTTGCCTCGCAAGTAATTGGCGAGATTTGCCAACCAAAACCTAATGAATTGTGGTGGGATACATGCTCTGGCGCTGGGGGCAAAGCATTACAGTTACAATCACTTCGTAATGATAAGGGCAAACTAGTTGCATCAGATATTCGTCTTAATGCTCTATCGGAACTGAAAAAGCGAGCGAATAAAGCTAAGTTTAAAAATATCAAAGTAATGCCTTGGGTAAGCGAGACTCTGCCAGTTTCATCACGATCTTTTGATGGCGTGCTTGTTGATGCTCCCTGCTCTTGCACAGGCACATGGAGACGTAACCCTGATATGCGTTGGACAGATGATTTAAGTAATTTAGATGAAATTACAGGGTTACAATTGGATATACTCACTCGTAGCGCGGAAGCCGTTAAACAAGGTGGTAAATTAGTCTATGCAACTTGCTCTTTACTTCCACAAGAAAATGAGCAAGTCATAAAAGCTTTCCTTGAGCAAAGCCCCGAATTTGAACTCATCCCCATTGTTCATCCATTTACTCAAGCCGAGCAGGATATGGTGACAATCATGCCTTACGAGGCTAACTCTGACGGAATGTTTGTGGTGGTAATGAAACGCCAAACCGAAAAAGCGTGATCCTTGTCACGCTAAACTTTTTTATAAGCCTTATACTAGAGGCGTTATAACCGATCAAAACTAAGGGAAAAACAAACTTAACATGATGTGAGTGATTATACAGACCAGTTCAAAAACTAAGGTGAATGTATATGACTTCAAAGCGTAACCAATTAGCCAAGTTTATTATTGCACTTGGCTTTGTCTCAGTATCCGTTTGGGCAAGCCCAAATACATTGCAATCAACCACCCTTCAATCAGGTGAGGGCTACCAACTCAAATCCATCACCTTTGCAACATCACTACAGAGCCAACCTCAAACTAACGAGTTTTACTTTATTACTTCACCTCAAGGTGCAATAAACGCTAGCATTCAAGCTGGTCTTCCGGCAGAAGAACGTGATGAAGTAATTCAAGAACTTAAACAGGGTTCACTATCAACTTGTAACGGTAAGCAACTTTGCCAATCACAAACAAAAGATCCATATAAACTAATAGTCATTGATAAAGGATTAGCTCAATTTGATCCCAATGCTTCTGATGAACAAATCAGCCAATACTTAAGTCAACGAGGTCTACTTCATTACCGACAACAGGGACTCGCTGTAGGCAACGCGCAATACAGTTGCAATCATACCACTCATGATCATAAGTCTTTTAAAAAGCATTTATACTTCCCTATTAGCCACTCGGACTCAGCGAACAAAGGCCCTTTCAAATTTTCGTACGATATTGATGGTAATGCAGATGTCAGTGCAAATGCTACTGTAGGTTATGACTTCAAAAGCAAACTTTGTGTGCCATACAAGGTACAAATTACTAACCTTGATGCCCAAGCTGACTTCTTGGTAAACGGTAACATTCAGTTGACTGGCCAAGCAGGAGGTTCATTACCTGGAAAAAGTCTAACTATCTTTGACGGAACCATTGCAAACGGTGTGTTTTCTGTCGGCCCTATCCCTGTTCAATACGATTTCCACCTCCCTTTCACAGCCTCTACAGGTGATCTTGATTACAACCTAACTGGTAAAGTTAGCTTTAAGAAAGATCTTAATATCACCGGAGACTACCAGTTCACTTGTACGAACTCTTCTTGCAAAAAAATAAAAGGTAATTATTCTGACCATGGTACTTTTGCTTCAAACAATATTGCTTACCAACTAAAAGCGACGGCTCAAGCAGAGCCAAATTTAGCTATTTCCGTTAAAGCGGGGATTTATGCTGACGCTATTTGGGCTAAAGTAGGTGCCAAAGGAAAAACGCCTTTAGGTTTTGAAGGTTATATAGGCAATGATTGCGGTAAAGATTCGAATTCTAACTTTGCTCACAAGCTTGGTGACTCACAATTAGTTAAGCTAGCTGTTGTGAGTGCCAAGGCGAAAGCAAGCGCCTACGCTGAGGGGCATGGATTCAATCACATGGATTGGAACTTATTAGATACACCAACCCTTTACTTTGATTTACTAAACCCTAGCAATGCGTTTTCGCCACTTCTGACCGTATCTTCATCAACTCAAGATGCCACTGTCGATGTAGGTATTCGTTCATGTGTAACTGATATCGATACAAGTTATCAAAACTTCACATATAACTGGGGGGACGGCTCAACAGGAAAAATCAGTAACGTAGATCAACATCAGATCATTAAACACACATACGATAAGCCCGGAACATATACAATGACGGTCACTCATCAAAATGGTGCTGCGACAAGTACTGCAATTACAATTAATTAATCGTATTTAAACGTTACTGCGTATAAACTAGCTCAGTCTATTTTCAATGAGCTAGTTTATTTTATGAAATCATCTATTTATCAATTCTCAGCTCCAGATATTACCGGAAAAGAAGTATCGCTTTCAGATTATTCAAATCAAGTTGTTCTAATCGTTAATACCGCCAGCAAATGTGGGTTTACCTCGCAATATCAAGGTTTGGAATCTCTCTATAAACAATTTAAGTCCCAAGGTTTTACTGTGTTAGGGTTTCCATGCAACCAGTTTGCCCAGCAAGAAAAAGGTTCAGAATCTGAAATCGCAGAATTTTGCGAACTGAACTTTGGAGTAACCTTTCCGCTTTTTTCGAAAGTTGACGTCAACGGAGAAAATGCACACCCTCTGTTCCAATTTATAAAAAAAGAAGCGAAAGGTTTGTTGGGTACAGAGAAAATAAAATGGAATTTCACTAAATTTTTAGTGAACAAGCAAGGCAAAGTAATTAAGCGTTATGCTCCTGCAACCAAGCCAGATCAGCTCATTGATGACATAAAAGCATTACTGTAGAACCCAAGACAAAATAAATTAATTTTTTTTACTTTTTTTGGGAACCTTTCTAAAAAGGTCCGGTCTTATTTAGTGAACAGATTATTTACACTGGTTAAATGCATTGTTTGTTCATCATCATTCTCCCTTTATTGATATTATTTATCAAAATCCGAATTTGGATAGGCGACCTAAATAGGTCGCTTTTTTTATGTCCATTTAAAAGTTGCAAGATCAAAAAAAGCCTCACAAGGAGGCTTTTTAATCATTTGACAGCTTGGTTTTATTTGATACCCAGTTTCTTTAGATCTTGCATAACAACAGCATTTGGAACAGAAACATAACCATCTTTATCTACTACTTTCTGACCTTGCTTAGAAAGGATGTAACGTAAAAACTCACGCTGCATTGGTTCTAATGGCTTATTTGGGTGCTTATTTACATAAAGATATAGGTAACGTGATAGTGGGTAAGTACCGTTTCCTGCATTTTCAGAAGTCGCTGCAACATAACGGTTACCACGCTTAGAAATCGCTACCGCTTTAACACCAGCAGTCTTATAACCGATACCGGAATAGCCAACAGCATTAAGTGATTGTGATACAGATTGAACAACTGAAGCTGAACCAGGTTGCTCGTTCACATTTGGCTTAAAGTCACCACGGCACAATGCTTTTTTCTTAAAGTAACCGTACGTACCTGATACTGAGTTACGACCGTACAGCTGAATGTCTTTACCAGCCCATGAACCTTTTAATCCTAGGTCCCCCCAACGTTTAACATCAGAGCCACCGCAACGGTGAGTGCTGGAGAAAATACCATCTAATTGCTCAATGCTTAATCCTTTAATTGGATTATCTTTATGAACAAATACCGCTAATGCATCGATAGCTACACGAACAGGTGTTGGCTTATAACCATATTTTTTCTCAAAAGATTCTTCTTCGTTTGGACGCATTTTACGGCTCATTGGACCAAATTGAGAAGTTCCTTCAGTCAAAGCTGGTGGTGCAGTAGAAGAACCAGCAGCTTGAATTTGAATATTTACGTTAGGGTAAACCTCTTGGAACTCTTCAGCCCAAAGAGTCATCATATTCGCCAAGGTATCAGAACCAACAGAAGATAGGTTGCCTGAAACACCACTGGTTTTTTGATACGTAGGTAATTTTGGATCGATAGCTGCAGTAGCAGCAACAGAGAATAGTCCAGCGGCAGTTAAAGTCATTGCGCCGACAAGCCTTGTCAGTTTCATGTTTTGCTCCAATTTAATCTAGCTTGTTGTCTAAAACAGTGTCAGTATCTGTTGAAAGCGTGACAAATATATTACTCGTATATTACAGATGCATTACAATCTTTCAGATTTAAGACATTAATGTTTCAATTCAATAAGATGTTGAGGGATCACAAAACTGAAGCGACTCCCCTTACCTCTTTCGCTTTCAACTTTTAGCTCACTATGATGGTGACTAAGCGCATGTTTTACTATCGACAATCCTAACCCTGTTCCACCAGTTTGCCTTGAGCGGGCATCATCAACACGATAAAAGCGCTCTGTTAGTCTCGCAATATGTTGTGGTTCTATCCCCAAACCAGTATCAGTAACGCTAAACTCCGCACCTGTTGGTACTTTCTTCCAACTAACATGAACACTCCCGCCAGGCTCGGTATATCGAATTGCATTAGATATTAAGTTAATGCAAGCACTTCTAAGCTGTAATTCATTACCATGAGGTTCTACATCGAGATCACTGTCAAATGTAACTGTGTACTCTCCTCTCGCTAGTGCTTGAGCTTCTTCTTCAAGAGAAGTTAGGAGTGCTTTGATATTTACTGTGTTTTGTAAATCAATTTCCGTTGCATCTTCGATTTTTGATAACACTAGTAACTGCTCAACCATGGACTTCATTCGTTCCGACTGTTGACTCATTAAACTCAAACTGCGTTGATTAAAGTCATCAGCAGGCATGGTTTCTTGCATCATTTCTAAATAGCCTTGAATCACTGTTAACGGCGTTTTCAGCTCATGGGAAACATTAGCAACAAACTCTTTTCTCATGCCTTCTAAGTTTCTTATTCGAGTTATGTCTCTAGCAATAAGAAGCAATTGTCTATCGCCATAACTGATCAGTCTGATTTCCAATAACCTCTGTTCAGAAACCGGAGATGCCAGTTCAAGTGGATCACCAAAATTTGCTTTTCGAAGATACGCGATAAAATCAGGGTGGCGGATCAAATTATCAATTCTTTGACCATTATCCTGAGGCCATACCAACCCTAAATTGAGTTGGGCTAACTTATTACACCAAAGAATACTTAGTTCAGAGTCCAATACCACAGCAGCATCAGGTAACGCTTCAGCCCCCTGTCTAAACCTCGCTAACAAAGCAGCTAGTTGCCCTATTCGACGACGGTTTTTCCCTTGCAAGCGATAAATGCCGTTAAATACACCTTCCCAAGTACCACTTCCTTGAGGTGGCGTTAATCGACGGTCTACCCACAGCCAGTAATTTAAGCGACTTAGCTGGCGATAGTTCCAAACAAGGATACCTATAGCACCAATAAATAAAAGTAGAATGACCTCTTGAAATATGATCCCTATTACGCCAAAAATTAGGAAATAGACAATTAAGCGGGTTAACAACCGATATCCTGAATAAGACTCGTACATATATTTGTCCGTTTATTGCTTTATGCAAACTGCTTCTTTAGTCACTCTTGCTCTATGGAGCCAGATACTGCTTATGCTTATGATTATCAATCCAAAAAAAAACTGTTTTCTTGACCGTTAAATCATAGAAAACAGCTTTGATACCCAATAAATTAGGTGTAGACCACTTTATACACGAATTGCGTTTGAGTCACTAGAATTTTACATTCTGGCTGAAAAACGATATCCCGCACCGCGAACAGTTTGAATTAATCTGTCATGCCCAGAAGGTTCAACAGCTTTTCTAAGGCGACGAATATGTACATCGACAGTTCTGTCTTCAACGTACACATTGGTTCCCCAAACATTATCAAGCAACTGCTCACGGCTATATACCCGCTCTGGATGTGTCATGAAAAAGTGCAGTAAGCGAAACTCTGTTGGTCCCATATCCAATACTTGCTCACCAACAGTTACACGATGACTAATAGGGTCTAAAGTCAGACCTTGAACATCAATGGTCTCTTCGAGTCGAGTTGGAGCCGTTCTTCTTAATACGGCTTTAATACGAGCGGTTAACTCTTTGGGTGAAAATGGCTTAGTCATATAGTCATCAGCCCCAACTTCTAGGCCTTTTACCATATCTTCTTCTTCACCGCGCGCAGTAAGCATTATGATTGGGATTTGGCGGGTAAATTCATCTTGTCTCATATGTTTAGCAAATTGGATTCCGTTTCCACCAGGAAACATCCAATCAAGCAATACAAGATCAGGGAAAGGCTCTTGTAACGCAGATACAGCAGAGTCATAGTCGGCAGCTGATATTGTGCTGAACCCATGTTGTTCAAGTACAAAGGTCAACATTTCCCTGATGGCCAATTCATCTTCTACGATCAAAATCCTTGCTGTCATAACCGAATCTCTATTTTATAGTGTTCATTCCATTTGCTCGTCAAACTCGTTCAATTATTGCTTTTAGAGGATTAGAGCAGAGGTACTAAATTTGTGGTTATATTAAATGTAATTAATATTACAGAATTATGAACGTTAAACACAAGCCTGTTATAAATGATAGTTTTTTATGACGAACAAAGAGACTTAACGGCGTAGCCATCATTATATGGAAAGCAAATTAAACAACATTTAACATATAAAAACAATATTTTACCCTATACTTGCAATACAACAAACGAAGTAGTGCAGTTTAATATGGCCGGTATAAATAGTTCCTCAACAACACCTCCTAACGAGAATATTGAGCTAACAGAACTGGCTCCAAAAGAGCCAAACTCCCCTCTGAAAGCCGAGCTTAACGAGACTACATATATTGTCAATGCGACAGAACCCACATCAAATACCCCTGAGAATACAACGGGTACAACAAGCCAGTTCTTCTCACCAGAAGTAACTTCAGCAGCCGGACCAATAGCTAAAGTTACACCTGCACCACAAATGAGCAATGCAGAGAAACAAGCTATTTTTTTAAATACAGCTTTGCACCAGCTGAAAGAAATCAAAGGTAAAAACTTAACAGGAGATGCGTTACTAGCTGAATTAAGAAGCTTTGCAAAAACGATAAACATATCATTAAGAGATGACTGTAGCATTGCCGAATTAAAGAGAAAGGTGATGATCAAACTTCACCCTGATAAATGCGAGCCAGAAAACAGGGAATTGGCTGAAGGAGTTTTTAAACTCTGCAGTAAACTTATCCAACTTAGTAATCCCCAAACTGATGAAGGCTACATGTCAGAGGATGATTTATTTAACTGCTATAAAGCCGCATATATGCCGGAGAAAGAGCAAACCGAAGTCAACCAAACAGAGGTCATGACTGGAAATTATCTCGCTAGCTGCCATAAAGCAGGCGATGTACAAAGAGTACTATCAATGCCAGCTTTTAAAGCGTTACAAGATGATGGACTATTAACAGAAGCTGATATCCATGACTGGGTTGAAGAGGATGTCATTGACTTTGATACAAAAATAAGAAAAGAACTAATCGCGAAAATTAAACTCAGCCCTACGGATTGCTTTAAAGATTATCAAGACTTTCTTATTCATTGGTCTATTAGCCGTAACAAACCCCAAATACTGCAAAGAGTCTTAACCCAACTCCCCAACAAAGTAAATTGTTGGTGTTATGACGATGACAACAACCATGGGCTTGAAACTAGTAAAATTGAAACACCTCTAATGAGAGCTGTTCGATTAAATAATCCAGAATGTGTAAGTATTTTGTTAGAAGCAAAAGCAGATACCAATTTGTGCTCTAAATATTTAGCGCGAGGAAGTAGCGGTTACATTGAATCATTTGCAATACATCTCGCGAAAAGCCCTGAAATAATACAAATGCTATGTCAAAGCGATGCCAATATTAGTGCTAAAAACCAAGACGGTAATACCTTATTACATTTAGTTGCAGGACTTGGGGTATTTGGAGAATTTAGGCATAGTGAACGTGAAAGTTTAATGCACATAAGTATGTCTCAAACACTTCTAGACTTAGGTGCAGATCCTTTAGCTCAAAATAATAAAGGCGATACACCAATCCACTTTGCAGCACAAAAAGGCACTGTGTTTATTTTAGTCGACCTAATGACAAGGAATAGCCAAGATCTCAATCGACCCGCGATTACTCATTCATCAACAGCAGATCAAGAGCAAGGTGCCAATACTCTAGCTAAAAATCGAACGCCCACCTTAAGTAACAAACAATTACTTACCCAACGAAACGCTCTAGGCTATACCGTGCTACATTGTGCAGCCAAAAGCCATCATATTATGACGCTGCAATGGCTACTATCACAAGGTGGAGAATTGTCTTCTAGAGACAAGTCAGGAGATACTATTATACAGTGCGCGATAAAAGAATCGTTACTTCCACCCTCAGAAAATGGCATTCATCGTGCAGCACAAAGAGACTTGATTGGATGGCTGATACGAAAAGCTGAAGAACAAGATATTGATGTTGAAAGTGAGTTGTGCGAATTACTCTCAGAGCCACTGAACAACCTCTCGGTTCTTGCTAGTTGGTGCGAGAATGAATCAAAAGTCAATGAAAACCTCAACCACCTTTGTAAAAGACTATCAAACCGTCCTGATAATTTATATTACGAAGATTCATTACCAGCCGAGTCCACGCCAATTCATCAATATGACGAACAATATCAAAGTGATATTCATGAATATTTAAGTGTTGCAAGAATTGGGCAGCAACTCGTAGAATCAGCAAAGACTGGTAAAGAGAAAGACAGGTTACAAGCGCTTTTAACACCACCGCAAAAACGAATAAACTCAAGCACCCAAGTCGCAATTCCTAGTGCAAAACCATCGACATTCGGCGTAAATACTGACTCACCAATGACTTTGCGTCAAGCAATTAGTTCACCAACACCAACGTCACCTCACCCCACTGTACGAGCTAAAAAAATAGGCTTTTTCTACAGCCGTTCAGCAAACAGTGATTTTGACACGCAGTTGGCTAAACTTAGTCAATGCAATGCTCATTTAGTGAATAAATGGATCGGACATTACAACGCAAGACAGGAAAGTAAAAGGTAGCAAAAAAAACGGTATCATCACTGATACCGTTTTTTTAACTAAATAATGTTTAGCTAGGTATTAAAACTTGTGTTCAATACCAACACCAACATATTGATCATCATGGTCTATACCATCAAATTTGCGATTGGTAAAAAAAGCAAACACTTTGGTTGGTTTTGCTAACTTGTAATCAGCACCTGCTGACCAAGATTTTCCTTTATCATCCATATCCTGAGCTTGTACTTTAAAGGTAATCGAGTCCATTGAGTATGCTGCACTCACCAAATAACCATTTGTGCTCTTGCTACCCTCGTCAGTTGATTCTTGCTGCTGGAACATCGCACCGAGTTTTAGGTTTCCAAGTTTAGTATGAGCCGTAGCGCGAAGCACATTGTAACCGGCAACATCTTTGTCGTACGCTAACGCAGCATAGAATTTAGATTTTTTGAGTTTAGCATCACCATACATAGCGGCTAATGAAACGCCGTTAGTGTCACCTTGTTTCATAGCAGCTTCTGCAACATATGTCGCACCAAACGTGAAACCCGAAACTGATGGCGAAACATAAGTTACGGTTTGTGATAGACGATTATCACCTTTGAATAGGTTTTTGATATCACCATCTAAATCATTAAATAGGTCTACTTTACCCTGAGATTTTTTCGTTATTGTATCGTTACGACCTACGGAAACGGAACCGAAACCACCACGAACACCAACATACTGATTACGAGCAGTAAAGGTATCTTTATCATCTGAATCAATGTTTACTTGATATTCAAGGGTATAAAACGCCTCTAAGCCGCCATCTAATTTATACTTACCTTTGACACCTAAGCGAGATGCATTGCTCTTCACTTTAGTTTCATCAGTATAATTAGTTGCGTTACCTTGCTTCTTGGCAAAGTCGCTATTTTGTACAGAAAGATTAACCTTGCCGTATACCTTTAAAGCATCCCCTGCAAGCATGGTGTCTGCGAAAGCGTTAGCTGTTGTCGCTGCAAAAATAGTAGTGGCGAGTAGTGTTTTATTAAACATCTGCATCTTTAATTTCCTTGAGATGTAAATTTTCATCAGGGTTAAGCAAAATATGTGGCAAATTTTGCCTGCATTATATTTCACTTTTATTTCATTTTAGAAATATATTTGACTTGAATTTGCAATACTGCGTTCAACAAACTGAAACAATGATAGAAAAAATGCATCACAAAAAAGGAATATTAGAGGCCGTATATGGTCTCTAGGACAATGCACTAAAGCTCGAGAAAAATAATCGTTAATTAGTAACCTTATTTTGCGTTACACTGAGTCGACTCTTTTTAATTTAATCAAAGGTTCAGTCCTCATGTGGTTTAAAAACCTTACTATTTACCGTTTCAATAAACCTTTTTCTATCGATACAGAACAACTTGAACAAGCCCTAACCTCTTTTTCATTTACCCCTTGTTCAAGCCAAGATGTTAGCAAACTTGGATTTTCAAAAGCCTTAGGAAAATTAGGCCAAACATTAGTACATAGTGCCAACGGCATTCACTTAATCAGTATGACCAAAGAGGAAAAACTTCTACCTGCTCAAGTAGTAAAAGAAGCTGTTGATGAAAAAGTGGCTCAAATTGAAGACCAAGAAAACAGAAAGGTTACAAAAAAAGAAAAAGATGCCTTTAAAGAGGATATTATTGCCACTCTTTTGCCTCGTGCGTTTTCACGCCGAAGCCAAATTAAGGCGTTAATCATGCCTGAGCAACAACTTATTGCGGTTGATAGCTCAAGCGCCACTAAAGCAGAAGAAATGCTGGCGTTATTAAGAAAAGCCATTGGTAGTTTGCCAATAGTTCCAGTGAGCTTTACTGCACCAATTGAAAACACCCTCACCTCTTGGTTAGAAACCAGTGAAATACCTGCAAGCTTTGAAGTTCAGGACGAAGCTGAATTAAAATCAATTTCAGATGAAGGTGGAATCGTTCGCTTTAAGCAACAAGAGTTGTTTGAGGAAGAAGTATTAGCCCACATTGCAAGTGGTAAGCAAGTTCATAAATTAGCCTTGCACTTTGGTCAATCCATAGCTTTTGTTTTGCAATCTGATGCTAGCTTGAAACGTTTGAAGTTCTCCGAAGAATTTAGGGCCATTAATGACGAAGTAGGTAATGAAGACCCAATGGCGAGAATGGACGCTGACTATGCTCTGATGTGCGGTGAGTTAAAGGCTTTGTTTGAATCACTATTTAAAGCTCTGGGTGGCATCGAGCAAGCCGAATAAGGGCGTATTTTCCATTTGAACGTGAGTCACCCCTATCGATCCACGTTCATTCCTCACTTCTAATTCAGTAGCCATTAAGCAAAAGTAATTAGGATTAAAACATAATCTAATTACTAAGTAGCTCTATTGAAAAAAACGACAACTGTACAGTCACCTAAAACGACATATGTAACACATTCAGTCAAACTCCCTGAATTAAACACTGCACAGCAACTAGTTTTAAAAAAACTGACATACGCTTACAAAAGAGATAAGCAATCAGTCCCCCAAAGTGAACTCTCTCTTTTTTACAAAATTTCTCATTGCCGGAACCTTTCACAAGCAAGGCCTCTTATCGAACGATTTAATCATCGAATATCCCATACAAATTATCTCTTAGGAGTTAAGCGTAACCCCCTTGATAAAAGGGATTTATGCTTACATCAGTATGTGGAAGTTCCAAATACCTGCATGTTTAAATTCACTCCAGTTTCAATCGAACATGAACAAGATGAAGCAAAACAAATAAGAAAGCCAGATGAAAAGAACTCTCCTCAGCCTCAAGAGATAGTTCCTGAACTAAGGTCGACTTCTACAGTGGCAAAAATAGCTCAAATATCGAGAGGAACGAAGATGACTCCTCCCCCAACTCCACCATCGCCTATTAAACACAGAAACCAAGGCACTCAGTTGGGACAAAAATTAGTAAGTATGTATACACAAACCCCGAAAGTCACAACTGAAGATGCCTTTATGCAAACCAGTCCACCCCAAACACCACCAAAAAAAGCAAAAGTAACCTTGCCAAAACTAAAAATAATGGACAAGCCGCCAACCCCTCTGCATCAGGTCAGGTATGTATTGAATAAAGCTGCAAGACAAAGAATGAATATGCTCCCCGAAGAGTCACTAAAGGTTAGCCCAACAAGAACATTTCCTACTGAACGTTCAGAACAGCATCGTACATCGACTCGTACAAAAAAAGGCTTTCATGTAGTTACACGGTGTACAAATCACTGAACTCTGTTTTCAATTATTAAAATGATTTCTTTTTTAGCTCAAGACCTTGAACATGGTATGATCGCAATGTGACAAACCTCACAATTTCACCCTACAAAAATAAGTCGTTAAGGAGCTTCAATGCAAGCCAAAGTTGCTGTCGTTATGGGATCTAAAAGTGATTGGCCAACCATGGAATTAGCTACGGAGATCATGGATCTACTACAAGTCCCTTACCATGTTGAAGTCGTTTCAGCCCATAGAACCCCTGATAAATTGATGCAATTTGCCGAAACCGCTGCAGACAAAGGTTTCGAAATTATTATTGGTGGAGCTGGCGGCGCGGCACATCTGCCCGGCATGATAGCTTCGAAAACTCGCTTGCCTGTGCTTGGTGTTCCTGTGCAAAGTAAAGCGCTTTCTGGTATGGATAGCTTGTTATCTATCGTACAGATGCCTAAAGGTGTAGCGGTTGGAACATTAGCTATTGGTACGGCTGGGGCATTTAATGCTGGGTTATTGGCTTGCCAAATGTTAGCAAACAACAATACAGAGCTTGCTCAGAGAATTGAGGCGTTCCGCAAACAACAAACTGATACCATCTTAGAAAATGCCGACCCAAGAGATTAAGATGAACAACAAACCAAAATTATGGGTACTTGGTAACGGCCAACTTGGTGCCATGTTAAAACAAGCAGCCAATCCTTTAGCCGTTGATGTAGAAGCCGTTGATATTGTCAATCCAAGTAACGAACAGTTACCCATCAAGCCGACTGACATCATCACTGCAGAACGTGAAATGTGGCCAATTTCAGAGACAAGCAAGCAATTAAGCGAGCATCCTAATTTCATCAATCGTGATATTTTTGCACTTTTAGCCGATCGCTACCCTCAAAAAAGCATGCTAGATCGCCTAAATATTGCTACGGCTCCATGGCAGTTAGTAACAGATGAAACCAATGAATCAGGCCTTCACAGTGCTCTTGGAGACAACGTTCTTCTTAAACGTCGAACTGGTGGCTATGATGGAAAAGGACAACATTGGTTAAGGATAAATGACAACCCTCAAATACCTGACGAATGGAACAATGAGTGCATTGCCGAACAAGGTATACCTTTTGACGAAGAGGTTTCTTTAGTTGGAGTGAGATTAAAAAATGGACGCTGCGTTTTTTATCCCCTAACCTTGAACCATCATCAAAATGGTATATTGATGATGTCTATTTCCTCACCGCCACGCCTTGAACATCTTCAATCTAAAGCTGAAGCCATGTTATCCACTATCATGAATGATCTTGATTATGTTGGTGTTATGGCCATGGAATGCTTCCGTGTTGGAGATAAACTATTGGTCAACGAGCTTGCTCCACGTGTTCATAACTCAGGACACTGGACACAAGCGGGTTGTGCTATTAGCCAATTTGAGTTACATGTTCGGGCCATGATGGAATTACCCGTTCCAGAGCTAAAGGTTAACTTCCAAAGTGCAATGGTTAACTTAATTGGTGTTGATTATGACGAGCATTGGCTTGAACTTCCAAATGCTGAGCTATATTGGTATAGAAAAGAAGTAAGATCTGGCCGTAAAGTTGGTCATATCAATTTATCTGTGCAAGACAAAGATTTATCAATCGGCTCATTAAATAAGCTCAAGACTATGCTACCGGAGCATTATCAAGCCCCCATTGATTGGTTGATTACTGAGATTAATGCATAGTATCAACTGATTAACATGCCTAAGATCAAGCCCTAGCAACTTATCTTCATTGCTAGGGCTATGACTTATAACAGCGCCACTTAAAACCCCCTTAAAAAACAATATAACGTCGGCTATTTTTCATACTCAATAATTTAATCTATCAATTAAAATAGTAAGTTCGGTAGATAATATGCGAAAATACGTTCTTTGATGTAGATCATAAAGAGCGCACCTCTTCTAAATCTACTATAGAGCTTTAGTTTTCTTCCCAGTAAACTGCATATATAGTCGTTTTAAAAAATGAATTGTGATTTCGCATTTCAATAAAAAAGTGCAGCATAAGTACTTAGTATGGATATCTAGTAGTGAAGCAAAAAGATAATTTAAAATCTAAGCAAATTGACCGTGTAGACATTCGCTACCACATTATTCTTTTAGTTTGCCCACTGCTTTTAATTATTTTCAGCTTTGAGCTACTTAACCCTTTAGGCAATAATAATTTTTTGAGCATTACGTTCATTTTTTTGATTTATGTCCTTGGCTATAGTCTCAGCTATTACCTTCATCAGAACCGCCTGCATAGGTTATGGCAACATTTAGAACGTGTACTTAGTATCAACGAGGCCACTTACGAATTAGTTAAGCTCTCAAATCAATATCATGATCAACAAGACTTTTTAGATGCTTTGTTGAATAAATCTATTCGTTCTATCAATGGTGCGGAAATGGGTAGCATCGTGGTTCTTGACCATGACACCAATAAATTAACTTATGAATCTGTTGTAGGTGTTGATCAAAGTAAGTTAAATAAGGTGGATTTCCATTTGGAAGATTCTTTCCAATATCAGCTCTCACAGGGTAAGTGTGACCGCGTAGTGGTGATTAACGACATCAATGAAATTGGGGCTAATAAAGAGCTCTCACAGCAAGCGCAAAATATATTTAAAGGGGCATGTCCAAAACCGATCCGCTCAACCCTTTCGACTCCAATCTACATTGACAACAAATTGTTTGGAATGCTGAATTTAGATAGCAGCCAATACGAAGCTTTTAATGACTACGATAGCAATTTGGTTAGCGTTCTGACTCAAGAGGCATGTAACGCACTAAGTTTGTACCAAAAAAATAAGCAAATTCATAAGTTAGCTAACTTTGATTCTTTAACCGAACTTTTTAATCGTCAAGCCTTTGAAAAAAAGCTCAAAACTTGGAAGCTCAAGCCTCATTTAGGCAGCTTTTTGATCCTCATTGATATGGACAACTTAAAAAGTATCAATGATAACCTTGGTCACCAAGCGGGTGATACTGCGATTTTGTCTTTAGCAAATGCTCTAAAAAGTAATTTATCGGACGGTGGATTATTAGGCCGATTCGGTGGAGATGAATTCGCCGTGATTATTCATGGACCTATAACTCAATTAAAGCAAAAAATTGCTCGTACCCAAAAACAGTTAGCGCACGAATCAGGGGTTGAATTTAGCTATGGTATAGCTAAATACGAAAACAACTGGCAGCTAGCTTTTAAAAAAGCAGATTCTGAAATGTACTTACAAAAGCGGGCGAAAAAAAACGCCCGCCAGTATAAAACTCAAGATACCCAAAAAGTCAGTTAACCGAAAAATAGACGCCATAACCAAGAACGGTCAAGGTCTTTCTTACATAAACTATATTGCTTAGCATATCTATGTGAGCGACTGTTTACTTTGTTAGAAACTCTCAAAAGCCATTTCTTTTTATTTTGAGTACCTCGACGATACCCGCCCCAACCTTCATGGTAATTGAGGTATTGTCGTTTAGCATCCCACTTAGAAACCCCGTTAATTTTATGAGTTTTATAGATGAACCAGGCCATAAAATCCATAGCATCGTCAAAATTTGAGCGACTTGACCAGCTATTACCTGTTTCTCTCACGTAATCATCCCAAGTCATGGTTTTAGCTTGAGCATATCCGTACGCGGAGCTTGCTCGACCTATTGGAATAAAGCCTAAAAAATATTCCATTGGTGGGGCTGCATTATGTCTGAAAGAACTTTCTTGATACATCATGGCGATTGGAACATGTACCGGAACGCCCCATTTATCACGAGCGTCTTTAGCAGCATCGTACCAGCTACGATGCTCTTTAAAGATCTCACATATATTATCAGGATTTTGTGGCGGTGGTGTTGCACAACCTACAAGAGCCAAAAGCCCAATTGAAATAATTCCTCTTTTAATCAGGCGTTCTGTTTTTATTTCCCTGTTTGTCACATGTAACCTCTTGCTTTTTCCATGTCACCACTTGCCAATAGTCCGTATTTAATACGCTTGAAGGCAGTGGTTCTTTCAATTTAGCCGCTAAATGGTAACGATAACCTGCGTCAAACGATAGACTACGAGTTTTCGGAACTCGATATTTGAGGGCTATATCAAGATCTGGTGCGTGAATGAGTGCCGCAACCTTGATTTTATGTTCACCTTTAGTCAATTGATAAACTGGCTGAGGTGGTACAGGAACACCATCAATATCAAGGATCATTACTGAGTATAAATTTTGATCCGAATCTGGCACTAAATAACTAGACACTTGGCTACAACTCTGAGGAGCTCGGCTAGAGCATGCCATAAGTGTGAGCGTTACAATTGCTATTAGTGCCAGCTTCACCCAACTATTCCTTTAAGTAGTGAAAGTAATCTTGCAAATAATCATCAAATGATTGCGTTGATGCCTGTTCTAATTGCTGTTGTTGAAGCAATGATGTCTCGGCTTGTTGTTGATAATCTGATATTTCATCATCAGTAAGTGGCATGTTAGATAACTGCTGCTGATATTTATTAGCCAATGACAACACCCAAGTTCCATGGTCTTTATTTTGATTAACAAATTCTTTCAACACTCTGCCTGACAGAGTCGATTCTGGACTGCTAATGCCTTGTTTCCATAACACTAAGGCATCATGATATTCTTGAGAACCATCATCGTCCATCAGTTCAGCTAACAGCTCCAACTGCTCAAAAATTTCTGACAACCACTGATTAACTTTTATTGCTTTTCCGTCTCGTTTCAGCTGCAAATCCGGCTTGCGACCTTGTAAAATAATTTTTTCCAAGTTGGCTGACATCTCTTTCTCATCTAAATCATTGATGTGTTCAGATGGAGACAATAAGCAATGCAGTAAAAATAAGTCTAAAAAGCGTACCTGTTCTTCACTGATACCAAACGGTGAATAAGGATTCACGTCTAACGCTCTTACCTCAATATATTCAACACCACCACGAGCTAATGCGTCAGATGGCTTTTCACCTGCATGAGCAACACGCTTCGGACGAATAGGAGCATAAAACTCATTTTCAATCTGCAAAATATTAGCGTTCAGCTGGCGATATGCGTCATCTACCCTCACCCCAATATCTGCAAATTTCTCTGAAGGTAAACGAATCGCACGTTTCATTCCTTCTAGATAATCTAACAGCGAGTTATAGCTTATCCCTAGAGTTTCTTGTTCTTTATTGGTATAGCCTAAATCGCTCATTCGAAGTGATGTGGCATAAGGTAAATACAATGTACCTAGACCTGACTTTTCAAACGTAAGATCAGTATCTAAACCTTTTAAAAATGAGCCACACAGTGCAGGTGACGCACCAAACAAATAAGGGAGTATCCACATTTGTTTGCGGTAATTTCGAATTAAACCAAAATAAGACTCAGAAATGAATTCATCTAAAGACAACGCTTTATTTGATTGCTCATACAAGATATTCCATAAATCTTGGCTGACAGAAAAATTAAAGTGAACACCTGATATGACCTGCATTTGAGCCCCATATCTATGAGTCAAACCAGTTCGATATAGAGTCTTCAGCTTGCCGACATTAGAATCACCATATTGCGCAACAGGAATTTTACTTGGCTCTTTAACAAAACAAGGCATACTCACAGGCCATAAAACCTCTGAATCGATGTTGTTAATGGTGTAAATATGAGTCTTCTTTAAATCATTAAATAAACTAGGAATATCGTCAAAAACGGGTGTAATGAACTCTAATAAGGATTCACTATAGTCTGTGGTAATACGAGAATGTGTTAGTGCAGAACCCAGTGCTTTAGAATGAGGCTTTGATGAGAGCTGTCCATCACTTTTCACTCTTAACGCTTCACGCTCAATGCCTCGACGAATACCGCTCAGCGCTCTTTTACCACATGGATTATCTAAAATGGCAAGGTTTTGACCAAATGTCTTCAAAATAGACTTCTCTCGTTAACTAATTCAGAGTCAAAGATGGGGATTATACTCCTTGACTTCAAGACCACAACAAAGCGTTTGAATAAAACGCTTTAACATGTAGCAACATCATATCTGGATGCAAGGTTGTTCAAAATAACATCAAGGAATAAAAACAACTAACTTTATTACTATATATTATAAAAAAATGACATTTGTTATTGTTAACCTAGTACCTATAGAATAAGTATTAGTAAAAATAATATTGTTACCTAAAAGTTAGAGATCTGCTGTACCGCTCGCTTTCTTTTTATCATCTTGCAATTTAATTATGGACAACTCATGTTTCTACAAAAATTAAAACAGATCCCTTTCTGGCAAAAAGTAATTGCTGGTTTCGTGCTTGGTGCCACGGTAGGTCTCATTTTTGGTGAGCAAGCAACGGTATTAAAACCTCTAGGTGATTTATTTATTAGTGCGATAAAAATGTTAGTCGCACCGCTAATTTTCTGTGCAATCGTTACCAGTATTACAGGGCACAATTCTGCTGACGGTAGCCTTAAATGGTTAACCGCCAAAACCCTTACCATGTTTATGATAACCGGTGCTTTAGCTTCTTTAATTGGATTAACCATAGGTAGCTTAATAGACATGGGGGGCACAATGCAGCTTGCGACCTCTGAAGTTCGGGAGAGAAATATCCCCGGTTTTGCACAAGTTTTATTGGATATGATCCCCGTAAATCCATTTGCTGCTTTAGCTGAAGGGAAAGTCTTACAAATTATCGTATTTGCCGCATTAATAGGTATTTCAATTAATAAGGTTGGTGAAAAAGCGCAGCCTCTGAAACAAGCCATAGATGCCGGTGCTGAGGTAATGTACAGCCTAACAAGCTTAGTGTTGAAACTGACGCCAATTGGTGTATTTGGATTAATGGCATGGGTTGTTGGTGAATACGGATTATCCACAATGTTACCGTTAGCTAAATTTATTGGCGCAATCTATTTAGCCGCTTTTATTCACATAATTTTTGTTTACGGTGGTTTTGTAACATTTGTAGCAAAATTAAACCCTATTCAGTTTTTCCGTAAAGCTCTACCAGCTCAACTCGTTGCTTTCACTACTGCGTCAAGCTTTGGTACTTTGCCAGCAAGTACCCGCTGCAGTGAATCTATGGGGGTGTCTAAAGGCTATCGCTCCTTTGTACTGCCTATGGGCGCCACCATGAATATGGATGGTTGTGGAGGAATTTATCCTGCAATCGCTGCGATTTTTATTGCTCAAATTTATGGCATCCCATTAGATACAACTGATTATGTTTTAATCGCAGTTACGGCAACCGTTGCTTCTATTGGAACCGCCGGTGTTCCAGGAAGCGCTATGGTGATGTTAACGGTAACATTAGGTGTTATTGGCTTGCCACTTGAAGGTATCGCCTTTATTGCAGCCATTGATAGAGTGATTGATATGATCCGTACTGCAACGAATGTAACCGGAGATATGATGACAGCTGTTGTTGTAGGTAAATCGGAAGGTCAATTGGATGAAGAGCAATTCTACTCAAACGTACCTCTACCTGATGACCATAAGCAAGTAGCTTGACTTTAGATCGTGTTGATCTTTCAGGATTAGATTTTGTGCTATTTGAGCGTTTTCTGTTCGAGGCGTGAGCGGTGAAGCTTAGTAATCTAAGTGAGCTGGTCACAACACAAAGCAGGAAGCGCTCAAAAGCATCGAAGACAGCGTAAATTGGCTACTTCAGCTGCGTTATCGCTTGCTCATGTGGAGTAACCACACTTCACAAGCTCCGCCTTGCATAAGATAACCAATTTATCGCTGCAAAAACTATCACGAAAGCCCAACACGCTCTAGCCTTTTATTGGGCTGAATAATGCTGTTCAGCCCACAATTTCATTAATCAAATGCCATTCTTTTCTTCAATTAACTCTCTGAGATCCCCATTAATTCAGCACTTTTTAGGTTAACAAAGTTTAAGCTGCATTTTAGAACCTCGGCTATATACTTTAGTGTACATATCAGCCAAAGCTGAATTACAATCTATATTCATGCAATGGCTTCATTTGATCATCATAATGAGGTGATAACATGTCACTTGGCGGCATAGGTGTAAATTCTGCAGCTGCTCCAGAAGCAGCCTATCAACAACCCGCAGCATCAGCTATTTCTAGCGTTTATTCACAACCAGATGGAATGCTAATGGTTTTTAATCAAATTATGGCAATTTTTGATAGCGAGCGTGACAACAGCTTCTATCAACAGCCACAACGAGATCAAGCTTATGCTCTAGTACATCAGTTAATATTAGGCACAGATCAAGGAAGTGCTTTTAGCGCATTCGGTTCAATTGCCCAAATGATTTCTGATTCTGACTCACAGGCACAATTGGTTATCAATAAACCAAAACCTCAATCACCATCAAGTACACCATCTACTGAAACTGTTATATTCGGTTTTCGCTTTGCTGATGGAACAGAAGCCGATGTGAACCGTTTCGATGATGTAGAAAACTCAGAAGTTACTAGGCTTCAAGCGCAACCTAAAGTAATCATAAATGAATTTGGTTCTGATGATAAGCAACCCAATTATCGCAAAGGTTTTGATGGAGGCTTGCGTGGTGTAGAAAATCCTATCACTCGAAAAAACTATGCACTACCAGCACAACAAAGTGGTTTAACAGATGGTAAACCTGATTCCGTTGTCGAAGCTGACGTTGTTAAAGCCAGTGAAAAAATGACTAAAGAGCAAATAGCAGCGTTAAAAAGTGCAGATGACGCAGAGAAAGCAAGAACTAAACTTGAGCAACTGCAACTTGAAAATAGTAAAACTGAAAGTAATAAAGAGCAAAATAAGAAAGAGCAAACCAGTTAACTATATTAGTTTTGTTGAAATGAACAGTAAAAGGGCAAACCTCTGGTTTGCCCTTTTTAATGCCTAAATAACCGCATCTTCCTGATTTTCAGGCAATGCCATTTTAAACGAATCTAATTGATTACAATTATCCCAAATTCGATTGATATTCGGATAATCATCTAACGGCACGTTAAATCGCTTCGCGTTATACACTTGTGGGATCAAACAGACGTCTGCAAGAGTCACTGAATCTCCAAAGCAATACTGACCACTGTGTTGCTCTAACAATACTTCTAAAGCTTTAAATCCTTTATGGATCCAGTGGTGATACCACGCTGACTTTTGTTCATCACTCACTTCTAACTCATTAGACAAGTATTGAAGAATGCCTAGATTATTTAACGGGTGCACATCACACGCCACCAGCAACGCCATACTATTGACTACAGCACGACTGGCCGCAGATTTTGGCAACAGATTAACATCCGGGGCAACTTGTTCTAGGTAATCAATAATTGCAAGGGATTGAGTAAGTTTTAACTCACTTTCAGAAGCAGTATTTTTAATAACTAAAGTAGGTACTAACTCTTGAGGATTAAGATCAATATACTCTGGTTTATGTTGCTGACCACCGTCTTTAACCAAATGTACTGAAATATGCTCAGCCTGCAACCCTTTTAAATTAAGAGCAATGCGAACACGATAAGCGGCACTTGAACGCCAATAACCATAAAGTTTCATTTTATTGTTCCCAACGTAAAACGGGGCATAAAGCCCCGTTTAAATGTCTAGTGAAAGTTAAGCTTTATACTCAACCACTTTTTGATCGATTGAACCAAAAATGCTGTTACCTTGATCATCAAACATTTCAATACGAACACGATCACCAAACTTCATAAATGAAGTGCTTGGTTTACCGTCAGCGATGGTTTCAAGCATACGTTTTTCAGCAAGACAGCTTGAGCCTGCGCTACGATCGTAGTTTGAAATTGTACCTGAACCAACGATTGCACCAGCGCCCATTGGGCGGGTTTTAGCAACGTGAGAAACCAAAGTTGCAAAATCGAACGTCATATCTACACCAGCATTTGGGCGGCCAAATAATTCTTCATTCAAGTGAGTTACAAGAGGTAAATGAACCTTGCTTTCTTGCCACTTATCACCTAACTCATCAGGAGTGATAGCTACAGGAGAAAAACTGCTTGATGGTTTCGATTGGAAGAATCCAAAGCCTTTAGCAAGTTCACCTGGAATTAACCCACGTAAAGATACGTCATTGACTAACATTAAAAGTTTGATGTGACCAGCAGCCTTTTCTGAAGTAACGCCCATAGGTACATCGTCAGTCACTACCGCAATTTCAGACTCAAAATCGATACCCCATTCTTCGCTACCTAGCTCAATATCAGCACGTGGCGCAATAAAGCTATCTGATCCACCTTGATAAACTAAAGGATCAGTCCAAAATGTTTCAGGCATTTCAGCATTACGAGCCTTACGAACAAGTTCAACATGGTTTACGTATGCACTACCATCAGCCCACTGATAAGCACGTGGGAAAGGAGAAAGGCACTGGCTTTCATCAAAATCAACTGTGTTCTCTAATTGACCATCATTTAATGCTTCATACAACTCTTTTAGTTGTGGCTCAAGCAAATCCCATGAGTCCATTAATTGTTGCATCGTGTGTGCAATAGCTGGAACTGCAACAGCTTTGGTTAAGTCTCGGCTAACCAACATCAATTGCCCATCACGGCGACCATTATTATAAGTAGCTAATTTCATGAATACTCCTAAGTAGGGTCGCTGAAACTAATTTTTCAGAGGGAGCCTGACTAGTTTCAGCCTTATTTAAATTATTTGGCATATATGAATACAGTAATTTTGAATAAAAGAAAACAGCGTGAGCTAAATCACACTGTTTTTTTTATCAAACTGCTTAAAACGTATATTGCGAGCAAGTTGAAGGTGACTTTTTATGCCATCATTTCTTCTTCGAAATTCGATAATCTCGCAGCTTATTTGCAATGGCAGTATGAGAAACGCCCAATTTTTTAGCAAGCTGACGAGTACTTGGGTAAGCTGGATACAATCGGCGAAGCAAGCTTGCTTCAAACTGTTTCATCGCTTCATCTAAGCTGCCTTCGAAATCATTATCAAAGTAGCCAAACCCTTCGGCATACGATGGAAGCTTAAGCTGCTCTGGTGTTAGTTCCACACCACCACTATGCATGGATACGGCTCTGAATATTGCATTTTTCAACTGTCGGACATTGCCCGGCCAAGCGTAATTAAGTAAAAGCTCTTTGCACGGACCAGAGAGACGACGAGTAGGACTAGAAAGCTGTTGACTGTAATGCTCAAGGAACATCTCTGTTAAAGGAATGATATCTTGTTTTCGCTCTCTTAATGCCGGAATGTGATAGCTCAATACATTAATTCGATAATACAACGCTTCTCTGAACTTCCCTTCTTGGCATAGCTCAGCCAAGTTCTTCTGAGTTGAACAAATGATTCGAACATCCGCACGAATTTCACTCGTTCCTCCCACGCGTCGGTATGACCCGTCTTGTAGTAAACGCAGAAGTTTGGCCTGAGCGCCTGAGCACATTTCTGCAACTTCATCAAAAAAGATGGTGCCGCCTTTAGCCTCATCAACAAGCCCGCGCTTTATTACTTCGCCATCTTGGTAAACACCAAATAACGACTCTTCTGCAATACTGTCAGGCAGAGCAGCACAGTTGATGGCTATAAATGGCTTTTCACGGCGTAAGCTAGCTTCGTGGCTCGCTTTGGCCATTAGCTCTTTCCCAGTACCCGTTTCACCAGTGATCAACAATGGCGCATCAAGTTGAGACATACGAGTTGCAGTCGTTAATACTTTTTTCATCAGCTCACTAACTGCAAGAACGGTTTCAAAACCAACTATTTGACTTTGCAGAGCATTAAACTGTTTACCTACTCTTGCTGGCGATTTTAATGAAACTACAGCACCTACTAATACTGGTTCGCTTTCGTCTTTTGCCTCATCAGGTAAATATATAGGAAGAACTTCGGCCAAATACTCATTGCTACCAATATGAACACGAGCGGCTTGAGAAAGGCTTTCTGGTTCGGTAAGCCAACGACCAAAGCTAAAACCGTTTACCCATGAGCTTAAAGGCTGACCTATCACTTGTTCTTCTTCAAGTTCTAGTGCGAGCAAAGCGGATTCATTGACGATACGAACATTGGATTTAATATCAATAGAGAAAACTAAGTCAGGTAAGGTTTTTAATAAGGTTTTTAAAGCATAATGCTTTTGCTCGGAAGGCATGAAAGAAGCGGTTCTAACATCAGTAACGCTTTCAATTTTTCTTAATTGTGGCATTAACTCACTGAGGGTTTCGAAACCGATTTCCGCAAATTGTAAGTAAATAAACCCAAAATTGCTGGCATCAATGGCTAATAAATTGATGCCATATTGCTCTAACACTTCTAATATATCTTTTGCCAAGCCTACACGATCATGGCAACTAATTTCCAAGCGCATAATCCACTATATCCTTTGTCGCTTCTAGGTTACATCCTCAAACTTGTGACAATATACCGATAAGAAGACTGTGGAGAGAAAAGAGGCTATAAGTTATTAGTTTATTACGTTTCTGGCAAGTCTTGTTTACACAATTTTTTCTTAAACATAAAAAAACCAGCATGCTAAACAAATAACATGCTGATTAAATTTAGCTTTTCAATTTGAACTCAAACTGACAATCAGCTTAATAAATCATCCGTTTTCGCCGCCATAATGAAGTCATTCTTATGGAGACCTTTAATAGAATGTGACCACCAAGTTACTGTCACTTTTCCCCACTCGGTAAGAATACCAGGATGATGAAAATCTTCTTCGGCTAGTGCGCCTAATTTATTGGTAAATGCTAAGGCTTCTTTGAAGTTTTTAAATTTAAATACTCGCTCAAGCTGCATAATGCCATCACGCACTTCTACACACCAGTCAGGTACCATACGAACCAATTCTGCTAATTCTTCATCTGTTACTTTTGGTGCATCTCCGTGGCAAGACACACACTTCATTTGTGATAATTCACTCATTATTGTTCTCCTAAGTAGCTTTTAACTAGCTTTAGCTTTTGGTTCAAATTTTGGTTCAAATAATCCTAGTTGACGGGCTTGCTTTACCGTCTCCATAATATCCATTTTTACGATTTCATCTAAGTAATCCATGCTCTCTATTAAATAGTAAATAGGCTGCATAATATCAATACGATAAGGTGTTCTCAGAACACTTAATAAGTCGAACGGCTGAATCTCTGGCTCATTGCTCATTGCGTACATGGTTTCCCCAGGTGAGCTTAATATGCCTCCACCATAGATGTTTAAATCACCTGATGAAGACTTCATTAGTCCAAATTCTACAGTGAACCAATACAATCGAGCTAAAAAAACTCGCTCTTCTTTACTCGCAGCCAATCCAAGTTTCCCATAGGTATGAGAAAAGTTGGCAAAAGAAGGGTTCGTTAACAGTGGACAATGGCCAAAAATTTCATGGAAAATATCGGGTTCTTGCAGATAGTCAAATTCATCTTTATTACGAATAAATGTCGCAACAGGAAATTGTTTTGTTGCCAACAATTCAAAGAAGCGTCCAAATGAAATCAGCGCGGGTACAGCAGCTGTTTTCCACCCAGTCGTTGCTTGTAAAACCGAATCAATTTCACTTAATTGAGGAATTCGATCTTTTGGCATTTGCAGTTTTTCAATGCCATCTAGATATTCTTTACAGGCTCGGCCGGGTAAATTAACTTCTTGTCGAGCATATAGTTGCTTCCAAGTATCGTGCTCTTCATCGGTATAATGGATAAAGCCATTTTCATCTGGCTCTTTTGCCAAATACTTCGTTCCTTTACTCATTGTTCTTGCTCTTTTTAGTATTGAACTCTTCTTTACATACTGTGCCAAAGTGCTTACTTTGTTAACTAGATCAAGTGTAAAATTGACAGCGATCAAGTTTTCTTTTGTAAAGGGATGATTACAACAGCCATTAAGCTTATGATTTATACACAAATATCATAGGTGATTGCTTGTATACCTATAACTGAGAATAAGTGCAAAATATGACTAGCAGAGTAAATCTGGGCCGTAGGCGATTATTTAGCCGCCGCAAAATAGACGCTAATCGACCACCTTGGGTAAAACAAGATATAGAGTTTACAGATATTTGCAGTCGTTGCGATGCTTGTATTACCGCCTGTGAAACTAAGATCATCTTCAGAGGAGATGGTGGGTTTCCCGAAGTAGACTTTAATAAGGGAGAATGCACCTTTTGCGAACAGTGCGTTAATGCTTGTAAAGAGCCCATTTTTGACATTAAACAAGCTCAGCCATGGGAAATAAAAGCGCAAGTTAAGGATAATTGTCTTGCTCATAATGGAGTTTGGTGCCAAAGCTGCCAAGATATGTGTGAACCAGAAGCGATTCGATTTGAGTTCAGAATCAATCAAGCCCCCATACCTATCATTGATACTCAAGCTTGCACTGGCTGTGGAGCCTGTGTAGAACCTTGCCCAACTAATGCGATAAAAATTACTGAGGTTTGACCACTATTACCATTAGATTGCAGATATTCTGGCTTGAACATTGTTATTGAGAAAGATACTATCAATATCAATCGAATAAAAGAGAGCAATCTAATCTAATGTTAAGTAAAAAAAATAAATCTTCGGGCTTAACTTACATCGCCGATGGCACTCAAATAACAGGTGATACTGAATTTTCAGGTGATGCTCTCGTGGGTGGGAATTTAAATGGAGCAATTAGCTCTAAGTCTACTGTGACGATAGAAAAAAGTGGAACCATCGAAGGTGAGCTCAACTGTAAAGAAGTAAGTATTTCTGGTACATTCAAAGGCAAGCTCAGTTGCGACCGATTAGTCATCACTTCGACAGGACTCTTTGATGGTGAAGCCAGAAGTGACAGCATTGAAATTTTTGAAGGCGGGCAATTTATAGGCTCTCGCTTCTCTAATCAAGCTATTGAGAATAACGATGCCTATAATGTTACCCCTATAGAAAAAGCTCAATAAAATCTGTCTATACTCGTGATACCTGAAGATGCAGGATTTCAGCGAGTATATGTTTTTTGATGTTGCTGCTGTCGCTGACGCAGCAACTTAATAAAATCGTCCAATTCTCTATCTAAGCTATCTGCCGGAATATACAAATGATAGCCAAGGTGTTCGGATAACATCAAACAGCGGCGGCCAAACATAGCCAATACACCTCGATACCTTTCGTCATTGACAGTTAATGGCATAAACTCATGGTTTAGATAAATTTCTAATGCCGTATCATCTCCAGATTGTGCACCCGCCGTCATCAATAATGGCCTTTGTTCTGTCAGTAAGCCTGTCGCTAATCGTGGTGAAATCGAATCTAACACCTGATTAATGGATTTCACCTTAATACCGACATAGGGCAGCTGAACATGTTCCATGCTCTTATAAACAGAGGGGATGTCTACACGCTGAATATTATCCCACTCTACAGCGAATTGTCCTCTGACATGGTAATAAATAAACCCTGTTTCAGTAAACTCAATGCTCACTTTTGGTTGCCGAAGTTTAGCAATGCCTAAAATAAGAGTCACGGCACCAGTAGCAAAAGCAATGAGAGCAACTGCAAACAATGTACTGGTTGCAAATAAAAGAAGCCCCGAAAATAATCCGAGGCCACCGATAAAGGTTAAACTGATTCCATTACGCTTTGAGCTAGGAGTTATGTCTGTCATTAAGTCTCACATTTTATAAGTACAAGTAGTTAGACACAGTGAAAGGTAACTGTGTCTGACTAGGGCGCGTTGATCTTTCGTGTTTATTTTTGCAGCGATAAATTGGTTATCTTATGCAAGGCAGAGTTTGTGAAGTGTGGCTTCCCCACATAAACAGACGATAACGCAGCAGAAGTGACCAATTTACGTTGTCTTCGATGCTTTTGAGCACTTCCTGTTCTTTGTTGTGAGCAGAAAAGTGCTCAAATAGCACAAAATTTAATCCTGAAAGATCAACACGCCATAATCTTAAGCAGCTTGCTCTACTGCACTGGCAATAAATTCAGCTTGTGATTGAGTAAGGTTAAAATTGGTCGACTCAACCATAACTCGAATCAAGGGCTCAGTTCCAGACTTTCTTAACAACACACGACCTTCATCACCTAATGTCTTTTCTGCTTGCTCAACAGCAGCCTGTACCGCATTTGAAGCCATCACTTCATTAGCATTATCTGCTTTAAGTCGAACATTAATGAGAACTTGAGGAAGCTTGGTCATTCCAGACTTTAATTCAGCCAAAGTTTTGTTAGATAACATCATGGCTTCAAGCACTTGAAGTGATGCCACAATACCATCACCAGTTGTAGTTTCTTCAAGACAAAGAATATGCCCTGAACCTTCGCCACCTAGGCCCCATCCAGTTTCTTTTAATTGCTCAACCACATAGCGGTCACCGACTTTGGCACGTCTAAATGGAATACCCATTTCTTTCAATGCTAACTCTAAGCCAAGGTTTGACATTAAAGTTCCAACAACACCACCTTCCAGCGTTCCTGTTTGGTGAGCTGCCTGAGCTAAGATAAATAGGATTTCGTCTCCGTCAACAACTTCACCCTGATGATCGACAAACATCACGCGATCCGCATCACCGTCTAAAGCTATACCAACATCAGCACTATGTTCAACGACAGCTTGTTGCAAACTATCTAAGTGGGTCGCGCCACACTCTTCATTAATGTTGAATCCATCAGGGTTATCATTAATACTGATCACGTCAGCACCGAGTTCGGCATAGACTTTATGCGCAATTTGATAAGCCGCTCCGTTCGCTGAATCGACAACGACTTTTAAACCATTTAACGAAAGATGTTTAGGGAAAGTACCTTTACAAAACTCAATATACCGACCTGCGGCATCATTTATTCGACGAACTTTACCGATTTGCTTGGCTTCAGCACACGGCATATCACCACGTTCAATGGCTTGCTCTAACAAGGCTTCAATTTCTAATTCTTGCCCATCTGTTAATTTTATGCCTGCGTTTGAGAAAAACTTAATACCATTATCATAATAAGGGTTGTGAGAAGCACTGATCACCACACCTGCATCTGCACGGAACGTCGATGCTAAATAAGCCACAGCAGGTGTTGGCATTGGACCAATAAGGGCTACATTGATGCCTGCAGCTGTAAAGCCAGCTTGCATCGCGGATTCCAGCATGTAACCACTAATCCGCGTGTCTTTGCCCACCAGCACTTCTTTTGTTCCACTAGAAGCTAAAACCGTACCCGCAGCCCAACCAAGCTGCATTGCGAAAGTCGGAGTGATAGGAAAGCTACCCACACGTCCACGGACGCCGTCGGTACCAAAATATTTACGAGACATGATATGTCCTTTACTGTCTTAAAGCGAAGAGCGAATACTAACACATAGTTTATTGTTGAACCTAAAACATCAGTTGGCTACGTTCTCAAGCGTAGAAACGTAGTAACGCCAGCTTTGTATGGCGATAAAAAATGAGTGCTAGTAAGGCGTAGCTTGCAGCAAGTAGTTACAACTACTTGCAAAAGTTACAACGCTGCTAGCGGGCATTTTAGCAAGCTTGTGAGCGTAGAGTGTTCCATCAATTAGATAAATGATGAAAACGTTGAAATCATCCCTAACTCAGATAGATGTTAACTTATTGAGCGTTCAACTGATGTTTTTAGGTTCAAGTAAGCGCTTCAGCTCTGTTCTAAAGGCTGGACCTAACTTTGCATCATTCAATGTATATTCTACAAAAGCAGTTACATAACCCAGTTTGTCACCACAGTCATGAGACTTACCTGACATATGAAAAGCTTCAACCGTTTCCTGTTCGATGAGCATATCAATCGCATCAGTTAACTGAATTTCATCCCCTGCCCCCATTGGCGTTTTTTCAAGTAGCGGCCAAATATTTTTCGACAACACATAACGACCGACAACGGCTAGATTTGACGGGGCTTGGTTAACTTCAGGCTTTTCTACCATTTTAACAATTTGTGTAGACTCCGAAATACTCAGAGATACACCATCGCAATCAGCTATACCGTACTTGCTTACATCTTCATTAGGTACTGGAGCAACCATAATCTGGCTCGCTTCTGATTCCTTAAACCTCGCTTTCATCGCAGCAAGATTTTCTGTTTTCTGATTTGCTGAGTATTCATCCAAAATCACATCTGGCAACACCACCATAAATGGATTATCCCCAATGCAAGGCTTAGCGCATAAAATGGCATGACCAAGGCCTTTCGCCTCACCTTGACGCACTTGCATAATGGTGACATCTTTAGGGCAAATAGATTGGATTTCTTCTAAAAGTTGTCGTTTAACCCGCTTTTCCAGCGTAGATTCTAGCTCGTAAGACTTATCAAAGTGGTTTTCAATGGCATTTTTACTGGCGTGAGTGACCAGCACGATTTCGGTAACACCGGCAGCAACGCATTCATTCACAATATATTGAATTAATGGTTTATCCACTAAAGGCAACATTTCTTTAGGGATGGCTTTGGTAGCTGGCAACATTCTGGTGCCTAGACCTGCAACGGGGATCACTGCTTTCATTTATATTCCTAGTTATACCGTTTATGACGACATACCACTTATAGCTAAATCAATATAAAATGACATGCTCAGAGCTATCTGTGGGGGCGCAATTTGAGGCACATCAATGCAATAATGTAGACACCTTATAAATTGATGTAACAAAAAAGTGTGCCTCCACAGAAGCTCCTTATAGGCTGGTTTAAAAGAAATTTATGCCGCGTCAAATCGTTTCGACGTAGAATAACTATGCCTTCACCGATTTGTCTTGCCTAAATTTCTTTTAACTCCAGCTGAGTGCGTCATTTTATATTGATTTAGCTATATGTAGTATATAAGCCATTAATTATGAATTTTTTACATTGCGAAGATTATAATTCAACAGAGTTATCTTCACACAGACTTTTACTATTTAGTGAGATAAAGCTAGAGTGCGCCGTTATAATTTAGATGCGTTACACGCTTTCTTTCCACTTTTTAAACGATAACCCTGTTTGATCTTTTTCTGATAATAGAGGAGATTCTGAATTAGGCCAGTTTATGCCTAATTCGCTATCATCCCATTGCAATGTAAACTCTGCTTCAGGATGATAATAGTCAGTACATTTATACACTAAGTCAGCGGTTTCACTCAGCACATAAAAACCATGAGCAAAGCCTTCAGGTATCCATAACTGCCGGTGATTGCTTTCAGATAAACATACTCCTACCCACTTTCCGAAATATTCAGATTGTGGCCGAATATCTACGGCTACATCAAAAATTTTTCCTGATAGCACTCGAATCAACTTTCCTTGGCTATGTGGTGATTGAAAGTGCAGGCCCCTCAAAGTACCTGCTACAGACTTTGAATAATTATCTTGCACAAACTGAGTTGGCTTTCCTGTAACTAGCTCTTCAAACTTTTGCTGCTGCCAAGTTTCCATAAAAAAACCGCGTTCATCCATGAAGACTTGAGGCTCTATGATCTTCACATCAGGTAAATCGGTATTAATCACTTTCATGTTTACTTTTTTCCTTGGCAGAAAGTACTAAATCTAACCCTTTTCGCCAATCTCTGGACAAGGAGTTGTTACTTTTAAAAAATTGGGAGGTTTGTAAACAAGCTTTTTTAGGTCTTTTAGCTAGTGACGGATACTGTTCACTAGCAATAGGCCATAATTTAGGCTGCTTCTGAATTAATCCTCTACGTTCACTTTGCTCAAATATGGTTTTAGCAAATTCGAACCAACTTACAAAAGGCTCTCCGTTAAAGTGGTAAATACCAAACGAAAATTTAGGGTTAGTAATACTCTTATTAGCAATGCTGACAATTGCGTCTGCCAAGTGCCCAGCATATGTAGGGGCACCAACTTGGTCATCGACTATTGATAACTCTTTCCTTGTCTTGGATAGGCTATGCATAGCAGAGACAAAATTGTTTTTTGAGTCGCTAAAAACCCATGAAGTTCGAATCAAAATAGGCTTATTTGCTTTTTGCAAAAGTAGCCGCTCTCCTTGCCATTTAGTTTTGCCATAAACATTTAGAGGATTTGGCAAATCTTGCTCCTTGTATGACAGGTCATTTTTTCCATCGAATACATAATCTGTAGAAATATGAATAATAACCGAATCTATTGCATTCGCTGCGTCGGCTATAAACTCTATAGCCATCGCATTTACGGCATGAGCAAGGTCAGGTTCTACCTCAGCTTTATCAACCTGTGTGTAAGCTGCAGCATTTACGATGACATCTGGTTGAAAGCTTTTCACACTGTTTAAAACGTCTGTATGGCTTCGTATATCTAGCTCAGAACTTGAAAGTGCTAGCACTTCTAAATCAGTTGTTTGAGCACAACTAATTACAAGATGAGTTCCGACTTGACCATTGGCACCCAAAATCATCACCTTCATGGTGACACCAAGCGCAACAAATACTGACCATATTCATTGTTGTTCATGGCATGGCCCTTCTTAACGAGTTGCTCTTCTGATAACCAACCATTACGCCAAGCTATTTCTTCTAAACAGGCGACTTTCATACCTTGTATATTCTCAATGGTTCTCACATAGGAAGATGCTTGGTGAAGACTGTCATGAGTGCCTGTATCTAACCAAGCAAAACCGCGCCCCAGAATTTGTACATTTAACTGGTTGGCTTTCAGATAATGTTGATTAATATCGGTAATTTCAAGCTCTCGTCTACGAGATGGTTTAAGAGACTTGGCAATATCAACCACCTGATTATCATAAAAATACAATCCGGTAATCGCATACTGTGACTTTGGATATTCAGGTTTCTCTTCAATCGAAATGGCTTTACCCTCACCATCAAACTCCACTACGCCGAAACGTTGGGCATCTTTGACTTGATAACCAAAAACAGTCGCTCCTTTTGTCCTTGATGCAGCTTGCTTTAATGTTTGAGTAAAAGATTGTCCATAAAAAATATTATCACCTAATACCAAACAAACACCCTCATCGCCAATGAATGATTCCGCTATAATAAAGGCTTGCGCTATTCCCTCGGGACGACTTTGAGTGGCATAAATTAAATTAACACCAAAATCAGAACCATCACCTAACAAACGTTTAAACAAAAACTGCTCATCTGGTGTGGTAATAATTAAAATATCCTTTATACCCGCCAACATTAGAGTAGAAAGGGAGTAGTACACCATAGGTTTATCATACACAGGCAATAACTGCTTCGAAACACCTCGAGTAATTGGATACAAACGAGTTCCTGAACCACCAGCTAAAACAATCCCTTTCATTCCTAATCTTCCGTTCTAGCTGGATGCTTCATATGGTCACATTCAATGACATTTTTACACCATTGTTGATTTTCTAAATACCAAAGGACCGTTTTTTCTATGCTAGTGGCAAATGACTCAGATGGCTTCCACCCTAATTGAGATGAAATTTTGCTGGAATCAATTGCATAACGAACATCATGACCAGGCCGATCTTTAACAAAAGTGATTAACTCTTCAAACCCTGATAAACCATTTAGTCTTTGAGGACATTGTTGATTGAGAAAATGGCAAATAGAGGTAACTACTTCAAGGTTTGTTTTCTCGTTGTTAGCTCCGATTAGGTAAGTTTCTCCGACTTCACCACTTTCCAGCACTTTTAGCATGGCTTTTACATGGTCATCTACATATAACCAGTCTCGAATTTGTTGCCCGTCACCATATACAGGAATTGCTTTACCCAATAGTGCATGATTAATCGTTAGAGGGATCAACTTCTCTGGAAACTGATATGGACCATAGTTGTTTGAACAATTGGTCAAGACTACAGGTAACCCGTAAGTTCGATGCCATGCCCTTACAAGATGATCACTCGCCGCTTTGGAGGCGGAGTATGGACTACTGGGAGAATATGCGGTGTTTTCTTTAAATGGCGCATCGCTAATAGCTAAATCACCAAACACTTCATCAGTTGATACATGCAAAAAACGAAAGTCTTCTTGTTTGTTAGAGGGTAATTGCAACCAATAGTTCTTTGCTACTTCCAACAGTGAGTATGTACCTACGATATTGGTATTAATAAAATCAGATGCAGTATCAATCGAGCGGTCTACATGGCTTTCCGCTGCTAGATGTATCAAAGCATCTGGTTCAAATTGCTCGACAATACGCTCCATGCAAGCCATATCCGTGATATCAGCTTTACAAAATTGATAATTGGGATGGTCGTGAATACTTATCAGTGACTCAAGGTTTCCAGCATAAGTAAGTTTATCTATATTCATCACTTGATGTTCAGTGTGATTCAGCAAATAACGAACCAATGCTGAACCGATAAACCCTGCACCACCTGTCACTAAAATCTTCAACTAATTGCTTCCTCTATGGAGTTATTCGTTATCTTGCACTTTGAACGTTGAAATAGATTGTATCAGTATCGGCATGATTTATTAATTTTCCCGACCTAATAACGTTGTAGGAGTCCAGAAAGTAAACGACAACTCAAAAGAATAAGCTTATTCTTTTTTAAAAATGGTTCAAAGGCGTTTTTTTATGCGGCAGGCGTGTTGATTTCAATCAAAGCGGACAAATTTAAAGCGAGCGAATATTTTTTTAATAAAAACCGTTGACTCTAATTTCCTCCTCCCTATAATACGCCCCACACAACGACGACGGTTGTCGAGTTGTTATCCCAGGTCGCTTAGCTCAGCTGGGAGAGCACCTCCCTTACAAGGAGGGGGTCACTGGTTCGAGCCCAGTAGCGACCACCATTCTTTTACTGAAGAATTAAAACATTAGTAATTATCCCAGGTCGCTTAGCTCAGCTGGGAGAGCACCTCCCTTACAAGGAGGGGGTCACTGGTTCGAGCCCAGTAGCGACCACCATTCTTTTACTAACGAATTAAAACATTAGTAATTATCCCAGGTCGCTTAGCTCAGCTGGGAGAGCACCTCCCTTACAAGGAGGGGGTCACTGGTTCGAGCCCAGTAGCGACCACCACTCCACTATCTATCATTAATTTCTAAAAATGACTTCTAGTTTATTTTCTATTTCTCAATGGAATTAAGAAAATAAGATAAAGCCACCACAAAGTACTACCGCCAGATTTCTCTTCCTCATTAGCATCTTGATTAATTGTAATTCTCTTGGTTGCACTGGCTGTCTTTCCTTTAGAATCTCTAACCGTTAAACGAACAACATAACTCCCTGCTTCAGCATAGGTATGAGTCGGAGCTTGTTCAGTGCTCGTAGTGCCATTACCGAAATCCCATTGATGACTCACTTCACCTTCATTACCGCTAACAGTCGGCGAAAAGCTCACTGTTGCATTATTAATCTCACTGTTGATATCAACTTTAAAGCTATTTATGTTTCCAAGATCATTTCGACTGATTCTTATAGTTGCTTCACTGCTATCTGGATCTTGATTAATAACTTCTATAGTCACGCCTAGTTTTGGCAAAATCATTCCACTTTGAGGCTGTTCTGGAGAAGTATAATCATCAATATCTTTAAAAAGAGGATTATGGAATAGATGAGTATCATCATCATATGAAGATTGATCGTATTGACTAAACGTAGCATCTCGAACTTGAACTTTAGAATCCTTCGAACCAATCAATACCTGATCGGCATCAATAACACCAATTAAACTTTCCCCTGGGTGCTGTTTAACGGCATTCGCTTTATTGCCACCTTCATAAATTTTATTTTCTAGCCAAATAAGTACACCTGGTTCGTAGCCTTCAAACTTTAGTCCCTGATCAATATCACTATGATTTCTAAGTTGGATCAAATAGCGCTTATCTGAAGCCGTCGTTCTTTTATCATCGATTCGGGTAAATCCTGAAAAATTAATATCTCTTACAACTTCAGCATCATCACTATAGATTTCAACTCCATTGTTTAAAATTTTAATATCGTCTAAAACGATTCCATAGCCACCGCCTGTATTGTCAGTGGTATAACGGAACTCAATATCGGCAGTTTGTCCTGCAAACTCACTAATATTAAACTCCAAGGTTACCCAAGCATCTTCACCTTCTGCACCTGCAATTTCACTGGATTTTCCGGTAATGATATTCGTTGCATTATTTTTATTATTATTTTCAACAGTATGATTACCGGGAATGGAAAGGCCGTTAATACCGAGTTGTGCAAAATCGTAATTTTTTTCAATATCCCAATGGGCTTTTGCGGTTAACTTAAGCTGATTAGACTGCGGTAGTGTGACTTCAAAAGTCATTTTATGGGAAAGATCATCTCCCTCACCAGAATAATACTGATAATCTCCAGAATAGGCTGATTTAAAAGGCTCAGGTGGATTAGGTATTGAGATTGAAAGTTGGTTAATTTCATTGTGGTTGACTGCTGAATGAAGAGTGAAATCCACTTCTTCATCGGTAATGTCATTGAAAGTGATATGACGCTCTCTTACCCAATTACCACCATACCGGTTTTGTAAATAAGATCGTGCGTATGGGCTAAATCCACTTGGAAGCGTCCCAGGTATATCGCCAGCCCATGAACCGCTAGACATAATCGACCAATAGCCAACAGGTGAGTTTGGGTCTTGTGGTGAAGCTGTAGTATCGTACTCATCAGGCAGCCCCAAATCATGCCCAAATTCATGGGAAACAACACCAATAGCCGCATCAATGGGTTGTATTGTATACCCAAATACTTTTTTATCTGTACCTGGTAATGTGTAACCTCTTGTGCTTTGATCGACAAAAAAACGGTGTGACCAGATAGCATTTTCCTTTAAAAAACCTCCCCCAGCCTCAGCCCCGATACTAGAATGAAAAACTACGACATGATCAATGATGCCGTCACTTTCATTTACGTTTCCGTCATTATCCAAATCATTTGGATCTTCAATATCATAACTAGCAAGCTCACTTGCACTCATTGTTACAGCAGCCTGTCTCACTGCTTCTTTTACTAACTCAGGTGCATTAACATCATTATTGGTTCCCGGAGCGTTTCGACCATAATATGATGCGTCGTTTTCAGCACGAAACCACCCCTTTACTTCTCCAGTAAAATTAAAACTCCCACCTGACACTGCTTTATAGTACTGACGAACGGTACGAAGTGTTTGACCACTTGGTCCAGCATAACCATTTTCTGAAAAAAGTAATCCTTCATAATGGGAAACTGGATAACTAGGGTAATACATCGGAGTGCTACCACTAGTTAATCGATTGTCGTTATATGGAAGATCAGGAAAATCAATCAGAACCGCCAATACTTTTACTGTTTTTTCCGCACTAGGATTTGAACCCAATACCAGCTGTGGAGAAAGCGATCTTTTTTGTATTTTTCGATTTAATAGCTTTTGCTGAGACTCTATTTCAAAATCAGATTGATAGTGATGGTTTCGATTTGAAAAAGGCTTAAGGTATTGCTCCAATGCCTTCTTCTTTTCAGCGTCACTGGCATCAACAGCAAGCTCGCCACGCTTTTGCATCCAATATAGAATTTGTTTTTCATTGGTGATTGCAGGATCAGCAGGAGAATAGGAAACTTCTTGAGATTGAGCATGATTAGCCAAAATCGCGAGTGGTAATAACAGAACTTTTAACACTTCCTTGTTCATAAGCACCTTCTCTTTCAATCAGAAATACAACTTGCCATCCATGACAAACGACTGATTTTCGAAAACGCTTATGAGTTGCCAGAAACCACTTTTATTTCACTTTATACTTTTAGGTATAACCACAAGCGATACTTCGAAAAAAGCATAGCTTTTTAAATATAGTCAAAGTAATACCAATTTGCGTTCAAATGTGATCTACTCAGAGCGATCACTATTGAATGCAAATTGGTATATAGAATTCAGGCACAAAAAAGGGGAAGCAAATGCTTCCCCTAAGAATTTACTGATAAAAATTAAGCTTTCAGTGCATCCAATCCTCGGCGAACTTGACCTTTAATATCTTCAATAAATAGGTAGATACAAGGTACAAGTACCAAAGTTACCACTGTCGCAAACAATACACCGTAACCTAATGATACCGCCATTGGGATCACCATTTTAGCTTGCATGCTGGTTGCACTCATGATTGGTAACAGACCAATAAATGTGGTTAAAGAAGTCAGCAGAATAGGTCTGAAACGTTTTTGCCCTGCATTCATTACCGCTTCTTTCAATGGTATGCCTTGTTTACGAGTGTTATTGATGTAATCGACCATTACCAAGGAGTCGTTCACTACAACACCAGCCGCTGCAATAATGCCAAACAGAGACAGCGCACTTAAATCAATCCCCATGATCATATGACCAAGTACCGAGCCAATAACACCAAATGGAATGACTGACATGATCATGAATGGCTGAGAGTAGGACTTTAGAGGTATCGCTAACAATGTGTATATCACCAACATTGATAACATGAAGTCTCTCAACTGAGTATTGGTGCTATCAATCTGCTCTTGGATACTCCCTGATAACTCACTTTTCACACCAGGATACTTAAGTAGTAATTCTGGTAAAAAGTTATCACGAATATCCTTAGCGACTTTAAATGGCTCTACTACATCTGCATTAACGGCAGCCCAAACATTCAAGGTACGATTACCATTTTCACGACGAATACGGCTAACACCATCTACCAGAATAATATCAGCAACTTCAGATAGCGGTACTTCAGCCCCAACTGAGGTTTTTATTAGGGTATCGCCCACTTGAGCAATAGAGTTTCTTTGTTCTTCTGGGTAACGGATCATCACTTTCACTTCTTGACCGTTACGCAAAATACGCTGAGCCTCTAGACCATAAAAGCTATTACCCACTTGTGATGCGATATCTCGTAGAGTTAACCCAAGAGCATAAGCTTGTGGTTTTAGCGCAAACTGAATCTCTTTAGTACTGGATTGGTTGCTGTCATTGACATCTCCTACCCCTTCTAGAGTCCTCAGTTTATCTGCAAGCTCTTTACCAGCCGCTTTAAGTTGCTCTTCATCTTTACCTTCTAAGCGGAAGGAAATATCACCATCATCACGGCCACCACCAATCAAGCTGTCTTGAACTCTCAACTCGTCAACGCCAGGGATAATTGGAAACTTTTCTCGCCATAAATCAGCAACAGCAAAGGTATCCATTGGTCGGTGTATTGGATCAACCAGTTTAAGCATGATATCTGCACGAGTTCGACCGCGAAGATCAACCTGCATATCGGATATCATTCTTTGCCCATACTTTTCTTCCAGTTCTTGCTCTACTGTTTCAATTGCTTTTTTGATTTCCAAAGCCGCAGCTAACGTCGCTTTGTCAGAAGCATCTTCATTCATCTCTAAGGTAACACGTGGGAAGTCATGTGGGACTTTAGGCGTACCAATAAAGCGAACAAAGCCACCAGCGTATAAGCCAGCACAGATGATCATAAAGCCAATAAATGCCATGATTACGGTATAGCGGTACTTGAGGGCAGATTTTAACGTTGGTTGATAAATGGAACTGATAAACCATTTCAACGATTTATCAACATTTCCTTGTAAGAAATTCACGCCATTACGCAGCCAGTCCAGAGGGTTCTTAGAACCAGGTTGAACGACTTTTGGTGGATTCATACATGCCAAGTGAGCAGGCAAAATCAATTTAGATTCAACTAATGAGAACAGCAAACATAAAATAACCACAAAGCCAATCGCTTGACCAAAGGCTGAGGATGGACCGGTATCAAGAGTAATAGGTAAAAATGCCGCAATAGTCGTCAATACACCAAAGGTAGCCGGCATCGCAACTCGTTTAACACCACGGATCACATTATCTAGTGACTGCCCCTTTTCTTCACATTCAGCATGAGCACTTTCGCCCATCACAATGGCGTCATCAACGACAATACCCAGTACCAAAATAAAGGCGAATAAACTGATGATATTGATAGTGACGTCAATCATACCTAATGGCATAAACAACAGAGTACCAAGGAAACAAACTGGCAGCCCCATCATTACCCAAAAAGCTAATCTCACACGAAGGAACAAAGCAAGTAGTAAGAAAACCAACAAAGCACCACTTTTCATACTATCAAGCATCAAGTCTAAACGGCCTTGAAGGTAATAGGTCATATCGACCCAAGGTTCAAACTTCACACCTTGAGGTAGTGTTTTTTGTTTATCCTTAATGAAACGCTGCATGACTTTAGCAACATCTGTGATGGATTGATCACGAGAAGCTCGAATACCAAAGGTTACTGCGTTTTTGCCATTGAATTTAGAATACTGTAGACCCTCTTGGAAACCATCATTAACCTTGGCAATATCACCTAAGCGAATATTACTGCCATCGGCTAAAGTGATTAATGGGATTTTCTCAAACTCATGACCCACATAAGCTTGGTTTTCGACACGTAAGTTGATAAAGCCGTTAGAAGTTCGGATTTGCCCTGCTGACATATTCCGAGAATAGTTTCGAACCGCGTTTGCAACGTCATTGAAACTTAAACCGTATTCTCGAAGTTTATCTTTACTCAGTTCAATTGAAACCTCATAACCTAAGCCACTATAAAACTCAGCGATATTAACAAGCGGTAACGCCAAAATTTCATCATGAATTTTTTCACCAACGTCCTTTAACTGACGATTACTTAAATCACCATAAAGGCTGACATACATCACTTCTTGAGTATATTTCTCATGTATGATTTGAGGCTTTTCCATGGTTCCAGGAAAAGTGGAGATAGTATCAATCGCTGATTTTACTTCCTCAAGTACCTGCCGAGGATCATAATCATCTTCAATTTGAATCCAGCCATTTGAGCCACCACGACGCGAGTAGGTAATCACTCGCTTCAAACCTTGTACTGACTCTAAGGCTTCTTCGACTTTAATGGTGATCCCTTCTTCTACTTCTTGTGGAGCAGCGCCTGGATAAACCGCATTAAAAGAAAGCCAGTTACTTTCTACGGCCGGAAAGAACTGCTTTCGAATAGTACCTGCCGTTAATAGACCACCAATTAAGATAATGATCATTAACAAATTTGCAGCAACACTGTTTCGGGCAAACCAAGCAATGATGCCTTTATTGGTATCAATCATTGTGTATCCCTACCTTTATTGTTTTTCTGCTAGTTGGGTTTCTACAGCATCGACTTCGTCAGTTTTATTCTGCTTGTCTTCTGGTAAGGCTAATTCCATACCTTCTAATGGATAATCCAGTGCCGAGATAATGATTTTATCGCCATCTTTTAACCCAGAAGAAATAATCGCGTTTGAGCCTGACTCACGCAGAATGGTCACAGGTGCTAATTTAAGTAAACGATCTTCACTAAGAAGGGCAACTTTACCTTCATTAATTAAGTGTCGAGGAATAACACTTACCTGACCGGCTTGGTCACCTGAAATTGTTGCTGTCACATATGAACCAAACTTAAGAGGCGCTTTGTCGCTGTTCAGCCCGTAAGGGTCGATGATTTGTGCGACTAAATATGTCATGCGGCTATTTTTATCAACTACACCTTCTGAGCGAATGATCTTTCCTTGCCAGACACGAGTCTTACCAGCCAGTTGAGTCTTAATCTCAACATCTGATAACTGTCCTTGATCGCTTAAAAAACTTAGCTCTTTATCTGCAACAGGAAGACGGATTTCAGCCGTTTCAACACTGATAATTTTTCCTAATGGATTACCAACATTGACGTATGAACCTAACCCTATGTCGCGCGCTTCAATTAACGCATCGTAAGGAGCACGAATTACGGTTCTTTCTAAATTTCGTTTTGCACGCTTTAATTGAGCTTCAGCTGACTTTAATCGAGCAATCTCTTGAGCAAGTTGAGGCTTACGAAGGCTAAGCTCTGTAGGAGTTCCATTGGTAATACGAGCCCACTCACGTTCGGCTACTTTACCTTGAGCTTTTTCTAGAATAAGCGCAGATTGAGCATTCGCTACTGAAGCTTGTGCATCAATTAATGCGGCTTCGTAATCGATAGCATCAACTTTAGCTAACACTTCACCTTTACGAATAAAGCCACCGCGCACAAACGCATCTGAAATAAACTTAATTTCTCCTGATACCTGCGCCACTAATTGAGTTTCATACTTACCAGTAACAACACCGTAAGAATTAACCTTGTGGGTATAGTCAACCATCTGATTGACTTCAATTGCCACAACAGGACGGTTGTCCATTTCCTCTTTTTCTTCTGGGGGCTTTTTCATTGATGAAAAACCAACAGCCGCTGCTACGGCAATGGTGATCACGACAATGGGTAAAATAATTTGCTTTGGGCTTGCCACACTAAAGTCCTCTTCTTGGTCCTTCTTATCTCATTTAACAATCACTTGTTTATGAGCCTGAATTTCCCTTATTCAATTATTATTGACCTTTTGTATTGTGCTTAGGTCTTATTATTGACCCTATAATAAGCAATAAAATGCTACATGAGTATGATAAAGTGTTACTACCTGTTTCAAATGTTGCAAATACTCCCCCCCCTTTTAAATTTAATAAACAATTTAATTTACTTATTAATATATCCATGACATAGTACGTTTCCTCATCAATAAAGATCGACTGAGCGTCAATGGAAAAAGAACTTCAAGCTAAATCAATTTTAGGGGTAACCTTATTCGTTACTTTGCTTAGCGTCTCAGGTATTGCACTCCCCTATCCCATACTTGCACCACTATTTAATGAGGGTACAAATCCTCTAACTCACTTCATGTCACTTCCAAAAGAAATTTTATTTGGCGTGATAATAGGTATATATCCACTTGGTGTAATTATTGGCTCAAGCTTTATTGGTTCATACTCTGACCGCTACGGACGCAAAAAAGTATTAACACTAACTATGTTCGGCTGTAGCCTAAGCTATATGCTAACCGCCATAGCTGCGATATCAGGAAGCTTTGTTTTATTTGCTCTATCACGACTTTTGACAGGTTTATTCGAAGGCAATATTGCCATTGCTCGAGCTATAGCTATCGATCTGCACCCAACAATCAATAAAACCAAAAGCTTATCTTGGATAAGTGCAATGGGATTTGGCGGTTACTTGATTGGTCCTCTGGCGGGAGGTCACCTAGCACCATATGGAATTGATGTTCTGTTCTTTATTGCTGGCTTAGTATGTTTAGTTGCCACCCTATGCTGCCAATTGCTCTTACCAAATTCGATAAATAGGGTGATAGAGCAAGAAGATAAAGGGTCTAGTTTAGTTTTATTGAAAGATAGATCACTGCGACAATTTTTTATTCTGTATCTTTTTTTGATGCTCGGAATAAACATTTATTACGAATTTTACCCTCTATGGCTAGTAGAGAAGTTTGCTTACAACCCTGCTCAAATTGGCTGGGCTACGGTATTAATTACCAGTTGTATGATTTTCAGTAGCACCATGCTGAACAGCAAAATCGAAAAAAAGATGACAACCGCTCAAGCAGGACTGGTAGGTATGTTAGTAGTCACAATGGCTTTAACTATTGTACCTATTACTTCGGAGAATAACTTTTGGATGACATTCGCATTAGTAGGCTTTGGAGTCGGCATCTATAACGGTTTTCTCACCAGCTATATTTCGACGGCTTATGAGCACAAAGCACAAGGACAGCTGATGGGAATGCTCGTAACTATCTTTTGTGTCGGAAATTTAATAGCAGCAGGAATAGGAAGTTTAATTTCATTAGTTCAAGTCAGTTATTCGATTTGGACTGCAGCTCTGTGTATAGCAGCAGCTTCAATACTCTTTTTTAGAGGCCATTTTAAGTTGGCTTTGTGGGAAAAATAACTTTGAGCCACTAACTCAGATTTGATTTAAGTTAGTGGCATTTTGTTGAGAAAGGTTCTATTTAATTGATTTTAACTTTTCTCTTACTAAAGGCTCTAGTCGCGTTAATCCCCAACGCTTACCTACTGCTATTGCAACTTCAGCATCATTACCATTAGTTTGATATGTATCTATAGCTTTTAAAGCACCGACACGGTTCCCTGAAGCACAATGCACAAAGACACCTTTACCTTTTATTGATAAAAGCGTCTTCGATAGATTATCCGCATTGGCAACGGAGACATCTTTAGCTCCAGCAACAGGTATTGAGATATAAGTTAAACCAAGCGATTCAACAAATTGCTTTTCATTCCAGTTCTGCTCGGACTTTGGTCTTAAGTTGATGACATACTCAACACCCGCTTTTTTCAAACCCTCTAGCTGTGTTTTAGTTGGCTGCCCGCCTGTATAAACCGTAGCTTGTGGATGTTTGAGTTTTTTTAAACCTAATTGCTGTATATCCGCATCAGTAGTTTTTGCAATAGATGCTGCCGAAAAAACGGCTAAACACAGTAACAAGCACTTTGTGATCGTTTTTTTAATCATGATTCATTACCTCTTAAATTAGATTTTACTAATATACCAAAGATAACATTAAATAACACGCCCAGACTAAATCCCTGTTTGCTTGCCAGAAATTTTGGACAACTTAGGTGTCGTTTTTCCATGCCCTTGTGAAGTTACATTTCCATCAATATTGACTAACTCCACCAGCCCAGACTTACTTTTAAACTTTACGTTTCCTTTTACATTTTTGATACTTAGCTTCCCGCTGCCATCTTTAACCTTTACAAAGCCTCTTACTTTATTCAGAGCGATATCTCCTGAAGTATCAGTCAACCTGACGGCGCCTTTGTTATCTAGTATTGTAATATCACCACTTTTATCATTTATCGCAACCGAGCCTTGTCGATGTGCGATTTTTATATCACCACTGCCATCATTGATTTTTAATTTACCTTTACCACCAGAGATTTTAATATCACCGGCTCTATCATTAATGATGATTTTTCCATTATTATTAGAAAGTAAGATATTCCCTTCCCCATTCGTTACTTTCAAACCTTTACGCAATCCAGAAATATCAACAGTTCCTCCAAGATCTCGTAAATCTAGGTACATATTCTTGGGCATTAAAATATGGACATCGACCTTTGCAAGCTTTTTAGAGCTTGGTATTCCCTTTTTGTAGCCTACTTTTAAGGTTAATTTTTTTTGATTTGGTTTAAGGTAGATTTGCATGTAGTCATCAAAATGAGACTTTGCGGATTGCATATCACCGGGGATCTGCACATTCAACAGAGCTTTAACTTTTTGAGAAGAAGATAGCTTTACTTTAGTACTTCCATTTCCAGTAAAAGCGAGAAGTTTAGTGATTGATTGAGCGTCAGCTTCAAGTGTTTGCTGCCAGCTTGCCGCTTGAGTGAAAAGTGACACACTCGATAACAACAATATGCCCAATAATTTGTTAGCTAACCTTGCCATAAATCATCCTGATTTTATGTGAGAAGCATATAGGATGGCAAAATTAGAGTAAAAAGTCTATAAATTGAGTCAAATCTAAATTTCAGATACAAAAAACCACCGAATGGTGGTTGATGGTGGAGCTAGACGGGATCGAACCGTCGACCTCTTGCATGCCATGCAAGTGCTCTCCCAGCTGAGCTATAGCCCCGATTTAGACAAGCAATAATACTTAACTGGATAAATAATAACAAGATGATACTTCTATTAATCTTCTGATTATAAGAAGTGATATCTGTTCCAGATTCCATTTTACAACTAAAGTTATAAAAGGTGGTATCCCATAGGGGATTCGAACCCCTGTTACCGCCGTGAAAGGGCGGTGTCCTAGGCCTCTAGACGAATGGGACACAATAGGACTAATAATTTTATTTCTACTCAAAATTACTAAATGAGTTTGTTTACTATCTAATAAAAGATAGTGGTATCTGTTCCCAGATTCCATTTTATAACCAAAGTTATAAGAATTGGTATCCCATAGGGGATTCGAACCCCTGTTACCGCCGTGAAAGGGCGGTGTCCTAGGCCTCTAGACGAATGGGACACAATAGGACTAATAATTTTATTTCTACTCAAAATTACTAAAAGAGCTTATTTACTATCTAATAAAAGATAGTGGTATCTGTTTCCAGATTCCCCTCTTATAATCTTACGATTATAAGAAGTGGTATCCCATAGGGGATTCGAACCCCTGTTACCGCCGTGAAAGGGCGGTGTCCTAGGCCTCTAGACGAATGGGACACAATAGGACTAATAATTTTATTTCTACTCAAAATTACTAAAAGAGCTTA
>NZ_ML014754.1:55287-175532 GCF_003675895.1 Parashewanella curva
AAGTGGTATCCCATAGGGGATTCGAACCCCTGTTACCGCCGTGAAAGGGCGGTGTCCTAGGCCTCTAGACGAATGGGACACAATAGGACTAATAATTTTATTTCTACTCAAAATTACTAAAAGAGCTTATTTACTATCTAATAAAAGATAGTGGTATCTGTTTCCAGATTCCCCTCTTATAATCTTACGATTATAAGAAGTGGTATCCCATAGGGGATTCGAACCCCTGTTACCGCCGTGAAAGGGCGGTGTCCTAGGCCTCTAGACGAATGGGACACAATAGGACTAATAATTTTATTTCTACTCAAAATTACTAAAAGAGCTTACTTACTATCAGATGAAAGATAGTGGTATCTGTTTCCAGATTCCCCTCTTATAATCTTACTATTATAAGAAGTGGTATCCCATAGGGGATTCGAACCCCTGTTACCGCCGTGAAAGGGCGGTGTCCTAGGCCTCTAGACGAATGGGACACAATAGGACTTATCGTTTATGCCGAAGCACTACCACCTGATAAGGGCGGTATCCTAGGCTCCACTCTCAAAAGACGCGAATGGGACACATAGGACTTACTATTTATCTTTCATGCTAGGCATTAAGACAAACATTTAAGAATTTGGTGGAGCTAGACGGGATCGAACCGTCGACCTCTTGCATGCCATGCAAGCGCTCTCCCAGCTGAGCTATAGCCCCGAAATTCTTAATTACATTTGAGTACACTGCGACTTAGGTCACCCTGTGTCTCAACTGCGAGGCGCATTCTATGCAGCGTACCCAAATGTGTCAACACGTTTTTTAGGAATTAAGCCTGTTTGCTATAAATTCAACCGCTTTCTCGATTCTTTGAATACAACGCTCTTTACCAATCAGATATATAGTCGTGTCTAAAGAAGGCGACTGCCCTGCCCCAGTCACGGCTACACGCAGTGGCATGCCTACTTTGCCCATACCTACTTCGAGTTCAGCAGCGGTATCTTGAATTGCTTGATGAATAGCTTCTGGCGTCCACTCTGCTAGAGCAGCTACTTTTTCTTGAACAAGTTTCAATGGCTCCATTGCAACACCACGAAGATGTTTTTTAGCTGCTGCTTCATCAAATGTTTCGTAGTCTTCATAAAAATAACGACTAGATGCAGCCAGTTCTTTTAGTGTCTTAGCTCGTTCTGATAAGGCAGTAACCACTTGCGACAATTCAGGGCCATTAGACATATCGATGCCTTGATCCATCATGTGCCACATCAAGTGTTCAGCCACATATTCAGCCGGCAACGATTTAATGTAGTGTTGGTTCAACCATATTAACTTTTCAGTGTTAAAGGCAGAAGCGGCTTTATTTATGGCATCTAAAGAAAATAACTCTTTCATTTCATCCATAGAAAACACTTCCTGATCGCCATGAGACCAGCCCAAGCGCACAAGGTAGTTCAACAGAGCTTCAGGTAAATAACCATCATCACGGTATTGCATCACACTCACCGCACCGTGACGTTTAGAAAGCTTGGCACCATCATCGCCTAAAATCATGGCAACATGAGCGTATTCAGGAATTGGAGCATTTAACGCTTTCAATACATTAATTTGCTTAGGCGTATTGTTGATATGATCTTCACCACGAACAACGCAAGTAATGCCCATGTCCCAATCATCTACAACAACGCAGAAGTTATAAGTTGGAGTACCGTCACTACGAGCAATAATAAAATCATCTAGCTCTTCGTTTGAGATTTCAATACGACCACGAACATGATCATCAAAGACTACGCTCCCAGTTAAAGGGGTTTTAAAACGTATAACGTATTCTTCATCGGTATCACGTGGGGCATGATCACGACAATGACCATCATAACCTTGACGTTCACCTTTCTCTGCTTGCTCTTCTCTTAACTTCTCAACACGTGCGCGAGAGCAATAACATTTATAAGCAGTGCCCTCTTCTAACATTTGTGCAATCACTTCGTTATAACGGTCAAAGCGCTTAGTTTGGTAGTGTGGTCCTTCGTCCCAGTTCAAGCCTAACCAATCCATTCCTAACAAAATGGCATCACAAGCTTCTTGGGTTGAACGCTCAATATCGGTATCTTCGATACGAAGCACAAATTCACCATTGTTCGCTTTGGCATATAACCAAGAATATAATGCAGTACGAGCACCACCTACATGAAGAAAACCAGTAGGACTTGGCGCAAAACGTGTCTTAACTGTCATAATGGACACTTACCTTGAAATCTATATTGAATAAAGTGGCGTTATTCTATACCTGAGAGAATTGAGGTGCAATTTTCATGGGGATATCAAATAGAAAAGAATCTTGGTTCTAATCCGCCCCAAACAAATCTCTGGTATAGACTTTATCTGCAACATCTCGAATATCATCAACCATACGATTAGCCACGATTACATCACATTCTTGCTTAAAAACACTTAGCTCTTTTACCACTTCTGAATTAAAAAATGATGATGTTTCCAAAACAGGTTCATATACAACAACTTCGATACCCTTGGCTTTTAATCGTTTCATAATGCCCTGAATTGAAGATGCTCGGAAGTTGTCAGAACCGCTTTTCATGATCAACCTATAAATACCTACTTTTCGAGGTTTTCTCTTGATGATGGAGTCTGAAATAAAGTCTTTACGAGTGTTGTTCGCTTCTACAATCGCTCCGATAATATTATTCGGAACATCTTTATAGTTGGCGAGTAATTGCTTGGTATCCTTTGGTAAACAGTAACCACCATAACCAAAAGAAGGGTTATTGTAATGTGAGCCTATACGAGGATCTAACCCAACACCTTCTATTATCTGCTTACTATCCAAGCCATGAGCTTCAGCATACGAATCTAACTCATTAAAATAGGCCACACGCATCGCAAGATAAGTATTCGAAAATAGCTTAACCGCCTCAGCCTCGGTTGAATTAGTAAAAAGTATCGGGATATCTTTTTTTTCAGCTCCCTCAATCAACAATTGTGCATAGCCCTTTGCCCGCTCAGAGTTCTCACCAATAATGATCCTCGATGGGTATAAATTATCATATAACGCCCTACCTTCACGCAGAAACTCAGGTGAAAAAAGAATGTTATCTGTCTCAAACTCAAGTTTGAGTCGCTGGGTATATCCAACGGGTACCGTGGACTTTATCACTATCAGAGCATTGGGATTTATTGATAATAACGACTTAATAACAGCCTCTACTGAAGCCGTATTAAAATAATTAGTCTCTGGGTCATAATCTGTAGGGGTAGCAATAATAACGATGTCAGCATCAGTATAGGCTTCTTGCTCATATACCGTTGCCTGTAGACTCAAGGGCTTGGTCGCCAAAAATGATACAATCTCAGCATCGATAATGGGTGACTCTTTCTGATTAACCTTTTCGACTTTAGCTAAATCAATATCTAAAGCAATGACTTCATTGTGCTGGGCCAATAAAACTGCATTTGAAAGCCCGACATAGCCGATACCCACAACGCAAATTTTCATAGATTCCCTTCATGTATATTGGTATAGCTTCAATTATTAACCAATTTTAAGACAAAGCTATTTCAGTTTTATATCAATTTGATTAGATTTTTTCCAATAATGTAGAAAGGCAAAAAATATCATCAATGCTTTTCATCTAAGTACCTGTCGATAAGTTCTTTGAGAATGATTACCGACATACAAAACAGTTATACTCGTGATACTTGAAGATGCAACTTTCAGGGCTTATTCAGCGTTGCATTATTCGAGGCGTGAAAGTGCAGAACTAGCGGGTTAATTCAAGCTTTCACAACAAAGAAGAATCAATGCTGAAAAGCCCACGTAGTGCGAGTTTAATTTCCATTTATACTGCGTTACTTTCCTTTGTAATAGAATAACTATTACTACAGGTAAGTGCCTTGCCTAAATGACAATTAATTCTCGCTGAAATCCTGCATCTTCAGGTATCACGAGTATATTACATTTGTGTTCATGTTTAGTACAATACAAGGCGCATAGTAAACCAAGGTGAGCGGACATCCGTTATTTGATTTAAAGAGGATTTACGGCTTAACATGCTTCCGCCATCTCTTTGCAACGACAACCATGAAATTCCTACCCGCTCAGTACTTGGTTTAATGGTCATTAAATCAAGATGAATTGCCGCAACGCAGTTAACCTTATCAATTGTTCTTCTTAATGTTTTTCCATCATATCTTCATTGAGTTCACTTCATTGAGTTCACAAAGATGCTTTACCCACTCAGTAAAGGCAGCATGGAAAGCTTTCGGGGATAAACGATTGAGAAGATCATTGAAGGTATCGTGACTGGGAATACCATTAGGCATATCTAAAAATGTTTTAACCCATTGCTTTTTCAAAAAAACCCTATTCTTCAATCGCATTAAAGTTATAGCAACCGCAAATGACAGCGCATAAAGTAATGGTAAGGATTATTTACTAAAGGATGGTGTTGAGTGCGTTTTATTCGTGGGTCTGGAAGATTCGCAAAGTGCTGGCTAATAATGATAGTTTTCATGGTGTTGAACAGGTGAAGACTATTATAAACCACGAGTAATTCTGGTTGGCAAACGAGCAAATTTAACTGCTTAATTTTGACTCGATTGCCCTACATCAAGTTACCTATAGATTTCCACGAAATTCAGCAAGTCTGCTATATTTATGGCTTTAACTAGAGTGCATATATTGTCACCTCCAATATTGCAACATTAAAAATAGCTTTTGACATTCAGCGGCTAAACAAAGATAACAACTCATCTGCATTTCCACTCCAAGCACTTTGTTTTTTACCGGATAAGACACTATCTGCGATATCTTGCTTATGCTTTTGCAGTTCTTGAATTTTCTCTTCAATGGTACCTTCTGCAATCAATTTATAAACAAAGACGGCTTTATCTTGACCTATTCTATGTGAACGGTCAGTAGCCTGTTTTTCAACGGCAGGGTTCCACCAAGGATCATAATGTATAACGGTATCGGCTGCAGTGAGGTTTAGTCCAGTCCCTCCCGCTTTTAGACTGATGAGAAAGACGGTATTTTCTCCCTCTTGAAAATTATCAATTTGAACTTGGCGTTTTCGAGTCTGCCCTGTCAATTTGCTGTATTTGATCCCAAGGCAATAAAGCTCCTCTTCGATGAGAGTGAGCATAGTAGTAAATTGACTAAAAATTAGGATCTTACGTCCTTCCTTAACCATCTCAGGAACATTTTTTTTGAGCCAATCTAATTTGCCATTATTCTTCACGTTTTGTGCTTGTTTAAGCTTTACTAAACGAGCATCACAGCAGGCTTGACGCAATTTTAATAATGCATCTAAAAATTCTATATGGCTATTGGCTACACCTTTTTGAGCAAACAATTCCCTGATCCGCTGCTCCATCGCAACTCGAATTGATTCATAAAGGTTGCGTTGATCTTTTTCTAAGATGATATCCTGCTCAATAACGGTTTTAGCAGGCAAATCAGCCATGACTTGATCTTTGGTTCGACGCAATAAAAACGGTGATACTCTTTGAACCAGCTCTTGCGCTCTTGCTACATTCCCTTCTTTCTCAATCGGTTGCCTGAAATATTTTTTAAACTGCAGATGATTTCCAAGCAAGCCAACCAAGGAAAAATCCATAAGAGATTTAAGCTCTCCCAAATGGTTTTCCAGTGGCGTCCCCGATAGGCACAATTTGAAACTCGCTTTTAACTCTTTTATTTGTTGAGTTGACTTAGCTTTTACGTTTTTTATCTGCTGAGCTTCGTCTAATACTATGTGATCAAAGGTCTCATTTTCGAAATGCTCAATGTCACGATTAATCAATGGATAGGTCGTGATCACAACATCATACTCACTTAACCGATTGAGTATGGGCTTGCGTTTAACACCATGACTCACTGCAACATTAAGTTTTGGCGTAAACTTTTGTAATTCTTTATGCCAATTACCAACCAAACTCGTTGGGCAGATGATCAAGCTCCCTTTTTGGTTTAGCCCTAATTCTTGCTGTTTGGCGATGAATGCCAAAGTTTGTAACGTTTTACCTAAGCCCATATCATCAGCAAGGATCCCGCCAAAGCCGTATTCTTTAAGGAAGCACAGCCAGTTCAAGCCTTCGTGTTGATACTCTCTGAGCGTGGCATTCATCGACTCGGGGATCGACACAGCTTCAATTCCTTTAAAATTCGCCAGCTTTTCAGCCAAAGCTTTAACCCGTTGCCCATTGATCAGACTAATTTCATGTGCCGACAGCTCATTAAGTAACATGGCGCGATTATCTGGAATTTTGAGCTTATCACCTCGGCCTGAAAACAACTCTTCGATAATATTGATGATCGGTCTAATGGATGACACCTTTATTTTGATAAATCCTCCATGTGGAGAGGGCAATAGCAATTCCTCTTCATCACTTGGCTCATGATTTTGCCCTAACCAAGCGGCAATTAATGGTAAGAGCTCGATTTGTTGACCATTAATATCAGCGGTGAGTGACATACTGAACCAGCCACTCTCTTCCTCGTCATCAATATCGACTATAACTTCAGGCTCAACAATATTTAAATCAAAATCATCCGCAAATTCAATAACAAAGCCAGCCTTCTGGCATTCATTGATACCTGTGTTAACAAATTCTACCCACTCAACAATTGCGTCAGGAAGAGATCCTTGTGTCCATAAACTCATTGCTTGCTGAGTATCTGCGATACCACTACCATTAACTTGCCATGCTGTTATCTCAGGTGAAATATCACTTAACCCTAACTCAAACAACAAACTGATAGCGTTTACCTCTGACTCATTATCCCGGTTAATTTTAATTGTTGTTCCTGAGTGCTTGATAACGCTAAATTCATCCCTAATGCCAGCTGCCGCAATGGAGTAATCTCCATAAGTAAATTCGGCTTTAACAATGGGTTGCAAACTTTGACTGATTTCGTCTTGCCACATCGTCAACGTCAGCTTTGTAACCAATGGTTCAACAATATCTTGAAAATCTAATAAGAGCGTTTTTGGAAGAGCGTTTGCCGGAAAGTGCTTGAAAAAGTAAGTACTGAATTTTTCTAACTCAGCCTCTGACATTACCGGCGCTTGCTTAAAAAGTTGGAGTTTTTCGGCAGATACGTTTGTGTCAATAATCCCTATTTGTAATGTCTTTTCATCCAAGTAATAAGCTGGTTTTGTTGGCAAGACATGCCACTGTTTTTTTCCTTCAAGTAGCAACTCAAGCTGTTGCCCCTTTTTTCCATGATCTATCCAGTGGTACTCCAGTTCTTGCTTGCTATCTAATTTGAACGGCCATCGATCATCTCCAAGGAAACAACGTCCTGTTTCCACCATTTTTTTTAACGCAAAAGCACCGGCTTCACCTTTGATTTTATATTCATAGTCATACTCTTCCTCATGAGCCAATAATTGAAACAGGCGGATTTCATCTTGACTAAACTCCCATGTCGAGACAAAACGAGGCTCATCAACCTGTTTGAACCTACCTTTACCAAACTGACCGAATTTATTTAATTTTCCTTTTCGAAATTCAACGAGCCATTCACCGTTTCGAGGGCGCAAAATATACAGTAACTCTTCTTTATTATTTGGTTTCCCAATCTCTTCAATAGAACTGTCTTGCTCTTCAAGTTGATCAAACCAACCTTGAATTGGAGTGAGGGCTTCTGTTCCATTATGCACAATATGGAGAAGCGACGCCGCTACATGCTTACAACTCTGACCAACAGGGCAGCTACAATCGCTAAAAAGAAATTTTTTTGCGTGCTTTTCAAAAAGACCAAATACCAATTTATAGGTCTGCCCCATAGAGCCTTTCACTCTTGCATTGGCTGTCAACAGATCATCACTTATCTCGATGTCGATCACTCTGCCTTCTTTGAAATATTGCAGCCCTCGGATAAAGGTCAACTGATTGAATAAGGGTTTTATTTCTGAATTGGAAATTTGATTGAGATATATGGCACGGTTAGACATTAATGTCAGCCTTTGAATGCAACTAAAATGGATTTGAAATATTGGAGTTAATTTACCTTATTGAGAAAATATAGCCAATCATCTTTGAGTTATACGATTTACAGTAATTCATCATTCATTCAGCCAAAGCCTATGCTTGTCATAAAAATCATTTTTGATAAGTTATACTCGTGATACTTGAAGATGCAACTTTCAGGGCTTATTCAAGTATCACGAGTATAGATATCGACCCGAGTAACGAAAATGTATCTCAGGTCATCCGTGGACTAGGAGAACTAGGTGTCATTGATGCTGCTAATCGATATATTGAAAAAGAAAGATGAAATTACTGGCAGCCGATTCCCATTTCATTGAGCTTATTTTTAAAGCTTACTGCTTTATTTTTGGGAATAACCAACTGTAAATCATCGAGTGGCTGACAATATTTGGCCAGTACTTTATTGTTTAAGATAAGTGCTAACACGTCCTTATCCTTACAACGGTACACCATCGCCTCAAATTCTGCAGTAGCACCATCTAGGCGTTGGTTGATTTGCTTAAAGAGCGTTTCCCAATCTTGAGGCAAAAAAGGTTGAGGATCACGTTGAAGTAAGAAGTCTTGTAGCTCATCAGTACTGCCACCAGATTGCAGGGCTTCCACTATAAGCTTTCGATCCAATACCCAACACAAATCGTCTTTCTGCTTACAATATAGACCGATAAACTGGGTTTCCCATGGCAATGGTGTACTTTCAAAGCTCAATCGTCCTTTCGGCATTAACGTCACAGGAGTGACATCAAGGTTTACCGTTTCAGATTCATAATAGTCACTTTCTCCTAAAACATAAGCACCAAGGTTAGTTAAACGGATATGCGTCAGCCCTTCATATCGATGAAAACACTCAAGATCCATCAAGCCCCAATACTGCTCATTTGAGCTATTGGTTTTATCGAGATCTTGCAACACAATATCAACTAAGCCTAAGGTGGCCGCATACTCTAATAGCAAACACTGTAAATAAGGCTCGGCAAGCACATCCCAATCCGCATTGTAAAAGCGACCATAATGTGAGTCACAAGCATACAAGTAATCCGGTGCGGTCGTCACAACAACACCTGCACCTGTGGCTTTTAGGTATCGTGAAAAATCACTAAAACTGACCCATTCCCCAACAGGACAAATCTTTAGACCTTCGACCATAGCAACACGGCGCTCTGACACGTCAGTCATATAACGACTGCCTTTGCCTGTCTGTCCTTTTACAGCATTAATTCGATTGAACTCATCTTGGATGCTCTTAAACACCCAATCATGCCAAATAGAGCGGATTGTCTCAGCATTAGATTTAGCTGGCGTGGATGACATGGTCAACATTGTGCTGCTGTTCTTGATAAAACGGCTATTGGCCAATAACCTTATCCAGCCATACGCCAAGATATGCTCTTCTCCTGATACCTCATAAAAATCAAAGCTAGAGTAATACTCCTCTAAAGATTTTGAGCAATATTTCAGCGTTGCCGCAGTTGGGCTCACCGTTTTATCGCTCACTTTGATTTTTTGGTTTTGAATGGCGGTTAATAACAAGTTGAGTTCAGTGAACACTCGTGGTTCACGATCATGAATGCGACAAGAAGCATCAAGGGGTTCGCTCAAGACGACTGATGTTATCGACTCTTTTTCAGGTGGCAATGCCCATTTTTTCAACTGTTCTTGTAAAGATAAAGGGATTGAGTGTTCTGATCGATTATTCGATTTATAAAAAAATACTGAATAACCTAACAACTTTTCAACCTGCCAGTGATTGCGCCTTTTCGATGCAGGAAAATAGCCATATTTAGCCGTAAATCGATTCCTATCAATCACACCTTGATAATTATAGATAGACTCACGTACAAGGTGCTGCTCAATTTCAGGCAGTGCCTCCCAATATGCCTTAAGCAAAACAAGATCAGATAAGCCCTTTTCTAACGCATCGACAATATCGGCTTTTCTAGTTACAGAAGGCTTTTTTCCGAAATAGGTAAAATAATGAGATTTTAATTCGTCGACAGTAAACAGCATCATGGCTTGAACAAGCGTCATAGGCCCCCCCAAAATGTTTTTAATACTTAGTTAATGGCCAAATATCTCTTCAAACAATCTTTCATCAAAGTCATCATGTTGCCATCGCCTAGGTTGCAATCGTTGCCCTAAAACCTTATTCATCACTTTGACAGTGGTATAACTCTGTGTTTGTTTTTCTAGCTCATTGATTCTTTTAACAAGATCACTAGCATGTAGCTTAAGATTAGCAATCCCTTTTTTGGTGTTGCTTTCGGAAAACCTAAACCACACCATAGTTTGTGGTGTCGAAGGGCGATCGAGATCGTGATATTCTTCCTCTAACCACTCAACTTTTTGTTTTAACGACTCAATCATGGCATCCAAAGCAGGTTTAGATAAATTCAATTCGAAATTGGGCAGCCATTGCTGCGCCATCATCAATAACTGATGGATGTCATTTTCTTTTTTCGCTTTAGAGAGTTGCTGCATTAACTCATGCTTTTGCAATTTTTGGGTGCCGTCTTTTTCTTTATCAGGATGCAACAAGGTCGCCAACTTCTTGTAGAGCTTATTTAAATCTGAATGTTTGAGTACATGATCCGCATCGACAGGACGTTTGATAGTTTCAGCTTCTTGGGTAAATTCATCATCAAAAAACATCGTTTCAACATTATCATCGATATCTGCATGCTCCTCAGAAATACCCTCTTCTTCCATTTTTTCGTCAGATGCGAGCTTTTCTTGTAACAATGCGTTCATAAAATCACTTACTAACTCTGGCTGCATCAGCACGGCTTTTAGCTCGTTATCATCATGCTCGATATCCATTTCGAATACCGATGACAACATCTGTCTAAACTCATCAATAAGTTCATCATCCACCTCTTTTAAGGCTTTAAGCTCTGTATATTGTGCTGCCATCCATGCTTGCCTTAAAGCTTGTGTGCTGGTTTTGTTAAATGGATTCGCTTCGATATTTTCAATCTCATCTTCAATCCAATTTAACAAGGCTTCTCTTTTTTGACCCTTAATGCTTTTTCGAGATGTAAAACTGAGTAATTTTTCAGTTTGCTGATAAACTGCACGACACATCGACTCTTCAGCAGATTCAATAATCGCTTTCGCTTCAAGGTAAAATTTTTCAATTTTAACGAGCTTGGATTTATTGCGTTGTTCAAGACGTTCAATTTTTTTCTGAAGTTCAATAAGTTTTGATAACCGACTATTATTTTTTTTATTTTTTGATGCAGGAGAAATGTCGCTAACGCAAAGTTGAGTCATAAGAAAGTACGTCATTGAAATTTTAAGAGAACGAAGTATAAGCTTGGTAATCATGACTTTCAATAAGTTATAGCAATTGACATCATTACTATTCAGGTTTAATAATGATTCTGTCAATTCATTATGTTTGGCACCTCACATGCCAATTCAATATCCACATTACTCAGTACTTCCAACAAGCGTTCTTTCAACTTCAATTGCGATTTAGGCTCACCATGAATGAGACGCACTTTCTTCAACCCATCAATTTTACTTACAAAATCAGTCAACTCATTTGCGTCCGCATGAGCAGAATAACCATTCAACTTGTGAATTTGAGCTTTCACCTCAACAGACTCATCATTAAACTCGACTATCGGTCGTCCCTTAAACAAGTCTCTACCTGGCGTACCTTTGGCTTGATAACCGACTAATAACACATCAGTACGTTCATCAGCTAACAACGCTTTCATATAATCGACTATTCGACCACCTGTTAGCATTCCACTTGCAGCAATTACAATCACAGGTTCTGCCGAATGTTTAATACGATTAACCAAAGCGAGATGCTTTTTATGTGAGTTAATAGTTACCAACTGTTCAAAATCTAATGGATGACGGCCATTGATAATTTTCTCTTTAGCCTCTTTACTCCAAAGCGACCTAAACTCTCGATAACTTTCAGTAAATTTATTCGCTAATGGTGAATCCAGCACCACAGGAATACGAGCAACTTCACTTTTGGGCAGCTCATATATCAATTGCTCTAAATCAAATAATAATTCTTGGGTTCGACCGATGCTAAAAGCGGGAATTAAAATAGCACCACCATCTTGCAATGACTTTTCTAAGACCTGCTTTAAGCGCACACGACGAGAAGCAATATCTTCATGCACTTTACTACCATAAGTGCTTTCAATCACTAACCAGTCAGCAAATTTGGGAGGTATAGGATCTGGAAGTAACGGTGTATTCGAAGGACCTAAATCACCACTAAACACGCCCACTTCACCATTAGGAAGAAAGCATTCAACATAAGCAGAACCTAGAATATGCCCAGCTTGTTGAAAGCGAATAGAAAAAGGAAGATCTGAATTTAAAGGAACGACTTGTTTAACATTATAATTAACAGGTACGATTTGCTTGCTAAGAAGAGGCTTAATCGCATCAAACATGCGACGAGAAGAGAAATGAACTTTTAACGCATCTTCAAGCACAATCGGCAACAATGCCGCACTAGCTTGAGTGCAATAAATAGGGCCACGAAATCCCGCAGCCAATAACCAAGGTATGCGACCAATATGATCCACATGACAATGAGTCACTACCAAGGCTTTAATATTAGAAACATCAAACTCAATCGTTAAATCACGGCTTTCATTCCCTTGAAATAAACCGCAATCAATTAACACTGAGCATGAAAAGTCGAGAACTAACTCATGACATGAGCCAGTAACGCCATCCTTAGCACCATGATGAATCACATCCATAATTCACCTCGTTTACTTAAAATGTTTAAATTCGTAAAATGATTTCACGCACATAAGCAACATATTCTACACTAAGTTCATTACCACTTAGGTTAGCTAAATAAACCGTCGCTCCTGTGAAAGCAGGAGTCTAGTGACTTTGATTCTGCATAATACAAAATCCAATGCCTTTCATGCAAAATAAAGTACTCTACTCCCAAAAAAAGCAGAGTAGCTTTTACCCCTCATACCCATTCGGATTCATTGACTGCCAACGCCAAGTATCTTCAACCATCTCATCTAAAGTATGTTTAGCTTTCCAGCCTAGAACTTCTTCAGCATGACTTGGGTCAGCCCAACACTCAGCAATATCACCAGCTCGTCTTGCCATTACTTCATAAGGCACTGGCTTGTTAGATGCTTTTTCAAACGCCGCTACCATTTCAAGTACGCTTTGCCCTTGCCCTGTACCTAAATTGAAAATGTGTAACCCTGACTTTTTGCCCACTTTATTTACCGCAGCAATATGGCCATCAGCCAGATCGACAACATGAATATAATCTCGCACCCCAGTTCCATCAGGCGTTGGGTAATCATTACCGAACACACCCAATTTCTCACGACGTCCTACAGCAACTTGGGCAACAAAAGGTAAAAGGTTATTCGGAATACCTTGCGGGTCTTCGCCCAACATTCCTGATTTATGCGCACCAACGGGATTAAAATAACGAAGTAAAGTAATACTCCATTCAGAGTTCGCCTTTTTAAAATCCGTTAAACATTCTTCCACCATCAGCTTGCTGCGCCCATAAGGGTTGGTAGCCGAAGTAGGAAAGTTCTCTCGAATCGGAACAGAATCAGGATCGCCATAAACCGTTGCAGAGGAGCTAAAGACTAACTGCTTAACACCAGCCTTATCCATCGCTTGCACGAGGTTTAACGTGCCAGATACATTGTTGTCATAATACATCAAGGGTTTTGCGACAGACTCACCCACCGCCTTGAAACCAGCAAAATGAATCACACCTTCAATATCATGTTCAGCAAAAATTTTTTCTAATATGTGGCTATCACGAATATCACCCTCATAAAATTCAGGTTTACTACCCGTCACTGCTTTTATTCTATCAAGAACTAGCTCTTTGCTGTTATATAAGTTATCCAAAATAATCGGCGTAATGCCCGCCTCGATCATTTGGATACAAGTGTGGCTACCAATATAACCAGTGCCACCTGTTACTAAAATTTTCAAGATAACCTCAGATTTCAAAAAACGCTTCATGTAATATGGCACTAACCAAAAATCAATTTAGCGAAGAAACGCCTTCTATGCGTTAGTGAATGATAAAAATTTGTAATACTACCCTCAAGGTAAATACTGTAATCATCTGATTTCGATAATAAAGTCTTCAAAATCAGACAGGTCATTTTCTATGACATTAATGACAATATCTAAATTTAATGACTGATATTCATGCACCGCAATATTTCTTAATCCGACCATACGCTGCATTTTTTCAGACAATTCAGGAGAAAGGTGTGATGACTTTTCTAAAATGGAGAAACTATCTCTACTTGACTGAGGCACTGATAACTTATGCGTTTTTATAACCACATTAGCCATATCAATTGAAGCTTCACAAGCTCGTTGTAAGTTCAAAATAACACTATCTTGGCGAGTAAAATCCAATCTAAAATTGTCGGATTCTCGGTAGACTTCATTAATCCTGCTAATGCAACGCCTAATTATTGAAGCTTTATCCATTAGTATATCATTCATTCAATTCATCCTAAATAAAAGCTATCTACAATCAATTTCCTCTCTTCTTGTAAGCGCTGATACATTGACATTGTCTTGAGATTGAACCTAAAATCATCCGGTTCAGACCCATAAAGCAACTCACCAGTTTGAGTAACTTGCATAGCAAGAACCGTAGAGCAAGATGTTAAATCGATGAGATCGACATCTCGACCAAACTGAATGGCTAAATCCTGAGCGCAATTCCACAGCATCAATTTATCAACAGGTTCATTGCACAACACAGCAATGTCTATATCGCTCGAATATCTGTCTGAGCCGTTGGACATTGAACCAAATAAATAAATTAACTTCACGTTATCTAACGTAGAAGTAAGGTGCTTCACGATGATTGGTTTGAAGTTCCGATTCATTTTAAATAATACAATTCATGTAATGAATAAAGCATACATTGATACCTTAAGCTGTGCCAGCAATCACTAAAATCTTCAATTTGATAAAACCTTAACTCCCTCATTCTCTATTTGAGCAAGAAGTTTTTCATTAGTAATTTTTTCTTTAATCACAATATCGACACGATAAGGAAACGTGCTAAGCTCAAAAATTTCCTTTAGATCAGAAACATCTTTTTCAGATAAACCTGAACCTGTAAGGGCAATATCAAGATCTGAACCGTCTTTAAATGAATTTGTAGCACGAGACCCAAAAAACCATGCAGATTCAATCCTTGAATTATCAGATAAAGAAGAAATAACAAAACTCAATTGAGAATGTGTAAGACCGAAGTCGTTCATAATGTTCTTCTAGACAAGGTTTCAACCACACTTTCAAGCACCGAAAAATACTCTTTTTTTATTATCTTCAAAGATTTTTCGGCTAGTTGCTTATCATAAGTATGGGTAAGTAAGTTTCGATTATTTAACGCACTGAGCAAGCATTCACAATCTGAAGATGTAATAAGGCCTGCTTGAAGAGCTGTACGGATGACGCTTCTTGGGCTTGCTTCAGTGTAGCCTTCATATTCCAACAAGTCTTTTAGCGTCTTCCATGTTAATTCGAACGTCATTTCAAAAGTTTTAATAACACCAGTCAACTCTAAAGCGGAATACTGCTTCATTTGACAGGCATCACTTAAATTATCAAAAGATAGCTTAAGATTACTAAATCGCAGTTTAAACCTTTCAAATTTATCAACCATGTCATTACTCTTTGAATAACCGAATTTTAATAAAGTGTATTACATTGATAAAAAACGAACAACAAGCCATAGACCACAGAAAAACTCGAATTTAAATTCAGAGATTACCGATAACTACATTCGGGAATGGCAGGTTGATGCGCATCACTCACCTTATGTCGTCATGCCCGAGTAGTCGGGCATCCAGAGTCTTTGCCCTTAACTTATCTAAACACGAGAATCTAATAACTTCTTAAGTTCTTCTTTAAACTGCTCACTCAATTTATCATCATTCAAAGCATATTCAGCAAATGCCAAAGCGTATCCTAGCTTATCACCACAATCGTGTGACTTGCCTGACATATGGAAAGCTTCAACGGTTTCTTGCTCGATTAGCATGTCAATAGCATCTGTAAGTTGAATCTCATCACCCGCACCTACAGGAGTTTTTTCGAGTAACGGCCAAATATTAGCAGACAACACATAGCGGCCAACAACTGCAAGGTTAGATGGTGCATCTTCAACAGCTGGTTTTTCAACCATGCTATTAATTTTTGCAGATTCACCATCACATAGTCCTACACCATTACAATCTGCAATGCCGTATTTATTGACTTCACTTTCAGGCACGGGAGCAACCATTATTTGACTTGCTTGAGTTTCTTTAAAGCGAGCCTTCATTGCCGCTAAGTTCATTGTGCTTTGATTAGCGGTATGTTCGTCAAGGATCACATCAGGTAAAACAACCATAAACGGGTTATCACCGATACATGGTTTTGCACACAATACTGCATGTCCAAGCCCTTTAGCTTCCCCTTGCCTAACATGCATAATAGTTACATCTCTAGGGCAAATTGAGCGAACTTCTTCTAGAAGCTGACGCTTTACGCGCTTCTCAAGCGTAGATTCAAGCTCATAAGAAGTATCAAAATGGTTTTCGATGGCATTTTTACTTGAGTGGGTTACTAAAACAATTTCTTTTATGCCGGCTGCAATACATTCATTTACAATATATTGAATTAATGGCTTATCCACCAAAGGTAACATTTCCTTTGGGATTGCTTTAGTTGCAGGCAACATTCTTGTGCCTAAACCTGCAACAGGAATAACTGCTTTCATTCTCTATCCTTTTTACTTGTAAAACCCTTTATACCATTTAACAAACTCCGCCACTCCCTCTTTAACAGAGACCTGCGGTTTATAACCTGTTGCCTCAAATAAGTCTTGTGTATCAGCATACGTTTGATATACATCCCCAGGTTGCATTTCCCTGAAGTTCTTTTTTGCCTCGATACCAAGTTCTGATTCAACCGCTTTTACAAAATCCATCAAATTAATTGGTGAACCATGGCCAATATTATACACAGCATAAGGTGCCGAGCTGCTTGCTGGTGTGCCACTTTCTACTGTCCAGTTATCATTCCGCTTTGGAATAACGTCAGCGATACGTACCACCCCTTCAACAATGTCATTTACGTGAGTGAAATCACGCCACATATCACCATTATTATTAATATCTATCACTTCACCGTTAAGGATTTTCTTTGTGAAGATAAATGGCGCCATATCTGGACGTCCCCATGAACCATAAACAGTAAAAAATCGAAGCCCTGTAGTCGGAATATCATACAAATGAGAATAACTATGTGACATCAGTTCATTTGCTTTTTTCGTCGCTGCGTACAGTGAAACGGGATGATCAACAGAATCTGTTGTAGCAAAAGGTACTTTACTGTTTAACCCATACACAGAACTTGATGACGCATAAACTAAATGCTTAACATTATTATGACGGCACCCTTCTAAAATATTAAGATGACCTGTTAAGTTGGAATCTGCATAAGCATGGGGGTTTTGAAGCGAGTAACGAACACCTGCTTGAGCCGCCAAATGAATAACAACATCAAAATTCTCCGATTTAAATAAACTCTCTACATCATTCCGATCAGAAATATCTAATTTCAAAAAGCGAAAATTTGTGTGTTCAATTCTTTCCAAACGAGCATGCTTCAAACTGACTTCATAATAGTCATTAAGGTTATCTATACCTACTACTTGATGGCCTTTTGAAATTAATCTTTCTACAACGGCACTACCGATAAAACCCGCTGCTCCTGTCACTAAATATTTCATAATCAATCTGCTCCGAACAAATCCCTTGTATAAACCTTAAATTCAACATCACTTATTTCATCGACCATACGATTGGCAACAATCACATCACAGCTAGATTTAAATTCATTGAGATCTTTGATCACTTTAGAATTAAAAAACTCAGCATCATCAAGAACTGGCTCATACACAACAACTTCAATACCTTTCGCTTTTATACGCTTCATGATCCCCTGAATTGACGACGCTCTGAAATTATCAGATCCTGATTTCATAATTAACCGATAAACACCTACTCTTTTCGGTGATTTTTTGATCACAGAATCGGCGATAAAATCTTTACGAGTAGTATTAGCATCAACGATGGCATTAATGATATTATTTGGAACATCACGATAATTAGCACGAAGCTGTTTCGTGTCTTTAGGTAAACAGTATCCACCGTAGCCAAACGAAGGATTATTGTAATGATTACCAATTCTCGGATCTAACCCAACACCTTCAATAATCTGCCTCGCATCAAGCCCATGAGATTCCGCATATGAATCCAGCTCATTAAAGTAAGCAACACGCATAGCAAGATAAGTGTTAGAAAAAAGCTTAACGGCCTCAGCTTCAGTTGAATCGGTAAATAAAACAGGAATATCTTCTTTAATAGCACCATCAGTCAGCATCGAGGCAAAAGTTTGTGCACGGTCACTTTTTTCACCAACAATAATACGAGAAGGATACAAATTATCATGCAGCGCCTTACCTTCACGTAGAAACTCAGGTGAAAAAATAATACTATCGCAGCTAAACTTTTCTTTAACTTCCTTTGTAAACCCAACAGGAACAGTAGACTTAATGACCATTACAGCGGTTGGGTTTATATCTAGAACATCTTTAATTACTGCTTCTACAGAGCTGGTATTAAAAAAGTTCGTCTCAGGATCATAATCTGTTGGTGTCGCTATGATGACGAAGTCTGCATCCTGATAGGCAAGTTGTTTATTCGTAGTTGCTTTGAAATTTAAAGTATCATTACTAAGAAATTGTTCAATTTCAGTGTCAACAATAGGAGAAACTCTGTTATTTAATAAATCGACTTTCTCTTGAATAATATCGAGTGCTACTACTTCGCTGTTTTGCGCTAATAAAAGCGCATTCGATAACCCAACGTAACCAGTGCCAGCAACTGCAATTTTCATTTTTATACCTAAATATTTAATCTGTAATTAACTGAATCAATTTTTTGTTAACTTTATGGACATCGTAATTTGCTTGAGCAAACTCAAAACTTTTTTGCCCCATTTTTGAAATAAGTTGAGGATTTTCAATAAATTGGATCATTTTTTGTGCCAAAGCATCCACATCCCAAGCAGGAACGATAAAACCGTTAGAGCCATCTAAGACGGTATCTCTACATCCTGGTACATCGGTAGTCACCACAGGCTTTCCCATTGCCATTGCTTCTTGAGTACTCCTAGGAATACCTTCTCTGTACGAAGGAAGCACAAAGACATCTGAAGTACGAACAAAATCAAGTACATTTGAAACATGTCCCGGATACGAAACAATACCTTTCTCAATGTATTCATTTAAAACTTCAGGTTTAATGCCCGAAGGGTTTTCTAGATCGAATGCACCCAATACTGTAAATTTGGAACTTGGAATAGCTGTTTTTATTTTTCTAGCCGCTTCAAGAAACTCAAATATTCCTTTCTCTTTGAGCAATCGGCCAACAAATAAAAAAGAGACTGGTGAATCTTCATTTCTAATTTTAGATGCAGCATTATATTCAATATCAACACCAATTCCACCGAGAATAAAAGCTTTATTTTTACTCAACAAAGATGATTTAGCCAAATCCCTAGGATCATCATGGTTCAAAAAAATGACTTTTTTGGTCAACGGCAAACTGATCGTATAAAGACAACCTAATGCTATTTGCAAAAAACGTTTTTTAAAGCTAAATCCATTTTTGTCTTTTGTGTGTGCATAACCAAGACCTTCAATCATAGCAAAACGTTTAGGAACGCCAGCTAGAAATGCTGCTATAGTCCCATAAATCGAAGGTTTCACAAAAAAGCTTAATACAGTATCTAACCCTAAATCACAAAATTGCTTGTACAACAAGAACGTGTCTTTAATGTCTTTTATTGGGTTCATCCCGGCACGAGATAGAGAGTATTTTACAGGTATTGCACCTAATGCTGAAATCCGTTTTAAAGAAACGTCATCATAATCAAGAGCGAAAGCATAAACCGTATGTCCCTGCTTTACTAAAGACTGAATTAGGTCTTTTCTAAAAATCAACAAACCGGGTGAAACACACTGTGAAACAAGAGCAATCTTCAATTTAAAATCCAAACGTTGAAAAAACGGAAAAACTAATTCTTATTTTGAAAATTCAAATTTCTATATAAATCAATCCACTTATCAGCTACCGCATCCAAAGAAAAATGATTAACAATATAGTTTCTGGCATTGTTTCCTAAAACTTTTCTTTCTTGCTCAGGCATATCAAGAACGGACTGAATTCCTGCAGCTAGAGCATCAGCATTTTGAATAGGTACAACAAAACCATTATCGTTAACAAACTCTCGACTACCGCCTGCATTAGTCACCACCACAGGAAGTTCACATGCCATAGCCTCTCCAATCACTAAGGGCAACCCTTCCCACTCTGACGATAAAACAAAGCAATCGGCAGCTGACATAAGACAATTAATGTCATGTCTAACGCCTAGAAAAGTGACATTTTCTGTTAAATTAAGCTCCTCAACCAGTGTATTCAGGCTATCACTGAGCTCACCTTGACCTGCGATAAAAAGCTTTAATTTGTTATTCTTCTCAATCAGAAGCTTGATAGCTCGAAGCATATTTGGATAATCTTTAGCTTCAGTTAGTCGGCCAACAGCCAGAAGCATCTGATCATCCTGAGATATCCTCAATTCATTGCGAAGAGAAGATCTGCTTTCTTTGCAGTAGTGAAATAAATCAGTATTGATACCATTGTAAAAGACTTTAATCTGATCTTTCGGAACTGCTTTTTTTTCAATAAAACTAAGGGCAGCTTGCTCACTTACATTCGTGGTCAAATCGCTAAGATTATTTGTAACTCTGTATGCTAACATCCTTAGCTTACCACCTTCATTTTGGTTGTGAGCTGACGATATTAAAACAGGAGTTTTTGTAAAAAGACGCACGATCCTTGAAAAAATGTTTGCGTGAACCATATGACTATGGACAGCGTCTGGCATAAATTGTCTAATAATTGTAGACAGCTTGAATAATGCGTTTAACAAGCTGATTGGAGACTTGTTGGCATTTAAATAACAAAGAGATTTCTGAACTTCATTACTCAAGGGGTAAGCACAATCACCTGTTATACAAGCAACTTTTACAGAATGACCTTTCTTAATTAATGCCTCAGCTAGGTCTAAAATTTGTTTTTCAGCACCACCGATGCCTAAACCGGTAGCTACAAAAAGGACTCTCATTTAATTGACTTTTCACTCCGATGAAACAATGAAATTGATAGAACCAGCCATATTCCAGGGATATAGTAGTGGTCCATCGCAAAATATAAGAAAAAAATAGATAAAATTGATGTTCTAACTAAAACAAAATTTTTATCCAATCTGAAAAAATGATAAAAAACAAATAATAAAAATGTAGTCAATCCTAACAAGCCAGATTCAATATACAACTGAAGGTATAAATTAAACAAGCCAAAATCAAAATAATTATAATAAAACGAAGGACCGTGACCAAAAAAAACAGAGTCACTTATATAATCTAAAGATTTTATAATCGCATCGTATCTTGTACTATCATGCTGCGAAACATTCACAATCTTTTGAATTAATTGTGTGTCTGACATAAAGTACAAACCGACCAAGCCAAATAGAATGATAAAAAAAGAGCTAAAAACAGCTTTCAGCTTCTTAAATTCAATGGGTTTCAATAAATTTAAAACTAAAAAAGAACTTGCAATGCCAAAAAAAGCAGCACTAGATAGAGTGCTCATAAGTACAAAAACATAGCACAATTTATGCTTAAACTTATTATAAAGAATTGGAAGTATACTTAACAAGTAAATAGCTAAATGACTAGGTTCATTGAAAGTAGAGCGCATTCTAGGAAGATGCATTGTTGTTCCAACATTTTGATCATGATTAAGAAAATTTGCATAAGCAGAATAACCATAGATAAAATAAAATGAAAGTTCGACCACACCAATCATTGCAATCAAATAAAAACCATAAACAATATATCTACAAAAATCTTTCCAGCCAATTAATAAAACTGACAAATAAATAGCAACATAATAGGTAAAAAAAGAAATAATATAATAGAGTATATGATTCAGAGACTTTTCTGGAAATTCAACGACCGTAAAATTCAACACCCCAGAAAACGAATACAAACAAAGAAATATAAGAAACAACAATATAGAAAATAAAAAATCACGTTTGACTGGAACTTTTTTAAAAAGAGAAATAACTAAAATAAACAATGCAAGATAAAAAGATAGTGCGATACCCTTAATTCCAATTCTCGGAACATCAAAAAAAGGTATGCTTAATACATACAAAGCAACGATTAGTCGAGACATTACTTATGACTCTCAATAATAGATATCCATGAATCTAGATTTTGAGAGTTTCGATACATTAGTGATGAAGATGAAACAGAGCTGTAATTCCATGAATAGTTTAAAGACTCTTGAATGAACTCTGTTAAAGAATCTTTGGAGGATACCAAAAAACCATTCTCAATGTGAATGATTTCTGAAGGCCCACTGGAACAATCAACCGAAACAACCGGAGTCCCCAATGTAATAGATTCTATTAACGCATTAGGAAATCCTTCATATAAACTGGTTAAAAGCGTCATTCTTGCTTTTAAATAATAAGGAATAATATCTGACTGAAAACCCTCAAAGTCAACACTATCAGACACTTTTAACTCAGTAGCCAACTGTTTCAATTGAGGCTCTAACGAACCTTCACCTACGATTTTTAAACGCAGATCAGGATATTTTTTAATAACTAAAGAAAACGCATCAATCGCACGATGAAACGCTTTTTGTTCTTCAAGTCTACCGACACAAAGGATATAGTTATCCTTACTAATTGAGCTAAAATCAGTGTTCTCAGCAAAGTCTTCTATTTGCTTGTTTACAGGATTGTAAATTACTGATGTTTTCCCCTCTAATGCTGGAATGTGCATTATAAGATCTTCTTGCATTGCTTTACACTGATTAACAACATGATCAGCTTTGCAATAAAACCAAGCAATCATTTTTTTCTTCCACCAACTAAAATCACGACTCTTTGTATTCTGTGAGATTGTATTGATATTCCGAGCAATAATTTTGCAATGGCCTTTCAAAGTAGCTCTTACTAAAACCGATATAACTGTTAACTCATAATTGAAAACTAATAAAAACTTCACATTATTTTCAGCTAAATACTGTCTGAGTTTAAAGAAAACGTTTCGAGCCCGATCTACACCTAATGAAACAACGTTTACACTTTCTATAACTTTATGTTTCAATTGGGCATTCTCAAGGTTCAATACCAACAGGGTAACATCGTACCCTCTATCAGAAAGCCCATTCGCTAGATTTACACATACACCTTCGGCTCCACCACCTGATAGTGAAGAGACAAATAAAGTGACTTTATTGTCTATCATTGATATCTAAACCTTTTAATAAATTTTCAATAAACCGCTATTAGAAATATCTGTTTAAAATTTGCTCATATTGATTAAAAACACTATGGCTATAGAAGCGTTCAGAAGAAGCAACGACTTGCTCTAAACTCCACTCCTTTAAAAGCGCTTTGATTAATGATTTTTCGAGCTCTTCCATATTTCGATTTTCAACAAGGAAGCCATTGATATCATCAGAAATAATTTCTGATGGCCCACTAGGACAATCATACGAAACAACTGGCGTACCTAGTGCTATAGACTCAAGCAATACATTAGGAAAGCCTTCAAATTTAGACGTTAAGAGTGTCAACTTTGCGTTCTCATAGTATGGAATGATGTCAGATTGAAAACCGTCAAAATCAATCTTATCCGATACCCCTAAAGAAAGTGCACACGCCTTTAAATCATTTTCAAGTTCACCTTCCCCAATAATTTTCAAACGCAGATTCGAAAACTGCAAAGAAATTTTTGCAAACACCTCTATAGCTACATGAAAAGCTTTTTGATCGTCCAAACGGCCTACACATAGAATATAGTCTTGTGTTCGACTCTCTATTTCTAGAGTGATTTTACTTTTAGATTCTATCGCTATACGTAAAGGGTTATATATGTAATCAGTTTTAGATTTCACCTTAGGAAACAAGCGAATAAGGTCTAACTTCATTGCTTCACATTGGTTAATGATTAAATCGCAGTTTTGATAGAAACGTTTCACCGTTTTCATTTTCCAACCTGGAAAATTAATCAAAACTTGAGAAAACGTATTCATATTACGGTTAATGACCGTGATTTTTTTAAAGAAATAATCTCGGGCAATCACCAATAACATTGCACTGATATAGTCAAAAGAAAAATAAATTTTGTTATCAGTGGATGAAATAATACGCAACAGTTTAGGTACAGCTCGAACAGTGCTATCTACATTCAAGTTGATAACATTGATTTTTGGCGAAACAAGAGACAAGTATTTTTCGTTTTTCAAACTAAAAACAACAAGATCAACTTGCCATTCCCTTTCAACTAAGTAGTTCGCGAGGCTGACACAAACAGCCTCAGCTCCACCGCCACTTAACGAGCAGATAGTTAACGTAATGCTTTTTTTACTTAACTTACTCACTAAAAACCTTAATATCTTAATGCAAAAGAAAAATTATAAATTAGACAAAGATCTTAAAGATTAATCTTTAGCTTATTACCGTAGAATTCATCAAATTTCTCAGGAATAATCATGTCAAAGCCACTACTATGCTGCATCGTGAACTCTCCAAAGAAGATTTCATCATCACATAAATATAAATCTACTCGTATATATTCAAAATCTTCTGATAGCTTCTCTGCAATAGCGATCATATCGTCAAGTCTATTTGGTTTTTCTACCTCAGGGCCTTCAAAAACTTTTTCATTTCCTAATTTAGTCCATGTAAAAGGGGCTAACGTCCAGTCTGGATAATAGATTTTTCGATAATTTAAATTTTCTCTATCTGCAGAAACATAAATAAATTCAACCTTTCCTTTAAAACAATGAAATTTTAAATCATTAGGGATATTGCCATTTCTATCTTGCAACAATTTCTCTGCTAATGATTTTTTTACAATATTCTTATATTGCCATTCTTTAGTTAGAAGATAATGGTTACATTTGAATCTTTCGCGAAGAAACAAGTTGATGTATTTATTGTTGTACTCGACTACTGAATCGAAATCATTTAATGATATCTTAGGCTCGCTGATCCCCTTTACATTACTAAGAGCCTGATGTTTATTTTTAATAATTAGGCCACCTGAGCTATCATGATTAGATTTAACAATTAAAGGGAAATCGCTATCATCAATTAATTTAATGTCAACAACATCATGACTCCCAAGAGTAAACACACTTGGTATAACAATATTAGTAAGTCCTTTATTAGCAATATACTCTTTTACAAGAGCCTTATCAGTGATCATCGTATAGACAGGGTTTCTATCGTAGAGCTTAATATATTGAAGTTTTTCATTTAATGTTTTAGGTGACCTTAAATTTAGTTTTTTCTTAGTCAATTTATAATACATAAACTTAAGGTACACTGAGTCTAAAGCCCTAATACCAGAAGTCGCTTCCAATATAGAATAAACTACTTTTTTTAAAACACGTTTAATCACAACAATCCTTTAAATCCAAAAATATAAAATTATTTAATAACATGCCTGTTATAGTTCAACAAGAAATAAACAGAATGAAATGCCAACATTAATACCCAAGACCATGCAAGCCCATAAGCTCCAAACAAATGAATCAAGGGTATCGCAAGCAAAAAGTTGACTATTACTGTCACTTTCAGTATGTGTGTGACAATCTCACTTTTTCCTGCAGCGATGAGCACATAAGTATAAAGAGGTCCCACTTGAAAAAATACTAATGAAATTGAAAGTATTTTCAGAATATTCACGACTTCCGGATTCATATCTCCTGAAAATAAGAAAATAATCTGTTTACTCAAAAAATAGAAACCAAGAGAAGATGCAACTGAAAGTAATCCGACGCCTATATTGATTTTACGTAAAAAAATAAAAAACTCTGATTTTTTTTGAGTGAAAAGTCTAGATAAGTAAGGGAATGATGCTTGATAGATAGGTGAAAATAAGGCTGAAAGCGTTTGGACAATACGATCTGCAATAGAGTAATACCCAACAATCGTATTATTTGTCATAAACCCTAACAATAAAACATTCCCATTAACATATATATTGGTGTAAATACGACTTAAAAAAATATTCCACCCTGTAACAAATTGCTCTTCTATAGTTTTATATCCTTGTAGTTTATAGCTTATTCCAAATTTAGAATGGGCAATATATAATGAGATCACAGAAGAAAGAGTCACCCCAATGGATGTTATAATCGGCACATAATGAAAATCTTCAGGCTTATTTACAAAAATAAAAATACATATAGTACTGAGCGCTCTAGATAGTACATTCAGATTTGTAACATACTTCATTTCTTCTAAGCCCTGAAACAGCCATACAGGAAATAAAACTTGAGCCAAAACTGTTCCAAAAGTAAAGAAATATATGAGACTATTTTCAGAATATTTGGGTATAAAAGCAGTAAGCAAGGAAAGTATTAAAAAGCAGATTACTAACAGTAACAATTTAACCGTCAAGACTGAACTAAATATTTCTTCTATCTTTATTTTATCGTTTCTATTTAATGAGATTTCTTTGGTTGCAGACAGGTTAAATCCATAATCAGTGATTAATAAAAAATATGAAACCGTTGCAGTAGCAAAAGCTAATAAACCAAAATCATCTACATCTAAAATACGAATTAGATAAGGTAAGGTAATTAAAGGAAACACATATCCAGCCCCTTGTAATAGGGTTAAATACAACGTATTTTTTAATACAACTTTTTTATCTTTATCCACTTTATTTAAATTACCTAAAAGGGATCAAAAAAGCTAGAGAAAACATTGCACTTTCTCTAGCTACAATAGTTACGAGAATTGCTTTATCCACGCATAGTCATAATATTCAATATCTGAATTACTGTTAGCAAAGTTTATGACTTCTTGATAATACTTTATCTCACCATTTTCATGATTATAACTAAGGTCATCAAAATATTTTATTGAGTATCCTTCTGAGAGATATCTTTTAAGATAATCGACTTTATCATTCGCCCTATCAACTAAAATTGTTTGATAATTCAATTTAAATCCAAGTACAAATCTCAACCAAAACCTGGTAACAGGCTTATAATAATATGTTCTTGCAGAAAGAAAAAGCACTTCAACACTAGAGTCCTCTTGTTTAATCAGATCATATATTTTACTTACAACATTTCTTTTAGGCTTAAGCTTTAAATAATTTAAAACAAGTGGAATTTTTCTATCAACTAATGTCGGCCAAGTTTCTGCTATTGTGTTGTCGATATCTATAATAAAAATTGATTTTTGCATAGTTAATCAAGCAATTTTTTAAAATCTGATAATGTATCTGAAATAGCCTTAACGACAAGCTTATTTTCATCTGGTCTTCGTGTGGCGACACGAATATAATTACCATCAAGACCTACTTTATCATTAGCGCCTCTGACTAAAACATTATATCTTATCAGCATAACGTAACAGAATACTTGAGGATCTATATTATCTGGTAGCTCAATTAAATAAAAGTTCGTATTTGTAGGGAGTACTTTAACATCATCAATATTATTTAGTAATATACCAAGCTCTTTTATGTCATCTATATGCTGCTTGCGACAAGCTTCATATTGCATCATATAATCATTTGCAGATAATAAATCTACAAAGTGCTCAGCAAAGCCACTCACATTCCATAACTTACCATGAGCCAAAGTACGATTGATAGTAGATTCATCTGCAAGCATATAGCCTAAACGCAAACCAGCTATGCCAAAGTCTTTGGAAAGGCTCTTGACAATAATAACATTATCGTAGTTTTCAAAGAAATAATTATGTGAAGCATCTTGATAAGAATTAAATCCATCTTTGAGATGTATAAAGCTTTCATCAATGATCACTTTAACATCCTTTCTTTTACAGGCCTGAATAATTTCTTCAAGTTTATCAAACTGAGTATATTGAGCATCGGGATTATTAGGATTAATTACAACAAGAGCTTCAGCTTCATCTAACATACCTTCTATGTCACTGAGCTCAAGCTGATAGTTATTCGACTTTTTTAAATAATTGAGTAATAATCTTTCCTTTTCCTCACAAAACTCATAGTAACTGGAAAAAGTAGGCAAATTAACAATAATTTTACCTTGAATAACCTCTTTTAGTAGTAGCTCAATGATTTCAATTGCACCATTACCAACAAATACATTTTTTTCATTAACAGAGAGAACGTTTGATAACTTTTTTGAAATGCTATGATTTTGTGATGGGTAATTTTCAATATACCCTCTACAAGCATCTGAACTCATTAACTTGTTAAGCTCACGTAAATATAAATCTGTTCCATAAGGATTAGATAAAAAGCACGCATCAACCAAAATATTTTTAGGCGATAGTATCTGGTCAATTTCTGATGGGCTTGGTGAATGTGTTCCAGATTCTTTTTTTAACTCTAATAATTTTTCTAAAGTTATTCTTTCTTGTTCATTTAAACTTTCAAAAAGTTTACTCATATCAAAATTCCAATTTTGCTAAGCTTGATAGTAAAATAATTGGTTGAGGTTCGCTAGAGACATCCACAATATGATGAAATGTAGATTTAGGCTCTAATAAATTTTTATTTACCGCATGCTGAATTACTACTTCTTTTTTTATTGGTTGTTCATTCAAGTCAGTAATAATTCTATGATTTGAATAGTTCAGTTTTATTGTTGGAATCTTTTCAAACCCTAACTTTTTTAGCGCAAAATATCGATGATGCCCATCAATGATTACATTTGTTTTATCACAAACTAATATAGATGGCACAATTACATATGGCTTTAGCGATTCTAAATAGTTAATTAATGAAGCACAGCGCTCCTCTACAACTTTTTCGTGAGTTAAAATCAGATCTGGATGTTCCCAAGAAAATCCTTTTACAAGTGGTTCATTAAAATCAAGTGAATACATACAAACTCCTTATTCTATTTAATTAAAATACCATCTACCTTCCCATACCAAATAAAACAACTTTAATTGTTTTAAATAAAATTTTAATATCTAAAAGTGTACTGTGATGTTTTATGTAATATATATCAAATTTGTGCTTCCATATTGCATCCTCAAGCGATGCACCATAAGGATAACTCACTTGTGCTAGCCCCGTAACTCCTGGTTTGACAGCATGCCTAAAGCGATAGTATGGAATTTGCTCTTCAAGGTCTTTAATGAAAACTTCACGTTCAGGGCGAGGGCCAACAATTGACATCTCGCCTTTTAGGATATTGATAATTTGAGGTAATTCATCAATCCTAGTTTTTCTTATGAAGTTTCCAACCCTCGTTACTCTTGCATCATTTTTGGTGGCCCATCGTGCGCCTGATATTTCAGCATCATTTCGCATTGAGCGAAACTTAATGACTTCGAACTCGTCATTATATTGGCCGGTTCTTTTTTGTTTATAAAAAATTGGCCCTGGACTTTCCAACTTTATGAATAAAGCTGTAATAAGGCCAATAGGTAACGCAATTAGAGCTAAAAGAGCCGCAGACAATACATCAACACAACGTTTGGCGATTTGCGTACGTTTAGTTGATAAGATTGAAAATGCTTTTTGATGTAAAAAATAACCACTATGGAGTAATTTTACCTCAGTGTACGCGAGCCTAGAGTCTAGATAACTGATTAATGGTTCAACCCAAGCCCCCTGCTCAGTTGCTCGAACAAGAAAATCACGCTGTTCCTCACTTAAAGAGCTGCTCTCATAATGGCAAATTACCTTACAACTTAAATCACTTAACTCGTAATGGTTTACCTTTATTTTAAAATTATAGTCTTCTGAAATTGTATTTATTTCAGCTTCTTTTTCTAAAGGACAAAAAACATATATTTCATTTTGTGAAAGAGCTTTTTCAGGATTTTTAAATCTTTTTAGAGGCATTATAGAATTTTAAACAAACCTTATTTTTATAAATCATTAAAAAATGTTTAATCTTTTTTATTAAAAGCATATCTAACTAACACAATAGCAACTCCAAGCATTCCACCTAGAAGTGTACCTAAAATGCAAATTAGTGCTCTTTTAGGCTTTGCTTTTTCTTCTGGTACTAGTGCAGGGTCTACTGTAGCAAATACATACTCATCTCTCACGTCCGCAAACATGATGGTTTTGGTTTGCTCTTCGATAAGTTTGAATAAAGTGCTTCTTAAGTCTGCCACTTTTGTTTGATTGATTTGTTTTTCTAAAAAGTTAATGCTTTTGGTGGCTTCTTTAACATCACGCTTTTTCATTTCTAAGTTGATGTCTGCCACTAACCACTTTACCCATTGCTGGGCGATATATGGAGATTTGTGTTCAATAGAAATAGTAACCAAATTGCTCTTTTTGTCTTGATTAACTGAAAATATTTTTTGCCACTCTTTATAAGCTTCTTGCATTGATGGTTTTGATTTAAATGGGGCACTGACTTTTCTCAGCCATTTTTTCTCGGGTTCATTATAAACTTCAGGGTCATAAGCAAGACCATTTGTTGCTCTATCCCACTTATCTACGGCCATGAGTTCAGGCAAGATTTGATGTTTTTGTATAAATTTACTGGTGAATTCACGGGATTTTAGAATTTCAATTGCAAGTTGGCTTTTGTCCCCTTTACTACCACCTAAGTTAATGCCTGCTAAGCTCGCTAGGCCACCGAATTGACCAGCTAAGGCAGATAAACCACCGCCTTTTTGATCACTTACCGGTGATAGCAAAGCTTCTGATTTATAAATATTTGGAAGCATTAAAGCAATGATTACTGCACCAATTGCAAACACTGTTGTGATGCTAGTGATCAGCCACTTCCCTTGCCAGATAACACTAAAAAGTTCTTTTAAATCAATTTCATCGTCGGATATATAATTAGTTGGCAGCTGTGGTGTTGGCGTATTTTGATTCATATGGTTTCTGTTTGTTTTAACTAAATTAGGCTGTTCGTACTAAAGTCTCTGGATACCGGCTTCGCGGGTATGACAATATAGCGATATAGCCACTGGGCACCGACATACGAAACTGTCGTTACTTCGCTTCTTGCCTTAGCAGAAGCGACTCATAAAGATTAATTATTGATTCGAGCGATAGATGCGATAGCTACAGCACTGTTGTACACCACGCTTGTTACTTGCTGCCATAATGTAAGCGTATCTTTGTACTCGGTATCTAGCGGTACGATAATTGTGTCACCAGGCATCATTCTAGTGCCAGCACTAAGGAAGCCAGTATCTGGAATAACCACTGAACCATTCGCTCTTAGGATATAGCTTCTACCCTCATCCGCACGTTTACGCGCACCGCCTGCCATACTTAGGTATTGTTCAAAGGTTTCACCTTTAATAAACCTATGCGTACTTGGGTACTGTACTTGTCCCATCACTGACACAGTTTGGTTCTTAGATGGAATGTAGAGTTCATCGTTTGCTTCTAGTTCAATATCCGCTGATTTGATATCACCTAAAATAGCTGATAAATCGATACTTAAGCGCCCAACAACTTCGATATTTTGTAATTGGTCAAGCATTTGCTGTGAGTCTTTATAGCTTATCGTTGTCCCATCTTTGGTTAACGCTTTTGCTGCGATTTCTCTTCTCAACTCATCTGCTAGGTTTCTTACCTGCTCCTGCTCTTTTTCTTTGATTGATTCACGAAGGAAAATCGAGCCATAGGTGAAGGCATTAGGTGTTAAACCGCCTGCTCTAGTGATTACGTTTTTAAGCGTTTCTCCACGTTGAATACTGTATGTACCAGGAAAACGTACTTCACCTTTAATGCTTACCCAACGTGTTTGCTGCCAATCAGGTAGTTTGCGTACTGAAATAACATCACGAGATTGAAGTTTTAGAGAGTTATGGTTTACGTGCAATACATCATTAAGATTCAATTCTTTATGTATGATCTTCGCACCTTTAATTGGATCAATTTGTTGGCGAGTAAGCTCAGCAGACAGAGTATAACTGCCTTCTTCTAAACCTCCAGCTGCTGTTAATAAATCTCTTACAGAACCATTCTCTACAAGAGGATAAACACCTGGATATCGAACCGAACCATTAACCTCAACTAGCTTAGCCATTTCACCCAAATGGGTTTGTTTTTTCAATTGCTGGATGATTGGTAGCAGTGCAATTTGACGTTCATCGTCTTTAAAGACAACAATTTTATCTCTAGGTTCTAACAGTAAGTTATCTTTTGAATCATTAAACTTGATTGCATTGTTTAACGAAAATTGAAGAACCTCAACTTCATCTTGCTCATTGATGGCTCTAAGCACTACAGCATAAGTTAAATCAGCCCCTTTGCTCAAATCCGAACGAACAGAATGGAAGATATCTGAAACTCGCATCCCTTTCGTCCACTGGTATTGACCAGGACGAGTTGCAGCACCAGCAACTTCAACTGAATTCTCAAGGCGATCCGAAGAAGAACTTACTGTGATGTAGTCCCCATCTTTCACATTTTGACGTCGGCCTTGAGTGGTTGTGTAATCTACTGAAATAACGGTTTTGAGATGATTTTTATTAAATCTTTCTACTGATATTGCTTTTGCAAATGCTTTTGCTTTAAGTCCACTTGCCATGTTAATGACATCGGCAAAGTTTTCATCTTTTTTTAGCTCATAAATCGCAGGGCGACGAACATCACCATCGACACTTACATAAGCTTTAGCTGCAGGAATAAAAACAACATCGCCAGATTGCAAACGTAGGTCAGAAGATGAATCACCACGCATCAATAAGTCGTATAAATCAAGCTTTCCAACGAGTTTACCCGCTCTTTTTAACTCGATATTACGCAAGGAACCGATATTGCTAATACCACCAGATACATAAAGCGCCTGTGTGATTGTAGATAGACTCGATACTGTATAACTGCCTGGCTTATAGGCTTCGCCAGCAATAAAAATACGAATAGAACGCAGTTGACCTAGTGTAACACTCGACTCTACGCCAATCGTTGAAGACTTAATTTTATCTTTGATGAGCTTTTTAGCTTCTGCAAAGCTTAGGCCTACGATTGAGATCGGCCCTACCTGCGGTAATTGAACCGTACCATTGCGCTGTACAACAAGCTCAAAGTTATCGCTTTCTTTACCATAAGTTTGAACATTGATGGTATCTCCTGGGCCAACCATATATTCAGATGGAACGGGTACATCTGAAATAGGAGCAAAAGTGGTTGGCTCACCTGCAAACATATCTAGACCGAAGATTTGAAGCGGTTTCTTTGTTTTTTGTTGCTTATCGTTAACTTTGGCTAGAGTTAATGTCCCAAAGTTATTTAAAGTGTATTTCTTACCAAGATTATCAATAAAGTACTGATTCCCAGCAATTGTTGTTTTACAAATAATATTTGGTTGATTTTCAGGCCTAGGCTGTAAATTTGTGTTCTGCTGCCCGCTATTATTTAAACTATTTAAGCCTCGACTTTGACCACTCAGATTCCCATTCTGGCTATTCAAACCATCCATTTGAACGTGCCGGCTAAATTGACCGTTATTAGCCTTAAAATTTTGATAATCACTTTGGCTACTTCTTATTGTGTTCTTTTTATGTTTTGTTGATACAAATGAGCTAGAGCCGATGGCGCTACAATCTTCAATTAAATCTGCATCAAAGTAAGCTGTTCTTGGTTTTACAATTGGCTCTTCAAAATCATTGTTATCATTACGGTTTAATTTAGAACCACCAGTAAGACTCGAAATATCTATGCCGTATTGTTTGGCTAACTTCAACTGTTCTGATTTTGGCAATTGTTTGAATTGCTCGATCATTTGTGGGGTTGGAGTTAATGCAATTGATGAAAAACTCGCTGTTGCGACAATTGCTATTCCTACAGCAATGAGAGATTTCGCTTTTGGAAACACGTGCTTTCTCCGTATTTGAGAATGTTGAGTAATTCCAGCAGTCCTGCTGGGTAAATTTTTTGTTGAAAGAGTTAACAGATGAGAGCTTTGTTACTTGTTAGTATATAAATGCTGAAAATGACAAGGTGCCTTTCAGTGTCGCACAGTACCGACCCGCATATCGCACGCTACCGATCCGCGTGGCCCGCCAGAGGTGCTTCGGCGGTAGCTAAAAGAGTGAAACTGTTCACTTATTTGCCCTTCGAAAACATCTAAGAAGACACTTTTCAAGTGTCACACACTACCGACCCGCGTGGCGCGCCAGAGGCGCTTCGGCGGTAGCTAAATAAGTGAAACTTTTCACTTATTTGCCCTTCGAAAACCTCCAAGAAGACACTTTTCAAGTGTCACACACTACCGATCCGCGTGGCGTGCCAGAGGCACTTCGGCGGTAGCTAAATAAGTGAAACTTTTCACTTATTTGCCCTTCGGGCACGCTACCGCCCATAGGTTTCGGCTCCTAAAGACCATCTGTTTTTGATTTTTTTCAGTGTAATTAGCAAGTTACTTCTCTTCTCACACCTAAACCTTTAGGCTCAGAATTATGAGATTAAAAACAAGCAATGCTTATGAATATCTTACTACTGATACTCATAAGCATTGTCAGTTGTGCAAGCGCGATATTTTATCAAAAAACAATTTACTCGTCTTGTCTTTTTACTACAGAGTTCCTTTATTTTAAAGGTTAATTTTCAAAATGAAAATAATAGTCTTTTTAAATAAAACGCAATGCTCACCAATTAAACAACATGTCTATTTTTTAACAAGGAGACTCATATTTTTTAGTCTAAATTTAAAAAGCCTAAAGCATAACTCATTAAATTAGTTACGAAGCCGACCTAAGCTGAAAGCTTGTCTATTGCCTCTAGTGGAACTTCCACTCGCTTCATAGAACCCAGTAGCTTAAGAAGTACGAAACACCGCTTTTCACCAGACGTTTCTTCAAATACACCTTCTATTTCAGAAAATGCACCATGGTTGACTTTAATTTTGTCACCTTTTTGGGGTAGCTGTTCTTCTAACTCGATAGGTTGGTTCATCATCTTAGCAACTTGAACTTTGATTGCCGTAATGAGTGAAGGATCAATCGCAGTCATCACTTCTTTGCAACCCACGATTTGGCTTACGCCGCGGGTAGAATGGATACGACTTACCGAAGTGACTTTGGGGTCAAAATAAATAAATAGGTAATTTGGAAATAAAGGCACATTACTTACGGTCTTCTTTCCCGACCTTTGCTTTTTGGCCTCGAGATACATGGGTAAGTATGTCTCGATACTTTGCATTTGGAGGTTTTGCTGTGCCCGTATTTCACTTTTGGGTTTGCAGTAGACTAAGTACCAAGCTTTCATTGTTGTTCCTGATTCATTATATGTAGCAGGTGACATCCTCTATCACGGCGATTGATACTACAAACATTTAGATCTGATTAAAAGTGGTTTTGCTACTTTTTTTGATCTCAACAGGCTTAACTGATTAAAAATTATCTAGCAATGAATTTTCTTTATCACTAGAAACTATTACATCTCTATTGACCGAGTAAAAACTATATTGATATTAATTACTCACGTTACAGCCTAGTTCTTTATTAAACTGCTCAAATTACGAAGCACATCTTTTATTCTAAAAAAACCGATTGGTTAATCGAATTTAATGCGTAATTGCTTGCTTATTTTGTGATATGTACAGCTATGAATAAGTAGCCATTCTGGGGCTTTCAGTTTGACTTTTCCTCTCTATAAAAGGTATATATAGCCTGATAATTCATAAAAATTAATATTGGTTAATCTTTGTTTTTAAGTAAACCAAAAAATTTTAAATTAGGTGGGAAACAATAATGAGTGTTACTAAACCTCAGGGAACAATTATGGGGCACCCGAAAGGGCTGTTTCTATTGTTCACCACTGAGCTGTGGGAACGGTTCAGCTATTACGCAATGCGCGCTATTTTGGTACTTTATCTTGTTGATAAAGTAAAATCAGAGGGTGGTCACGGTCTAGGTTGGACTCAAGCAGACGCTATCTCTTTATATGGTACTTTCACAGGTCTTGTTTATCTGACTCCACTTATAGGTGGTTGGATTGCTGATAACTTCCTTGGTCAACGTAAAACCATCATGATTGGTGGTGCGTTAATGGCGCTAGGTCAATTTACTCTCGCATTACCTCACGCATGGCTTCCAGGTATGGAAACTGAAGTTTTCTATCTTGGTCTATTTACCTTGATCATTGGTAACGGTCTGTTTAAGCCAAATATCTCGACCATGGTTGGTGACTTATATGAAGAGGGTGATCACCGCCGTGATGGTGCGTTTACTATCTTTTATATGGGTATTAACGTTGGTGCTTTCCTATCTGGTATCGTTGTAGGACTAGTTGTTGCTGCATTTGACGGAAACTACCAAGCAGGTTTCTTTGCTGCAGGTGTTGGTATGGTTCTTTCTCTAATTATTCAGATGGTTTTTGCACAAAAGCTATTAGGCAACATTGGTACTGTACCAGCCGCCAAACTTGAAAGAGAACGTAATGCAGCGAAAGGTCAAGTTCGTAAAGAGCCACTAACAAAGATTGAACGTGACCGCATTAAAGTTATCATGGTGATGGGTCTGTTCACTATCGTATTCTGGGCTGGTTTTGAACAAGCCGGTGGCTTGATGAACTTATTCACCAACGACTTTACTGACCGTATGATTGGCAGCTGGGAAGTTCCGACTACTTGGTTCCAATCTTTGAATGCTATGTTTATCGTTATTTTTGCTCCAGTAATTGCCTCGATTTGGGTGCGCATGGGTAAAAATGAGCCAAACTCTCCAGTTAAATTTGCAATGGGCCTATTCTTCCTAGCAGTTGGTTTCCTATTTATGATGGGCGCTGTTGTTGAGATGGGTGGAGATGCTACAGCCAAATCTTCTATGTGGTGGCTTGTTGGTGCATATTTCTTCCACACTATTGGTGAGCTTTGTCTTTCTCCTATCGGTCTTTCAATGGTAACTAAACTTGCTCCTCTGCGTTTAGCTTCTCTAATGATGGGCGCTTGGTTCCTATTTATCGCTATGGCGAATAAGATTGGTGGCGTTGTGGGTTCTCTCATTGGACATGGTGGTGCAGTTGAAGATCAATTAGCAAACGCGATGTCTATCTTCGCAGGGATTGCGATTACTGCTGTTGCATCAGCTATTCTGCTTTACTTTATGGCTGATAAGCTCGTTGATTGGATGCATGGTGCTGAAGTTGCACACGATCATACTTTAGAAGAAGCTGTTGATGAAGAAATTGCAGTAACTGCTGAGCATGAAGCGCTGAAGCACTAGTGGGGTAATTCGTTATAATTAAAAAGCAATCCAAATGGATTGCTTTTTTTGTAGCAAAAAAAGTTAAACTCTCTTATCTCAATAAAGCCTTATCTAATTTTTTGGCCTCAGCATTTCTAAATTCTGACTTTTCTTTTACACACTCAATCACGTCTTTGATAAAAGCATTTTTAGAACCATCAACAGTAATTTGAGATGCAGGAAGGTTAGCTAATCGTTTGCGTGCGTCACTGGTTTTAAAGCTAAATAAGGCAAGTTTTTTTCCAGATGTAGTATCTAAATAACATTTGTAATCTACATAGCCTGTTGCACTAACTATTGGGCTTAACATGAACAAAGTTAGCATTGTGCTTATCCTTAATCGTTTCATTTCCAGCACTCCTCTGGCGCTCTGCTTCCTGTTGAACTTAACGTTATTTCTTTACAATCAGGATCTCTTGTAGCCTGAGTTCCTACAGCTGTTGCTTTTAAGCTATAGGTTTTGTCGACAACTTTAGCATCAATTTTGTAGTGTTTATTTTCGACTTCAAAGGGATCTGCGGCTAAGCCTAATTTTGTCATATCTTCTGTAAATTTACGATGATCAAGGTAATATTGCTCTTGCAGGTTAGCAACATGAACTAATCCCGCTATTGCATCGGCTCTAGCCGCGTGAGCTACGTATTTGGTATATGATGGATAGCCTATTGAAGCAAGGATGCCAATAATTGCAACCGTAATCATCAGTTCAATTAATGTAAATCCATTTTCTGTAATCTTAAACATTTTCCTATTCCACCACATGGTAGTAGACTCGGTTTGCTTGTGGCCCAGATCCGAGGCAGCGGTTATCACCATCAGCGCATTTGGATTTATCATCTCCCACTTTTACCATTTTATCACCCGCTGAACCAATACCAATGAGATACATGTAACTTGGGTCATCACCATTAGGTGGGACAACCAGCTGTGGAGTATCAGGTACCCTTTGACTCATTTCATAAAATTCAGAAGTGTATGCTCTAGCACCTCTATGTAAGTCGAAACCATAAAGGCGACCTACACCTCCAACTAAACATTGGTTTTCAGAGCTATTGCCAGGGACAAATGAAGTAAAAAATACTTTTCCATTAATAATGGTTGCGGCAGATAAACTTTTCTCTCCTGAAGCCTTAAAATCGTAGTACCAACCTTTTTTGGCACTGAACAATAAGTTTTGCGACTCATTTGCAGGCGAAGCCGTTGTAACATCAAACAAATCGCTTATTGTTAACGAGTCTGGTACGCTATTGCCATCAGTTCCATCAAATGATTTCGAATTAATATTCCTATCTTGCAACGTAAAGAAAATATCACTTCTGGATTTATCGAGTGGGCTTGGTCGGCTGCCACTTCCAACAACTACGGCATCATAGGGGATATCTTGTTTAATGATTCTAGTCGTTGTGGTCCCTCCTGTATCTGTTGTGACTTGTTTCACATTAGTGATAATAGTCTGGGCAACAGTAGGTGCAGAAAAAAAGCGTCTATCAGTCGTTTGCGTATTTCCACCTAAATCGGCAAATTTGAATGCTGTCCATTTAGAGCTATCCCAAGTAGCTAAATCCATTCGCCATACATTTCCGCCAGTATCAGTGGCATAAATCCTATCCGTGAAACCATCCGCATCGCTATCCAATACAGCTACAGAGTTAGGAATACTATCAGTAATTCCTGGAAGTAGGGTTTGTTTACTGCCAGAAGCACCGTGACCGAAATAGTGTACTAAACTCCCTGTTTCGGCATCTACGATGAACACACCACGGCCTTTGGAGTCATCTTGTCCTACTCCTGTTCCATCTTTTGTTATTGGAGCATATCCTGCACCGAAGATAAGTACAGGCTTACCTTCCCCATGAGTACCATGACCGGGAACCCTTGTTACTACGGGTTCAGACCATGTTTGGCCGAGTTCATTTATACCCAGTGTACCTGAGTCTATTTTCCATAAAAACTTCGGTGAGTCAGGGCTTGTTATATCAAGTGCATAATAAGCCCCACCGCCACGGCGCATACCAACAAACACCCATGCTTTTTGAATGCCTGTTGTTGAACGTTCAATGTAAGCCACTGGAGGGCTATCAATCCCATATACAGAATGAACACCTGTAGGAACGTTTGCTCTTAATTCTGGCAGGTTCGGCAGTAATTCATAAGGAAGAAATGCCCATGACTCTTCCACATTAGCACCAGAGTCTTTGAACATATGTAAGAAGCCGTGATTGGTTCCCATTAAAATACGTATGTTTTCAGAACCAGTGCTTGAACCAAAATCAATGGCTAAAGGCTTTGAATGTAATGGATCACCTAAAATATCGACTCGGTTTTCTGAAGAGTTTCCGTCTCCATCTTCATCATCAATATCTTTTCCTTTTGCCCATTCTAATATATTTGAAACTTGAGTGGGATCGACACCGATATGTGTTGCAAGTTGATCTCCCCCTCCTGCACGAGCTTCTGCATTGGTTTTAGTTAGTGCTTTTAAACCGGCTTCCAAATTACTATAAATAGTACGTTCGGATACTCCCTGAAGCATTCCAAGCACACCACCTGAAGAAACTTCATTACCATCGGAACCGCCATTGCAGTTGGTCCAATAAGAACAGGCTCCCGAATCAATATTACCATCAGCACCTATGACATTATTACCCTTACTGTCTTTAATTACACCATTACCACTCACTTTAAATTTTTTAAGATTTCCTAACCAACGCGCCCCTTTTTTGGGGGAAAACATGGCGTAGTAGACAGAATCATGAGTCTGTGTTCTATCAAAGTTATTACTGGCAATGGATGGAGATGTGAAACTTGAACTATTTGTAAGAATTTCATTTACTGTTTGCCTTAGTGCATTTTGTAACTGCACACTATCCAAAGCAGAAAAATACTGGCCCTTCCCACTTTGTGCAGCAGCATTTAGCACAGGAGCTGCGTCAGTGGCACCTGCGCTGAAACCAATAGTAAATGTTCGTACTGTTTGTGTACCTTGTAGGGTAGGGTTTACATCATTAGAACTTAACCAACCAGCTAATGATGGTAGATAACTTTCTTGTACACGATCTGCGGGTGTTGCTCCAGTAAGGGCAACCACATCAGCATCCGAGTCGTTATCATATGTTGGCTCTCCATCTGTGATATAAATGATCGCTGATGAGGCTCCACATACATTATCGTCAAAGGGTGAAATATATTTCCCCTCTCTCTCAGCAGTTGAATCTTTTCCAGGACTCAGCCCTCTGAGGTTTTGGTTACCAAAAACGACATCTTTTCCTGAGAAATATCGATATGCTTCATACATAGTTTCACATAAAGGCGTACCACCTCTGGCATTGAGGTCGGGGATTAGAGACAGCAATATATCCCTTCCAGAATCATTATTTTTCTCAATTTTTTTAACAATTCGCCCACCATTTTCGTCGCCTACTGCATAATTAAATGCCATCAACCCAAAATCTACCGCAGGTGTTGTCACAACCGTATCTTCGATAACCCGTTTAGCTATATCCATTCTCGAATAATCTTGCGTATCTGAATTGGTGTGATACCAATTTATATAATTTTCAGTATACAAAGTAACAGGCTTACCGATGCCAAATTCAGTTAATTTTGCTTTTGATATTGCATTTGCTATTTCAGCTTCTGTCGGTGTGTCGCTAAGTAATTCATAACGCTTTGGACTATCTCTTGTTCCTTCACCATCCACAGGAAAACCATTTGGTAGCGCTCCATTCCCCGAATATTTATTTTCAATATCACCATAGCAGTCAATAACCTGAATAGAGTCCCCACTTCCATATGGTAATTCCTCCCAACTGCCATTGTCAGAGGTAAACCTGTACTCCCTTAAATACCCTGTATACATCCCATAATGTTGTAGATACTCTTTGGACGTTTCACATGCATTAATCCCATTACTGATAAATGATAAACTCGTTTGAGTTGGGACAGTATCGGTTTTTGAAAAAAATAGTTTTGTCGAGTTATCTAATGAATCTGTTCTGGGGTAGAATTTTTTAGCATTAAGTGACGTCCTCATACTCCCAGAGGTATCAAAAATAATTAATACCTTTGGTCGCACGCCTGAACGCGCACTCGATTCGGCAATATACAGTTCTGTGTCATCTGCAAAACTAAAGGAAGCAGCACATGACGCAACCACTGATACAGCGGCAACAAACTTTTTAATAACGTTTTCTTTGGAAATCATAATCAACTCCCTGTAAGTACTTCTTGTTGGATGCCGGTGACCACACTCATTCTTCCAAGATCTTCACGGCCGTATACACCATCAGACGTCACTTCGATTCTTCTGCAACGAATATTGTTTCCTGAAGTAGCCTTGGCACTGCGGCCACATTCAACATCAACATTCTCCAGTGGAACGACAACATGATTTACTTTCATTTCGTTGTCAGTCATTCTAGCTTCAGCATCTAAATCTGTGAGCATAGGTGTTCCCTCATACTCCATAATGAATTTTTCTTGGGCACCCTGTGCATGTGCAACAGCTTCTAAACGCTCTACACCAGAGCCAGCCATTCTTAAAGATTGCGTTGAGTTCATGGCTAATGACACTCCAATGATCGTCATTAATAACAAAACAATCAATGCGAAAAAAAGAACCACACCTTGTTGTTTTTTCATCATCGAATCCTCTAGTTCCGATTAACCATAAGGTTATCGAGTGAAATTGTGGTCATAACGACTTTTCTTCGATAATTGTCATCAAAAGCAGCTATGTCTTTATCACCTAATTTATAGGTGTTTTTGTTGGTATAACTTTTATCTTTATTAATAGAGCGAACAAGTAAACTCACTTGAATCGCAATAATTCTGTCATCTCCAGCGCCACTCCACATTAAATCTGTCACATCTTCTGCTGGTAAAAAAATATCTGCACTATTATCAAAATCTTGATCGATACCATAGAGGATACGCATATTTTCAATGCCCTCTACCAGCTGCTGATCGCCACCACCATCACCATTCATATTTACGCCAACTAAGCGACGTCGACGTAAACTCGGAATATCATCACTTTCACGAATGTAATAGATATGATGAGCATATTGCCAAAATCGTAAGCGTGGCTTATTGGGAGTAGGTTGATCACCTTTGAAAAAAATGGCTTCATTTTGAGTAGTGCCAACATAATACTGATTTTCTTGATCAGTGGTATTTGTCACAGGCCCAATAACGCGTTTGATTTGCAGTACATCGGTATTTTTTGTCACTGAATTTAGACAGCGAAAACTATAGGCACTCACATCATTTTCATATCCCCAAATGACTCTGAATGGTGACGGGCTAATTACTGGAATACTGGCATTATTCATACCAGCACCAATACAATCCTCAGCAGCATTTAGAGGAATTGCATCAACTCTTGTATTGGCACCCGCAATAAGGTTTATGCCTGTTATATCGCCAAAAAAACCCGTCTGACTTACATCACGCTCCATTAACGATAGAGCAATTCGACCATTCTCTTGTAACTCATTAAAGTGAGTCGTTGTCGTAACGTTAGTGGATGACATACGAAACATGGTAAACAAACCTAGAGTTAAGAATAAGCTGATCACCATAGCAATCATTAGCTCGACTAATGAGAACCCTGATATTTTTTTTCTGAAATAGGTAAGCTTATAATTCATCTACCCTAACTCTCTCTTATGATACTTTTAACAACGTAAAGACGACGTTGAGAGCTTGCTGTGCCACAAGTTTTTCCACTGTAATGATCCGTCGCGCCATCAGACGTTTTTCTTATCCCTCTCCAGCTGATCATAACTTCTACTCTTGAGTTGTTTACAACGATACAAGCTGTAGGGGAATCTAGTCCGCCTACAGCCGTAGTGCCTTCAAGCTCACTTTTACCCATCAAAGCTTGTTCCCACAAATACAAATTTGCACGCCTCATTTGGCTAGGAGTGCAAACTGCGGCACGGTCTTGACATAAGTTATCGGGTTTGGGCAAGTTGCCTGTATATGTTCCGGGATAGCGAGGAAGTTCTGAAGCGTTAATTTTAATGCGATTTAAAATATCGTGAGCGAGATACGCGGCTTGTGTTTGCTGAAAGGATTCGAAACTGCCCTGTTTAGAGATAAGATGCAGATTAAAAACGCCAATAAGTCCTATCACCAATATTACAAGCGATACTAGAACCTCGATCAGTGAAAGTCCTTTTTCATAGCGTTGCATTATCGTCAAAGCTCCTTTATCCGTCACCTTTTTGACAGTCACTAATAGGCTTTTTCTATTAAAAACGGCCAGTTAATAACCCAGCGGGGTTCGATTCTAGGACATGTAAAACATAATTGCTACAAATTATAATTATCAAAACCAAAATAATAAATATGATAATTAGGGCAAACAGAGCTCAGAATGAGTTCCTTTCAAATTGAGACATTCATCTTGTTTTAATCAAAGCTTATCAGCTATAACCATCAAAAATAGTTAGTTGGAGTCAGCTATGGCGAGTTCGACACAATCTGCTTTGGTATCAGATTTAAACCTCTTTATTACTCTATTAGAAACCAATACTCATAAAGCCATATCTGATGAATCAGTAACACGAGAACTCAATGCAATGCTCTCTGCCTCACTGGGTGGAAATGATTTTGAAGTACGGTTCACATTTGAAAGCATGGAGTTTAAGGGACACACTAAATTAGAGAAAACGACTCGAAAAAATACTTCTAGTAGGCAAAAACATCGAGTTAATAGCGTTAATGGCTTCAAAGAAGTTGCAGCTCACTTTACTGGATTTCTCTGTGTTGATGAGCAAATTAAGCATGAGCAGCTTGTCGCAGGAGTCGAAAAAAATGGCTATGTGACCCTCAAAGACTTAAGAGATCTACATAGCATTATTAAAACGTTTCACAAACCAAAAACAGTTTAAACTATCCAGTGGTCAATACTAATTTTGTAATGACCAATCAACTAGGACTATTTAACGTAATTCAGCTGGAACAGCAAAAACCGTGTCTTCTTCACGTCCTACGATTTCTGAAATCGTATTAGGCGCAAAGTAGCTTATTGCATCAACTACTTGCTGAACCAAAACTTCAGGAGCTGACGCACCAGCTGTAACAGCCACTTTGTTAATACCATTAAACCATTCAGCCTTAACGTCTTTTGGGTCATCAACCAAATAGGCTTCGGTTCCAGTTTTTTCAGCTAACTCTCTTAAACGATTAGAGTTAGAGCTATTCTTGGAACCAACTACTACCATAAGATCCGCATTAGGTGATAAATGTCTTACTGCATCTTGACGGTTTTGAGTTGCATAACAAATGTCATCTTTGCGAGGGCCTTCTATTGAAGGGAATTTAGCTTTTAACGCTTCAATAATATCAATGGTTTCGTCTACTGAAAGCGTTGTTTGAGTAACAAAGCATAATTCATCAGGGCGTTTAACTTGCATGTTCGCTACATCTTCCACCGACTCAACAAGGTAAACTCCACCTTCATCATTGCTGTATTGCCCCATAGTCCCTTCAACTTCTGGGTGACCAGCATGACCAATAAGAATACATTCAATGCCTTTACGGCTTGCTCTTGTTACTTGTAAATGGACTTTAGTTACCAACGGACAAGTGGCGTCAAAGACTTTTAAACTACGACGTTTTGCTTCAGCTCTAACAGCCTGTGATACTCCGTGAGCACTGAAAATGACGATACAATCATCAGGCACTTGATCAAGCTCTTCAACAAATATGGCGCCACGACTTTTTAGGTCTTGCACAACATATCGATTGTGCACAACCTCATGACGAACATAGATTGGCGGTTCGAATAGCTCTAATGCACGTTCAACAATACTAATGGCTCTATCTACACCAGCACAAAAACCACGAGGGTTTGCCAACATAATTTGCACGTCGTTTGAATCTTCAATGTGTTGGATATCTATTTTTTTTGCCTGTTCACTTGCTGTTGGCATATTTGTTACCTGAATAAAATTCTAAAAATATCTAGATCAATGATGGATATTCTATACAAATTATTACCATTTGTTAGGTAATTTTTAATTAACCTTCAAACAAGAGTTCGTAAAAGGAAAGTATGGAGAAAGAGTAAGACACAACTCCTACTCTTTAGATTTGATTACAGAACTTCTACAACTTCAATATCAAACGTGACTTTATGCCCTGCTAACGGATGGTTCAAATCGACAGTAACAGAATCACCTGCCACCTCACGAACCATTCCAGGGATTTCACTTCCACCAGGACCAGCAAAGCTAACGATGACTCCCTCTTCAAGGGTCATATCTGCAGGAAAGCGAGTCTTATCCATGTAGTGGATGGCGTCAGGGTTTGACTCACCAAACGCATCTTTAGCCTCAAGAGTGAACTTATGTTTATCACCCTGAGCCAATCCTGATAGCTCTGCTTCAAATGCTGGACTAAGGCTGTTATCACCTAGATTTAAACGAGCAGGTTTGCCAGAAGCTCTGGTACTATCCGCAGTTGAGCCGTCTTCTAATAAGATTTCCATATGACAAATGTATGATGCTTGTGTCACTGGTATTCCCTCTAATTATGATTTTTTCTCTGAATCGTTATTAACAAACGAGTCTAAAATAAGTAAGCCGGCTCCAATACAAATCGCAGAGTCAGCAATGTTAAATGCAGGGAAATGACTGGTTCCCCAATAAAAGTCTAAAAAGTCGACGACAAAACCGTGTATCAAGCGATCAATTAGATTACCAATCGCGCCACCAATCACTAAAGTAAAGGCTAAGTTAAGACGCCATTGAGTCACCGATTCTTTTCTGAGCCAGAATGTCAGAAGAACACTGATCCCAATCGCAATGGCGGAAAAGAACCAAACTTGCCAGCCACTGGCATCATGTAGAAAACTGAACGCAGCTCCATAATTTCGAACATAAGTGAAATTGAATATAGGTAGCAGTTCAATGGATTCATACAGTTTAAAGTTAGCAAGAACCCACTGCTTTGATAGTTGGTCGAGCAGAATTACTAAAGGTACAATCCAATACCATTTCAGCCCACTTTGTTTCCAATCTGTTGGCATAAAATATTCCTTTCTGTAGATTAAAGAAAAAGCAAAAGCATTAATGCCTTTGCTTTTTACGATCTAAAGATTCTTTATGTTTGAGTTAAGCAAACTTACGATGCTCACCCTCGCCTTCAATGTTGGTCACACAACGTTGACACAAACTTGGGTGCTGCTCAGTTTGTCCTATATCATCACTGAAGTGCCAGCAACGCTCACACTTAGAAGCATCACTTTTAGCAATCGATAACTTCAATGATTCAAGTTCAGTTACCGTAGCATCTGCAGGTGCTTGAGCCAATGGAGAAACGGTTACTTTTGATGTCAGCAATACAAAGCGTAATTCATCATCAATTTGTTTTAGTTGCTCAATTAATTCATCGCTAGCAAATAACGTCACTTCCGCTTCTAGTGAGCCACCAATGGTTTTATCACGGCGAGCTTGCTCAAGTACACGGTTCACTTCGTTACGAACCGTTAATAGTTGCTGCCAGTATTCGTCACTCAAATCGCTCTCAGTCACTACTGACTCTAAACCATCATACCAGTGTTGAGTAAATACATACTTATCACGCTCACCCGGTAATAACTGCCATATTTCATCAGCAGTGAAGCTCAGGATTGGCGCAATCCAACGAACTAGCGCTTCTGAAATCAAGTACAATGCAGATTGACAACTACGACGAGCATGACCTTCGGTTTTCGCTGTGTACTGACGATCTTTAATGATATCAAGGTAGAAGCTACCTAATTCAACTGAGCAGAACTGCATCAGCTTTTGAGTCACTACGTGGAAGTGATACTCGTCATACGCCGCTAAAATTTCTTCTTGAAGAGCGTGAGCACGACGTACAACCCAACGATCTAGCGCCACCATGTCTTTAACGTCAACCATATCGGTTTCAGGATTAAAGCCACTCAGGTTAGCCAATAAGAAACGACCTGTATTACGAATACGGCGATAAGCATCAGCACTACGCTTTAAGATTTCATCCGAAACCGTCATTTCACCACTGTAATCAGTCGCCGCAACCCAAAGACGTAGAATATCTGCGCCTAGCTTGCCAGTCACATGCTGAGGAGAAATCACGTTACCAATTGACTTAGACATCTTGCGGCCTTGTCCATCTACCGTGAAACCATGTGTTAGTACTTGCTTATACGGAGCTTTACCATTCATCGCGGTTGAGATCATCAACGACGACATAAACCAACCACGGTGTTGATCACTACCTTCTAAATAAAGGTCAATATCTGCACCATTGAATTCTGGGCGATTCGCTACAACAGAAGAGAAAGTTGAACCAGAGTCATACCAAACATCTAGAGTATCTGTGATCTTACGGTATTGTTCGGCTTCATCACCTAAAAGCTCTGAGGCTTCTAAATCAAACCAAGCTTGAATACCTTGTTGCTCAACTTTATTAGCCACACGTTGCATCAAAGAAACACTATCTGGGTGAAGCTCTTCGGTTTCTTTATGAACGAATAACGCAATCGGAACACCCCAAGTACGTTGACGAGAGATACACCAGTCAGGACGGTTCTCAACCATCTTTTCGATACGGCTTTGTCCCCAATCTGGGATCCACTGTGTTTTTTCGATTTCATTTAAAGAAGTCGAACGCAAGCCATTGTTGTCCATGGATACAAACCACTGTGGCGTCGCGCGGAAAATGATTGGCGTTTTGTGACGCCAGCAATGTGGATAGCTGTGGCGAATGTTTTCATGGTTAAGAAGCACTTGCTTCTCTTCCAATAATTCAACAATTGCCTTGTTCGCTTTGAATACGTGCTGACCAGCAAAAATTTCAGTGTCCGCTTTATAAACACCGTTATCGCCAACAGGGTTCGCAACTTCTAAACCATATTGTTGACCAACTACAAAGTCTTCTTGACCATGACCCGGAGCGGTATGAACCACACCTGTACCCGCATCAGTGGTTACGTGATCGCCTAAAATTGCAGGTACATCGTAATCGTAAAATGGATGTGCGAAACGAGCGTGTTCTAATTCAGCGCCTTTCACTGTGCCAAGTACTTTGTGGCTTTCAGCACCAAAACGGCTCATACAGTCTTCAACTAACACACCACCAAGCACTAATGCTTGAGTCACGCTATCTTTAGTAAACTCAACAAGTGCGTATTCCAAATCAGCACTTAATGCTACAGCGCGGTTTGCAGGAAGAGTCCAAGGCGTTGTTGTCCAAATAACGGTTGACACTGGGTGAGAGTAACCGCTTACACCAAACTTGGTAGTAACCGCTTCAACATCAACTGCTTTAAAGGCAACATCAATGGCTGGAGAAGTTTTATCTTCGTATTCAACTTCAGCTTCTGCCAGTGCAGAACCACAGTCAGTACACCAATGAACCGGCTTCACACCTTTGTGTAGATGACCATTTTCAATTACTTTTGATAATGAGCGAATGATATTGGCTTCAGTGTCAAAGTTCATGGTCAAGTAAGGGTTTTGCCAATCACCAAATACACCTAAGCGAATAAAGTCATCACGCTGACCATCTACTTGCTTAGCGGCATATTTACGACATTCTTCACGGAATTCGGCAACAGAAACTTTATGGCCTGGCTTACCCACTTTTTGCTCAACTTTAAGCTCAATAGGTAGACCATGACAATCCCAGCCCGGAATATATGGCGCGTCAAAACCTGATAAGGTTTTAGACTTGATAATAATATCTTTTAGGATTTTGTTTACTGAGTGACCAATGTGAATATTGCCATTCGCATAAGGAGGGCCATCATGCAAAATGAATGGCTTACAGCCTTGGCGGCTTTCACGAATTGCTTGATAAAGTTTATCTTCATCCCAACGCTTTAACATTTCTGGCTCACGATTAGCCAAGTTTCCTCGCATTGGAAACGCCGTTTCAGGCAAATTCAATGTAGATTTATAGTCGCTCATTGATCCCATACCATTAATAATATATACGTCACTCCTGCGCAGGCAGGAGTCTAGTGTCTTCAGTCACTCTATGACCGACATGAAAGTCTGTCGTTACTCCGTTTCCTGCCTTCGCAGGTATGACGGTATTTGAGGTAAAATAGTAATTTACCCTGCATCATTTTCAAACAAAGCTTTTGCTTCATTCGCATCTATTTCAATTTGTTGCTTGAGTGCTTCTAATGATTCAAATGGTTTCTCATCACGAATCTTAGCCACAAGCTCGACTTCAATATATTGACCATAAAGATCACCATTGAAGTCAAAAATGTTTACTTCTAGTTGGCACACTTGCCCATTTACTGTCGGGCGGAAACCGATATTAGCCACCCCTTCATAAACCTCACTGTCTTGCCAAAAACAGCGAACGGCAAACACACCCCGCACAGGTACAACATTACGCTTTAGAGCAATGTTTGCTGTAGGAAACCCAATAGTTCTGCCCAATTTTTTACCATGAGCAACACGACCACTGAGCAAATAGGGATGCCCAAGCATGCGTCTTGCCGCTTCAAAATTTCCTTGAGATAAGGTTTCGCGAATTGCGGTCGAACTTACTCGAGTACTACCCAACATAAAGCTTTCGGTACTGACCACTGCAAAGCCATATTTTTCACCAGCTTCGCACAGCATTTTGAAGTTACCTTGGCGCTTGGCACCAAAACAAAAGTCATCGCCCACAACTAGGTATTTAATGCCTAACTTTTTTACCAACAATTCTTTGATAAAATCTTCAGCTGGCATCTGTGCAAATTGCTTGTTGAAGTTAACGCACAATACACGGTCAACACCAAGTTCATCAAGAAGAATGATCTTATCTCTCAACAAACTTAATCTTGCTGGAGCATTTTCACCTTGAAATAACTCTTGAGGTTGAGGTTCAAAGGTCATTACCGTCGCTGGTAAAGAAAAATGCTCAGCTTTTTCCAATAAACTAGCAATGACCTTGGCATGACCTCGGTGAACACCATCAAAGTTCCCAATGGTGAGTACACAACCATGGTGAGATGGCAAAATATTGTGGATCCCGCGTATTAATTCCATTATTCAGCTGTTATTGCACGCTAATTCGCAAAAGTATAAACGAAGTGAGGATCAGAGTCAGCTATCTAATTCAGGTTTCAAGCGCCATGGTTTAACACCAAGACACAATAAGCTTATTAAATAACTTATTGCCCCTATGCCTATAAGTAAAGCTAAGTAACCTGAACGTTCAGAAAAGGTTTGATTTAACCAAGCTTCTGTAACCAAATCGAAATGATATAAAACAGTCCCCATAACAGCAGTAGCGACAACAACTTTCACAAAATAGATTAATGTTGAACGGCTAAATTGATATACCTCAGCTTTATGCAAACCATAGTAAAGTAGGCTTGCGTTTAAAAGAGCTGAAAAAGACGTAGCCACAGCTAATCCCACATAACCAAAAGGAACGGCAAAAATGACGTTCAAGACCATATTACTTACCATAGCTATAATACCGAAACGAACAGGGGTTTTGGTATCTTGTCGAGAATAATATCCCGGTGCTAACACCTTAACCATCATAAAACTTAAAAGGCCTGTTCCATATGCAATAAGAGAGTATGAGGCTTGAGTTACATCAAAATAATCAAACTCCCCTCGCATAAATAACACCATAAGCATTGGCTTGGCTAACAGGATCAACCCCACCATTGCTGGAACCCCCAACATTAAGATGAACTTGACGCCAAAATCCATAGTATGGCTAAAACCAGCGCCTTCATTATTAACATGTTTTTTAGACAAAGCTGGTAAAATAACGGTTGCGATAGCGATCCCGAACAAACCTAATGGAAATTCAAGTAATCGGTCAGAATAATACAGCCAACTGATGGAACCTGTGATCAAAAAGCTAGCTATAAAAGTGTCAAACAATAGGTTTATCTGACTTACTGACACACCAAATAATGCTGGAATCATTAAAGTTCGAATTTTAACCACCCCAGGATGTTTCCATCCCCAAGATGGCTTAACTAATACTCTTTCTCTGTATAAAAATGGGATTTGAAACAAAAATTGAATCAAACCACCTAAAAACACACCTATTGCTAAACCAACCTCTGGTTGTTCCATTTTAGGAGAAATCCAAATTGCCGCAGCAATCATGGCTATATTAAGGAATACAGGCGTAAACGCAGAAACGGCGAATCGTCCTTTAGTGTTTAATATTGAACCTGCCAAGGCAGTAAAAGTAATAAACCAAAGATAAGGAAAAGTAATTTTCAGCATTAACGATGCAAGTTCATATTTACCTGCATTAGGACCATCATTCACCCAATCCCAAAACCAGCCTGCTCCAAATAACGCTGCAACGACTGGAGAACCTATCATGGCTAAAAAAGTAACAATGGTAATGATTAACCCTAAAGTACCAGCCACTTTAGAAATCAACTCTCTTGTTTCTTGCTGTGATTTTGTTTCTTGGTATTCCGTCAGTACCGGCACAAATGCTTGATTAAATGCTCCTTCAGCAAATAAACGGCGTAAAAAGTTTGGAATTCTATTAGCAAAAAAGAATACATCTGCGCTGGTTCCAGCCCCAACAAGGTTTGCGATAACCACGTCACGAACTAATCCCAATACACGAGAAATTAAGGTCATAACACTGACAATAATGCCGGATTTTAATAATTTTTTACTCAAGATATCTCCAAAAAAGCTTGGGAGTTAATAGATATGTCACCACAGAAACGATCAATATTAATCGTAAATTACAGCTAGTTATAGTCTAGATTTGGCAGAACTATATTTTTACTCCCGATTTATCAAAAAAACTATCGCTCAGACTGTAATTAGCTGGTAGAATTGCGCCACATTTTACACGAGTTAGGTTGATGATCGCCAAATCCTTCGGATTTGATCGTTTTTGTGTGTCTTTTAGATTGACATTTCAACGATGATCAGGCATATTCCTCGGCCTTAATAAAGTATCAAATCCAGTTTTTAGGAGTTGCACCTTGGCTAATAGCAAGTCTGCAAAAAAACGCGCGATTCAATCTGAAAAGCGTCGTCAACACAACGCAAGCCGTCGCTCTATGCTACGCACTTATCTTAAAAAAGTTATCGCTGCTATCAAGGCTGGCGATCACGCTGCTGCAACTGAAGCTTTCAATGCAGCACAACCTATCGTTGACCGTATGGCAACTAAAGGTTTAATCCACAAGAACAAAGCAGCTCGTCATAAGGCTCGCTTGAATGCAAAAATCAAAGCACTTGCTGCTTAATTTTCGTTAGTTCTCTAAAAAAACCGGCTTCAGCCGGTTTTTTTATGTCCAATAATGAGATGCAACTTTTAGCCCCCTTACGGTGTATTTACTATGCTGCTATTTCATTATCTTTTGGGGGAGTTCAGGCTCTCCAACATCTTGGGTATTTGTAAGATAAGTAGACCACGATTTTCCCATATCAGTCCGTTGTAATAATTTTTCAAACTTAACCTTAGATTGTGTAGATTTAAGAGTATTTAATTTCATGTCTGGATGCTTTTTAAACCAATCCCTCAACAGAAGCTGACAGGCATTATCAGTTCTATTTTCAGCTGCAGCCATAAGCTCCTTACTAGGAAATGGTTCATTTGGCAGTTCAGTTTGCTCTATTCCTTTATCGATAAAAATCTGCAGTGCATTGCAATAGCCACACCTAGCAGCAAATTCGAATGCTCTTTTAAAAGGTTCACTGTTAATTTGCTGACCTTGAATGTCGCAATGAGTAAAAACAAGATTAAGGTACTGAACGCGCTGTTTACTTTTCACCATTGCTGATAATGCATTATGCCCATTCTTATCGCATATACCTAAACTGGCTCCATTTTGTAAAGCAAAAATGATTCCTTTTTCATTCCCTGCTATGATCATGTTGAGTAGTGCAGTACGTTGTTTACTGTCTTGCTCGTCCAATTTTGCACCATTGGCAAGCAATGATTTGGCCACATCAGTTGAATAAGGGTAAGATAAATTACCCGCAACTAAAGCCTTTTGCATTAAAGTTCGACCTTGCGTAACAGCGCCCTCTTTCATTAAGGCTTGGGATTCTGCAGTCCTTCCAGATTTAACAGCCAACTCGAGTGGTGTCTCCTTTGAATTATTCACCTGCTCAAGATCCGCACCTCCTGCAACAAGTGCATGAATAAGCACAGACCGTTTCCCTAGAACGGCAAGATGCAGTACCGATTGACCGTCATAGATATCATCAGAACAATAATCTAACCTAACATTTGCTTCATGAAGAACATCTGGCCCCAAATTAGAGTAATGGGTTTTAACCGCTAGGTTTATTGGTAAACGTAATTGATCATCAACATCGCTTTTCTTTCCATTAATCACCGCGACAAATAAATGTAATGGCTTTCTAGACATTAAACTATGTTTTACCGAAGAAGCGACTTTGGGGTTAGCGTCTCTTGTACAGAAACAATAGGCTTCTCTCTCTAGGTTTGTGCATTTCCATCTGGGGTGAGCACCATTAACCCACCCTTTTTGTCTTTCACATAACAACGTGACCACACGCTGATCAGATAATTTAACTTCGAGTTGAAACTTATCTCTTTGCCCCCATCCAGAAATTGTTTTTGAATCAGTTTGTAATCTTGGTTCACCACCGACTTCAAATGTTGAAACTTGTTCAGGATGAGTAACGAGCGTTGCCATTAGCCATGTTTTTTCATTATTTATTGCTGTGCCGTAAGCCATAAAAACCTCTTAATATTGTAAGTTGTTATTTATAGCTGACATACCCTTGTAGGCTAAGTTTCAAATGTTAATTCAAATTAATTTAATACATAGCTACTTGAAAGTTGCATCTTCAAGTATCACGAGTATATGAAATAGAATCAAAGGAGCAGTTAAGAGTTGCTTTGTATAAAACACCAACAGCCGTTGCAGCTGTTGGTGCCAATAATATTTATTGTTCTTCCCTTAAAAAGACAGGTTTAGCATAAGTGGATTGTTCTTTACTGTAGTAATAACCAGCCACATCAAAAGTTTCTAGTTGATCGCGGGTCTTAATATCATTTTCAATAATAAAACGTGCCATCATACCTCTTGCTTTTTTAGCGTAAAAGCTAATCACCTTATATTTACCTGATTTAAAATCCTTAAATTCAGGAGTAATTAGCTCACCTTTTAACAATTTAGGTTTAACCGCTTTAAAATATTCATTAGAAGCAAGGTTCACAACCAAGTCATCATCAGTTAGCTCTTGGTTTAGCTTCTCCGTAATAATGTCACCCCAAAATTGATATAAATTGCTTCCACGAGCATTAGAGAGTTTTGTTCCCATTTCTAAGCGATACGCTTGCATTAAATCTAACGGTTTAAGGACGCCATATAACCCTGAAAGCATACGCAGGCAAGATTGCGCTTTTTGCAATGAATCAGCAGACAAAGAATCCGCGTCTAACCCTGTATACACATCACCTCTAAACGCAAACAAAGCTTGCTTAGCATTCTTGAGGTTGAACTCTGGTTGCCACTCAGCAAATCTTGCAGCATTTAATCCAGCAATTTTATCACTTACTTTCATTAAACTGGCTATATCAGCTGGAGTCAGTTCTTTACATACCTTAATAAGCTCAGCACTTTGCTCAAGCAATACAGGCTGCGTGAATTCAGTAGTTGTAGCAGAGTTTTCCATATCCAGCGTTTTGGCTGGAGATACTAATATCAACATATCTACTCCTTGATAGATTTATTCTCAGCAGGCTGCCAAATATCGTCATTAAGTTCTTTAGCAAGCTCAGGAAATTTATTAGGATCAAATTCCGGCTCTACGCCCTCTTTCACTTGCTGGCGATAATCTTTGATCACTTTAAAGGCAATACCTGATAACAATAGCAATGCTGACAAGTTGACTAATGCCATCAGCCCCATTGCAACATCAGCTAAATTCCACACTAGACTGATTTTAGCTAGAGAACCAAACATGACCATACCTAAAACAGCTACCTTTAAAAGGTTAACCCAAAGTTTACCGTGCTTAGCGATAAACAGAATATTAGTCTCAGCGTAAGAATAATTCGCAATAATAGAAGTAAAACAAAACAACAAAATCGCAAAGGCGAAGAATAAACTACCAAAGCTTCCAATGTGATTATTCAAGGCTTCAATAGTTACTGCAATACCATCTTTACCGGCAGGAATATCACCAGCAAGAAGAATAATTGCCGCGGTTGCCGTACAAATCACGATAGTGTCAATAAATACCCCAATCATCTGCACATAACCTTGTGACGCAGGATGATTTGGATTTGGTGTTGCACTCGCTGCGATATTAGCTGCACTCCCCATACCGGCTTCATTAGAAAACAGACCACGTGCGATACCCGCTTGCATTGCCTGCGCAACTGCATAAGCAACACCACCAGCAGCCACTTCTTGCCAACCAAACGCACTTTTAACTACAAGCATAAAGATACGTGGTAGCTCAGTCACATTCATAAAGACAATCACAAAGGCTACAGCCACATAAGCAACAGCCATAATAGGTACAAGTAATTCAGATACTCTGGCTACTTTACGCATACCGCCCATAATCACAAAAGCGGTTGCAACAACAATAATAATACCGGTCCATAAATCATCAACATGATAAATGCTGCTAATAGCAGAGCTAATGGTGTTAGCTTGTACTGCGCTAAACACCAGACCAAATGCAATAATCAATAAGATGGAAAATAAAATACCCATCCAACGTTGCCCTAACCCTCTTTCCATATAATAAGCAGGACCACCACGGAATTCACCGTCATCATCGCGTACTTTATATACTTGTGCTAATGTGCCTTCGATCATGGCTGTAGCCATACCTAATACAGCAATCAACCACATCCAGAAGACAGCCCCAGGGCCACCAGCACCAATTGCAACTGCAACGCCGGCCATATTACCTGCGCCAACACGAGCGGCCATAGAAGTACAAAATACTTGGAAAGAAGAAAGGCCACCCTTCGCTTTATCGCGGCTGATCTTCATTAAGTGAATAGAGTGCTTAAACTCTGTCAATTGAATTAATTTAAGACCTAAGGTGAAATAAACACCAGCTCCGACAAGTGCGTAAACTAATAGTTTGCCCCACAATAATCCGTTCAAGAAATCAATAATGGTTTCTAGCATCCAATCTCTACCTTGTATTACATCAAAGCCTCATAGCTTACTAAAAAAAGAGCCATACTCAAAATGACCACAGTTCAACCTAACACTTTCAATTTGGCTCACTGTGACTTTTTTAAGCTTTCCTACTGACACTAGGTCGTTCAGTAGGTACCTTCAGCCTGTTATGTTTAATTCCTAAAACTCTCAACAAATGAAGCCGTGATCCACCTCACATTTGTTGCTTTATACAACGATTTCATCTCGAATCTGGATATTGAATAAGCTAAAGTCGGCTTTCACACTAGGGATAGCTCTCGGCATTACTCCATCCTCACAGCCTGCCAAAACCAAAACTTTCAAATGTGAGAGATAAGTAAAAAGTTTTTAATTATTTTCAACGTAATAATTAAAAATTGGATGTAAAGCACATTTTTGTAACTAAATTACAAATATTATAGCCACAGGTATTTAGTTGTATTCATCTCGTTTGCTCCAGTGAGGCTAACATGACCCAAGCAAGAGAAATTACTGCTCTAAAAAAATTAGTAAGAGCATCAAACTTTCTAGCAACATCTCAAATTTATCTTAAAAAGAACGTCTTACACAAAAGACCTCTTGAACATGGCGACATCAAACCGCGACTTTTAGGTCACTGGGGAACATGTCCCGGCATTAACTTCGTTTATGCACATGTAAATCGTCTTATTGTAAAAAACCAACGTCCTTTCTTATACTTAGTTGGACCAGGCCACGGTTTCCCAGCTGTTCAAGCTAACTTATTCATTGAAGGCTCACTAAGCCACTACTACCCAGACATCATTCCTTACAACGAAGACGGCATCGTCGATATTTGTAAGAAATTTTCAGCAGCATACGGTTATCCTTCACACGCTAACCCAGAAGCTCCTGGTCAAATTCTTGAAGGTGGTGAGCTAGGTTACTCTTTATCTGTTGGTTTTGGTGCGGTTCTAGATAACCCTAACCTAATCGCAACAGTGCTTGTTGGTGATGGTGAAGCCGAAACAGGTCCTCTAGCGGCATCTTGGTATGCAAACCGTCTTATCAACCCAGCGACTGATGGTGCAGTACTTCCTATCGTTCACATCAATGGTTATAAGATTTCTGGCCCTACTCGTATGGGTCGTATGAGCCACGAAGAGTTAGATCTTGAATTCCGTGGTCTTGGTTATCACCCAATCATTGTGGACGATCAAGAAGAAGGTGACGTGTATGTAACTATGGCTGAGGCTATGGACAAAGCATACGAAATCATCAATGACGTTCAAACTCGTGCTCGTAACGGTGAAGATGTAGAAAAACCACGTTGGCCTGTAATCTTAATGCGTACAGCTAAAGGTTGGACTGGTGTTTCTGAAGACAACGGTAACAAGCTTGAAGGCAACTGTGACTCTCACCAAGTTATCGTTAACAAGTGTGCGACGAATAAAGAACACCTTGAAGCATTAGATGCTTGGTTAGCAAGCTACAAGTTCGATGAGCTATATAAGCAAGACGCTCATGGTCATTTAACTTTCGATAAAGACATTCAGTCTTTACTTCCACCAAAAGAGTTATGCTGTGGTCGTCAACACCTAAGCTATGGCGGTGAAGTTGTTCGCGCACTGAACAACCCAGATCTAAACAAGCTATCTTATGGTCCAGAAGTACCTCGCGGTCACCGTGGCTTCTCGATGAACAAGATGGGTGAGTGGATGCGTGAAGCGTTTAAGCTAAACCGCGATCAACGTAACCTACGTATCTTCAGCCCTGACGAAACATACTCTAACCAGCTTCAAGCGGTATTCGAAGAAACTGACCGTGCATGGCAGTGGCCTATCGAAGAATGGGATAAAGACATGGCTCGTGATGGTCGTGTACTAGAACTACTTTCTGAAAACTTACTGTTCGGGATGCTTCACGGCTACACAGTAACGGGTCGTCACGGTATGTTCCCAACTTATGAGTCTTTCTCACAAGTTATTTCTTCAATGGCTGACCAATACTGTAAATACGTTTATGCAAGCCAAGGTGTACATTTCCGTAAGCCTTTACCATCTTGCAACGTAGTATTGTCTTCACTACTAGAGCGTCAAGATCACAACGGTTACTCTCACCAAAACCCATCGTTCTTAGGTGCGATGCTAGAGAAACACCCTAAGATCACTTCTGCATACTTACCAGCGGATGCAAACAGCACTCTGGTATATACAGAAAAAGCATATGCAGGTCGTGACAAGCTAAACATTCTAGTTGCTGGTAAGAAAGAACTTCCTCAATGGTTGAACCTAGAAGAAGCTCGTAAGCAAGCTGCTGATGGTGTAATGGTTTGGGACTTCGCTTCTGACGAAAACCCAGATGTAATTCTAGCGGCATGTGGTGACTATGTAACTCAAGAAGCCATGGCTGCTCTAGTACTTATCCGTGAAATGCTTCCACGTGTACGTGTTCGTTTCGTGAGCGTTACTGAACTAACTTCAAGCGGTCTAGGTAGCCCAGAGTTCCAAGCTAAACCTTGGCTAATGGATGAAATCTTTACTGAAGATAAAGGTGTTGTATTCAACTATCACGGTTATCCAAACACCATTAAGAAACTTATCTTTGATTACAAAGGTTGTAAGCGTTTCCGTATTAAAGGTTACGAAGAAGAAGGTTCTACTACAACTCCATTCGATATGGGTGTACGTAACGGTACTTCTCGTTTCCACTTAGTCATTGATATGGCTTACAAGTTGTTCCAACAAGGTGTTATCGACGAGCCACAGCATGTTGATATCACCACAGATATGTTGCAGCGTCTTGTTGACCATAACAACTACATCAAAGTACACGGTGTGGATCCTAAGCACATCGAAGACTGGGTGTGGACTCGCTAATCTAAGCGCATTCGCTTTAATGGCAAAAAGGCCGTCAGTATAAGCTTGACGGCCTTTTTTATAATATTAGATCTAATTTTAATTCCATTTTGCCCAATTAAAAACAAAAACCGTACCTACTTTAGGTGCATATTTCCCTGTTGCGGGTTGACCATTATGCAGTTTAAGAAATGCGTATTTTCCTCGAGGATCATGCCAACCAAGGTAGCCATCTCTAATAACTAATTTACCGCTAAGGTCGGTTGAAAACCAACGAACAGAACTTCCATACCAGACTTTATCGCCATTAGCGATGTCTTTTAAACTGATATTTTGCGCTGTTTTATCTTCACCGTGTAGTTTATTTAGTGGCTTTAACTCTATACGACCCTCTTTATCATACTTGCTTACAATATAAAATCGCTGTTTATGAAATTCTGGCTGTTCCAAGGGCTTAGGATCAAAATAACGATTCCCTTGGGAAGTATTGACGTGAGTGATGAGCGAAACAATTTCGCGGTCTAACTCTGACACTCTAACATTGGGTTTGTTAGGTTGCTTTTTAATCGTTCCAAAATCGCTTTGATAAGGATATCTTGCACTCATGTATAAAGAGGGTTCATACCAACCAGAACTTAGCCCTTTTCCAAAGATGTCATCACCAAGAATGACCGTACTCGGTAAATACCCAAGAGGTAAAGCATAAACGCTTCCAGGTGCATGACCTAGTTCTATCTCTTCATATGTCTGGAAAAAAATGCTATTCCGTTTGGGATCTGAATAAATTTTATTTGATGATCTTTGTTGAGGTCTAACGTAATCATTGACATATGAAACTAAGTGATTTGTTGTATATGTTCCTTCTTTTTTTTGCTTAACTTTATTGCTTTTTAAAGCATAAAAAAAGTTTCTTACTGGATATGAATCAGGAATATCGATCCTACCTGTTCGTACTCTAACGTCATTAAAATATGTTTCCCCTTCAATATAAATGTGAGTTTTATAATTAATATTGACAATCTCAACAGGTATAGATGTCTTAGTTATTTCTTCAGCAACACCACTAATAATATTTTGATTCCCATCAATTAAAAAAATGTCATAGAATCTGGAACCTTCAAGGTCAACCCTATCTGCTCGATTTTTGAAAGGCGTATCAATGACGAAACTTTTGAAATCAACTTTTATCCGACGAATTCTTTGCCCCTGCCTGAACACATCACTAACGATATCATCGTATAATATTTCCCCTCCCAACACAGCCCCCTCACCTGAAACAGATGCTGTTTCAGCACCTAGATCATAGGGAGATATTCTTATTTCTTTTTTTGATCTTCTCTCCCTTAAAAGCAAACCGTATCTTGGTAATGTATCTATGTTATTAACCCTAAAAAAACCAAGTGTTTTGTTTATCTTAACGGTCGATTGCCTTTGGTTTTTTATCCCTATCTCTAATAGAATACCTCCATCTACTTTAGCTGCATCTTGCCCTTCACCTGCTATAGTTGATGCAGAAATGCAAACTAATATCACTAATGAAACTATTCGTATTACTTGACTGTACATAACTCGTCCTTGCCCATAGTTATAACTAACGTTAACTATAGACAAAAGAATTCCGCTAAGCAGATACGAAAAGCACATAGCTTAATATTTAACGAAGTTCAGTACGTATATTTTCTTCACTCTGTAGTTTTCTCAACCTAGGGCGTGTTGATCTTTCAGGATTAAATTTTGTGCTATTTGAGCACTTTTCTGTTCAAGGCGTGAGCAGTGAAGCTTAGTCAACTCAGAGAGCTGCTCACAACAAAGAACAGGAAGTGCTCAAAAGCATCGAAGACAACGTAAATTGGTCACTTCTGCTGCGTTATCGTCTGTTTATGTGGGGCAGCCACACTTCACAAACTCTGCCTTGCATAAGATAACCAATTTATCGCTGCAAAAATAAACACGAAAGATCAACACGCCCTAGAATACAAAAACGATTTAAGCCAAGCATCTTGAAATCCACTTATGATAAAATTCGACTTTTGTATCAATCTAATTTTATGGATTTTTTAGTTGATTTTGGGTATGCAGGACTGTTTTCTGCCGCATTTTTAGCCGCTACGATACTCCCCCTTGGCTCAGAAGTTATTTTGGTTTCTTTATTGATATCAGGGTTATCACCGACAGCATTAGTCGTTGTAGCCAGCATAGGTAATGTTCTTGGTTCTTACACCAACTATCTTATCGGTGCATATCTTTCCCAAAGCAAAGCGCAACGTTGGCTAAAAATCTCAGACAAAGAACTTGAGCAAGCTCAACAAAGATTTAAAAAATACGGTACTTTATCGTTGTGTTTTGCATGGTTGCCTGTCATAGGTGATCCTCTAACATTAATTGCGGGAGTATTAAGAGTTAAATTACTTCACTTCTTCACACTCGTCACAATAGGAAAAGCAGGTCGTTATTGTGTTTTAGCCTATTTAACGTTATACGCCCTTTAACCCAGAGACTATATGGCCTCTAGTTTACTTCTCCCTCCTAAAGCAAAAATGTAAATAAAGTTACATTTTTGCTTTAGAATGCGCATTAGCTGCCACAGAAATTATCTATTTCAAGTATTTTTAGTAATTTAATTTCAAGATATTGGAATTTACTTTAAAATAGTTTTTAATACTGAAAACTCTTTTTATGTTAAGAAGTATCTCATGACAAACAGCTTAGAACAGCTAAAGCAACACACCACTGTAGTTGCCGATACTGGTGATATTGAAAGTATCAAACGATACCAACCAGAAGATGCCACCACCAACCCATCACTTATTTTAAAAGCATCTGAAATTCCACAGTATGCGAATTTAATTGAAGACGCCGTAAATTGGGCAAAATCTCAAAGTGGTAACCTTGAGCAACAAATTGAAGATGCTGCTGATAAACTGGCAGTCAACATCGGTGTTGAAATTCTTAAATATGTACCAGGCCGCATGTCTACCGAAGTAGACGCACATCTGTCTTTTGATAAAGAAGCATCTATCGCTAAAGCTCATAAGCTTATCAAGCTATATCAAGATGCTGGTATCGATAAGTCTCGTATCCTTATCAAACTTGCTTCAACTTGGGAAGGCATTGCTGCTGCTAAGGAACTTGAGCAAGAAGGCATTAACTGTAACTTAACGTTATTGTTTAGCTTTGCTCAAGCTAGAGCTTGTGCTGAAGCAGATGTATATCTGATCTCACCTTTTGTCGGTCGTATTTTAGATTGGTACAAAAAAGCACATCAAAAAGACTATACAGCTCAAGAAGATCCTGGAGTTCAATCTGTTACTGAAATTTACCAGTACTACAAAGAACATGGCTACAACACTATTGTAATGGGTGCTAGCTTCCGTAACACTGGGGAAATCTTAGAGTTGGCAGGCTGTGATCGTCTCACTATCGGTCCTTCACTATTAGAAGAGCTTACAAATTCAGAACTTACAGTTGAACGCAAGCTAAGCCCTGTTGAAGCCAGTAAAAAAGAACCTACACAACTTACTGAAGCAGAGTTCCGTTGGCAGTTTAACCAAGATGCTATGGCGGTTGAAAAACTGGCAGAAGGCATTAGAAACTTTGCGATAGATCAAGACAAGCTTGAAGTGATGCTTAAATCTAAGTTACAAGCTTAAAAAACTATAAAATACTCAGGCGACTTAGGTCGCCTGTTTTATTTATTCTACATAACTAATTTAACAGTTATTAAATCCTAAACGGACTTAACTCAGGAGAAGCGTTACATGTCCCATCTAACCGAATCTTCAGCTTGGCAAGCTCTTTCATCTCATCAGCCAAGCATCAAGCATATGCGTGAGTTATTTAAAGAAGATCCACAACGTTTTGAAAAAATGTCTTTAAAAAGCTGTGGCTTCTTATTCGACTATTCTAAAAACCGTCTCGATGATAAAGCGCTCGAACTTCTTATTGAATTAGCTAACTCAGCTAATCTCCCAGCAAAAATAAAAGCCATGTTCGCTGGTGAAGCCATTAATACCACAGAAAATCGAGCGGTATTGCACACAGCACTTCGCGCAGATTCAAATGCAGACATTCGAGTCAACGGTGAAAACATTGTTCCTGAAGTTCAACAAACACTGGCTAAAATGGAGCAATTTGTTGCTGACGTTCACCAAGGTACTTGGAAAGGTCACACAGGTAAAACCATCACAGACATCGTAAGTATCGGTATCGGCGGTTCATTCTTAGGCCCAAAAATCGCATCTCAAGCGCTTCGCCCATTTTGGACTGGCCACCTTAACTGCCACTTTGTGGCCAACGTAGATGCCACTTCAATCGTTGAAAAGCTAAAAGGGTTAGATCCTGAAACTACATTGTTCGTTATGTCTTCTAAGTCGTTTTCGACTCAAGAAACATTAACTAATACCTTATCAGCAAGAAAATGGCTGTTGGATTCTGGCGCTGAGCAATCAGCAGTAGCAAAACACTTTGTTGCGATTACGTCGAACGTACCCAAAGCCACCGAGTTTGGTATCGATGCCAATAACATTTTCCCTATGTGGGACTGGGTTGGCGGTCGCTACTCCATGTGGTCTGCTATCGGCTTACCAGTAGCGCTGTTAATCGGCTTTAATGCGTTTAGAGAGCTTCTAGCTGGTGCTGCTGAAATGGATGAGCATTTTGCAACTCAGCCATTAGAGCAAAACATGCCTGTATTAATGGGAATGATTTCTTTGTGGTACAGCAATTTCTACGGTAGCCAGTCACAAGTCGTATTGACTTACGATCACTACTTACGCGGCTTACCAGCCTATATTCAACAGTTGGATATGGAAAGTAACGGTAAATCTGTAAACCTTGCAGGTGACGAACTTGATTACACCACAGGCCCAATAATTTGGGGTGGTGAAGGTACAAATGGCCAACATGCTTATCACCAGTTAATCCACCAAGGTACTGCGTTAATTCCCGCTGATTTCATCATGCCATTAAACAGCCATAACCCACTTGGCGAACATCACGCTCAGTTGGCCTCTAACTGTTTTGGCCAAACTCAAGCCTTGATGCAAGGCCGTACATATGAAGAATCATTGGCAGAATTAGCAAACTCATCACTATCTGATGCAGAAAAAGATGTAATAGCTAAACACAAGGTTATGCCAGGGAATCGCCCTAGCAACACCATTTTGATGGATAAACTTACACCTAAGACGCTGGGTTCACTGATTGCACTTTATGAACACAGAACGTTTGTTCAAGGCGCTATTTGGGATATCAACTCATTTGATCAATGGGGTGTAGAACTAGGCAAAGTACTTGGTGTGAACGTATTAGCTGAACTTAACCCATCTAATCAATGCAATAAATTTGATGCATCTACTAATGCACTTATAAACTGCTTCAATAGTAATCAAATCTAGCTTTTCTTTTAGGCGCTCAATCGAGCGCCTTTTTTAGGCTCAACTCGCTCCTGTCATTTTAAAGTAATAATTACCTATTAGATTGTCCCTAAGTCAGAACAATAAAATTTAACAAAATGAAAACAAAGTATTTGCACTAATCATACAAATCATGATATCTATGAATTGTTCGATCAAACAACAGGAGGTTGCTATGGGACAGTTGGATTATGCGAGCGTATTGGACAACGTTGTTGAAAGACCTACAAGAACGAAAAGCTCTAATAAAAAGCGCAAATGGCGTGAAATCGAAACCCTAAAAGATAAACATAAGCTATTAAAAGAACTCAAAGAAATAGATAATAACTTTCAGTTGGATTACAACGATATCCTAGCTTAATACCTTTCTAGTAACCCCAAAGAGCGCCCACTGGCGCTCTTTTTGATTTGTGTTATCATCCACACAAAATCAAATCCGGAGTAAATATGAAAATCACCAAACACAGTGCTGTTACCGTACATTATCGTCTTTCTGAAAAAACGGGAGAGCTGATTGAGGATTCATTCGCAGCAGAGCCTATGTACTATCTACATGGTGCTAACAATATGATTCCTGCATTAGAATCGGCGCTTGAGGGCAAAGCCAAAGGCGAGAAAGTTGACGTTGAAGTTGCAGCCAAAGACGCTTACGGTGAGCCACAAGAAGAACTAATCCAAGAAGTACCATTAACAGCGTTTGGTGAAATTGAAGATATCGTTCCGGGTATGCGTTTTATGGCTGAAACCGATAACGGCCAAGTACCAGTTGTAGTAACTGAAGTTAAAGATGAAAGCATCATCGTTGACGGTAACCACCCACTAACAGGCAAAGATTTAAGCTTCCACCTTGAAGTTGTTGATGTGCGTGAAGCTACCGAAGAAGAAGTTGCCCACGGTCATATCCACGCTCCTGGCGCAAGTTGCGGTCATTAATGATTTAAAAAGAACAGCCTAATCAAGGCTGTTCTTCTCTATTTTGCATACATTAAAACACCCTATATCCATTTCAAAAAAATACTTGTCAATTTTTCGGTTGCGGCTACAGCTAAGTATTTCTAAAGTAGCGGTTATCGAATTATTTTATTAGTAAGCTCAAATGCACATAACCGATCAGCAACAAATCAAGACCTATTACAAAGCATTACTTAATAGAGATGCCAGTTACCTTGGTAGTTTTATCGTCGGCGTAAAAACCACTAACATTTTTTGCATTGCGACCTGCCGAGCTAGAAAGCCTAAATTCGAGAACGTGGAGTTTTTCTCTGAGATTAAAGATGCACTTAACGCTGGTTATCGTCCATGTAAAGTTTGTAAACCAACGGCGAATAACCAAGAGACACCTGAGGACGTTCAACAAGCCATTCAATTAGTCCAAGATAACCCTAAGCAAAAAGTAACCGACTATCAATTAAGACAGCAAAACCTAAGCCCCGAGAATTTAAGGCGTTGGTTTAAAAAGCATTACGGGATCACATTTCAAACTTATCAGCGAATGTTCCGTGTCAATACCGCCTTTGAAGAGTTGCAATCAGGCAAAACGACTACGGAAACCGCTCTTGATAGCGGCTATGACTCACTCAGTGGCTTTGGCTATACCTTTAAAAAGGTCTTAGGAAAGTCTCCTAAGCAAGCCCACGAACAACAAACCATTTTAATATCACGAGTTGGCACCCCCATAGGTCCAATGTTTGTTTGCGCCACAAATAAAGGAGTTTGTTTGTTAGAATTTGTAGATAGACGAATGCTTGAAACTGAATTTAAAGACTTACAAAAGCGTTTAAATGCTCACATTGTTATTGGCGAAAATGAACACAGCTGCCAAGCTAAACGTGAGATAAATGAATACTTTCAAGGTAAACGGAAGCACTTTGAAGTTAGTCTAGATACTCCGGGGACAGAGTTTCAACAACAAGTATGGGAAATACTTCAACACATCCCTTATGGTGAAACTCATTCATATCAGCAACAAGCGCAAGCAATCAATAACCCTAAAGCGGTAAGAGCAGTGGCTTCAGCCAATGGCATGAATCGTGTCGCTATTATTACTCCCTGCCATAGAGTCATCGGCAAAGATGGTTCTCTAACCGGTTATGGTGGAGGGCTTGAAAGAAAGCGCTGGCTACTTGAACATGAAAGCAAAAATGTGATTTAGATTTAAATCAATAAACGAATTGTTTACAATCGAAATCACAAACAAATAATAAATTGGGACGTATCCATGTTTAAAAAACTCATTGTGGCATCTGCATTAGCTACAACAATGATGACACCAGCCCTAGCTAACAACTTCAAAAAGCCAGAAAAGGCTATTGAGTACCGCCAATCTTCATTTAGCATGATTGCCTATAATTTCGGTGATATGTCTAAAATGCTTAGAAAGAAAAAGCCAATGGATGCAGCAGTTTTCAAACAAAGAGCTGAAAATGTTGCTGCGCTAGCTAAATTACCTTTAGAAGCATTCATCCCTGGTACATACAAAGGGAATACTGAAGCACTCGCTAAAATTGATACTAAAATGGCTGACTTTGAAGGCAAAATGAAAACTTTTATCAAGAATTCAGAACTGTTGGCTCAAGCTGCAAATAATAACGCAAGCCATGGTCAACTGAAAAAAGCCTTCGGTGCAGTAGCGAAGACATGTAAAAGCTGTCATGACGCTTATAAGAAAGACTAATTAGTCTTTCTTAACAAAAAAGCGAGCTGATAAGTAGCTCGCTTTTTTATGTTCAACTCATAGACAGGATCTTAAGCATAAGATGATAAAAAGATAGAAAAAAGGCTTCATTCGTGATCAAATCATTTCGCCAAAAACAAACAGATTACTCAGAAGCCGATGAGTATTATTTCAGTAAAGCAACAAATTACCAAATTCTTTATTTCATCAAACCTAGATGCTCAAGCGAAAAGTACAGGTTTTATGAAGCGGATTCGAGCCATAAAGCCACTTGAGTTTGTTACCAGCCTCGTCGCAGCTTTGAGCAAGAGTAACATTGCTTCGATTAATGAAGTCGTTAGACAGTTTAATGGTATGAGACTATCTGAAGATGAATTTGTTGCCTATAAACCGTTTCATAATCAGTTAGCTAAGAAAGAGTTTCCAAAGTTTATCAAGCAAATAACAAAACAAGCTTTGGCAACTTTATTACCACAAGAACAAGAAATTCCTGAGAGGCTAAAGCAATTTAAACAGGTTATTTTGCATGATGGTTCATCGCTCACAGTTCACCCGGAATTAGCTACGGATTTTAAAGGACGTTTTACCAAACATGCGCCAGCGGCTATTGAGTGTCACGTCAGTTTGTCATTGTTTGAACGCAAAATAATTCACATGGATATTGATGCTGACTCAGTTTCAGAACACGATTACTTACCAGCAGCATCCACCCTAAGAAGTTGTTTATTTCTCGCTGACTCTGGTTATGTGAATACACCTTACTTTGCAGAACTAGATACAAATGATGCGAGCTTTATTGTAAAAGGGAAAAGTAGTTTAAACCCAACGATTACCAAAGCTTACAACGGCAATGGTAAAGAGCTAAAGCGCCCTATAGGTAAGAAGCTTAAGGACGTTTCGCAAAAACAAAATAGCCAGAAAGTTATGGATTTCGATGTTGAGTGGGGTAAATACAAATGTCGCCTAATCCGACGCTGGGTCGCATCAGAGCAAAAATTTGTACTTTGGTTAACGAACTTGCCTCGCTCCGAATTTAGCGCAGATGAAGTTACCATGCTTTACCGTGTACGTTGGCAAGTTGAGCTGCTGTTTAAGGAGCTGAAATCTCACAATAACCTGAGGAAGTTTAATACTCAGAAAAAGCCAATAGTAGAAGGGTTGATTTGGGCGAGTTTACTCACGCTTATTATAAAAAGAGCAATAGCCACTCAAGCGGTAAATGCCATCTCAATGTTCAAAGCCTCAATGAACGTAGATGTTTGGTTTATTCCAATACTTCAAGCGGTCGCAGACAGGGAGTATATTGCACTAAAAGAACGAGTTGAGTGGGCGTATATTTATCTCCAGAATAATGCCGTTACCAGCCAGCAGAAAAAGTCTAAAGGTTATAGTAAGTTAGACAATATTTACGCCCACTTTAATTCTTAAGGTTCAGTCTATGATGTTCAACTATAACTGCTTTAACAAAGGCCAAATTAAGATATAACCAATGATCCCCAATATAGTGGCTAAAATGGTTAGTCCTACAAAGCTAGAACGAAAACTAAGGGGTTTTGATGGCTGTTCAGATAAATATTTCTTACCATGAAACATCGCTGGGACAAGGTTTTCACCTTTGATAGTATGAATAATTACCGCAATTACATGGAGTACAATTAACCCTAAAATCAGATTAAATGTATTTTTATGTAGCCAAGTTAGTAGACTCGCGACATCTTCACTTACAAGGCTATATAACGGCCCTTCAGTAAAAATATCATCGGTAGTAAATAATCCAGTTCCGAATTGAAAGCTGATAATGAGTACTAGCGCGATAACCATATAACCGCCTACAGGGTTATGACCTGCAAACTCAGGCGCTTTTTTATTCTTTAGTTGAGAGATGTATTTCAGTGTCTTTACCGGGTGAACCACAAATTGGCTAAAACGAGCACTATCACTGCCTATTATTCCCCAAATCACACGGAAAATTAGGATTGAAACCAAGCTATAGGCAAAAATCTGGTGTAATTCCATTTCACCATTCTCACCGCTCCACCAAAGCAAACCCATTAATACAACTAATGACCAGTGAAATAAACGAGTAGGAACATCCCAAACTTTAACTTCAACACTCGCTTTTGACATCATTTCTCCAAGGACAAAAAGTGATTTTTTATAATTCTTCTCAACAAATCCCATCAAATATGCGGCTAATTTGTTCCTTATTCAAGCAAATTTTACCAGTTTGTAATTAATTTGAGACTGTTCGAACACTTTTACTCCAAGTAAACCTTTTTCGAAAAAAAATGTGATAAAGATCATATCTTTTGTGCTGGCTTTTGTTAGTCTGGGTACACGGAAGCAATAACAAGAAGGTTCGAAATATGTTAAAAATTACGAGCAAACACCTTGAAGTAACTCCTAGCATCAGAGAGCGTATCGAAGCAAAACTAGAAAAACTCTCGAGACATGATGTACCACTGATCAATCCTCATATCATTATTACGCAGGAAAAACAGCTATTTAAAATTGAAGCGACAGTGGGTATTCCAAATGGAGAACTCTTTGCTCAAGCAAAAAGCGATAACCTATATTCTGCCATTACAGCGATGGGACAGAAACTACAAAAGCAATTGAATCGAACCCAAGATAAACCAACAGCTAATCGTCGAGATACTCCCGAGTATGTTGAGGAAGTGATCGGTGATGAAGAGTTTGAAGATGAAGAATATGCGGCCTAGCAAGGCCGCTTGTTAAAACCTTACATGGAGGAAACTAGTTATCATTTGCAACTAAGCTGAGAATCTATCCCAAGATAAATGATAAGATTTCATTAATGACTTTGGTTACAACCAGAATTGATGGATCCTCAGCACTCTTATAGTTTCTTAATTAAATCTTTACTTTGTGCACCTTTCGCTAACATTTCAGCATTTATCTCTTCGATTTTAGTCTTTGGTAAGTAAGCAACGTCATCACATAAAAAAGCTCTATCCTTAACCATTAATTCGGCTATCACGGTAGAAGGCAATTGCTCTAAGCAGCTTATTTTCAAAGGCATCGATTGAATACTTCCCAAATAACCTTTAAGTGCCACGATCTTAATTGGTGCTTGACACACTTTCTGTAAAGCATCAATGAAGCATTGCGTACTCAGTTTTAAGCTCGCACTCCCCAATTTAGACATTAGTGCGCCATCATATTGAGCGCAGAGAAAAACATCAGCTACCGAGTTTTTGTGTAACTCTTTTATCATCCGAACAATCCATTCTTCTGGAAGAATATTAATTAGACGAAGTAAAGTTATGGGCAGCATCCCATGAGTTTCAAGCAATAGCTCTTTTATAAAATCATTATCTTGCACTCTTAATATTTCAAGAACTTGTCGAGCCTCTTCGACTTCTAATTTTTTCAATATTTCTATTTTGTATCCTTTTATCTCGGCAACAAAAGGGGCAAAACACTCCACTAACGATTGGTCATGTAGCATTAACCTTATCTTAGTCAGCAGTTCATTAGTATCCCCCTGCTCCATGAGTGCTCTTTTAGTTTTCTGCTGCATAATAGGTACAAGTCCCATTAAACATGATTGGGTATTACTATGTGTGGGCACCACTGTTGCTATGGCTGAGATGGGGAATTCAGCCATTAAATAGAACAAACAACTGTGCTTTTGGTTTGCGAAAAACTGTATTAATCTGGCTAAATCTTCTCTGTTCTTCCATGTATCAAACATCAACTGGCTAGCACGAATATAACTAATCCTCTCAGGCATTCCTTTAAAGTCTCTAGGATCTAGATTTAATAACAACTCACGAAAAGTAACATCAGTATCTAGTACTCTTGTGATGAACAAATAGTGTTCTTCATCTAAACACAGTAATACTGTAAGTATTGATTGAGATGGTTGTGTAAATAACGACCTACACATAGAAATGAAAACCGCAGAATCGGATCTACATGATAAAGCATTCAACGCTGTGGCTATGACCTCAGGAGAGTTAATATAGTCAGTGATCGTGGGAAAACTTGCTTTATTGCATACCCTTACACTTGCTTTTGCTTGAGTTTCTGAATCATCTCCAACTGATTGAGATCTAGAGCTATTGCATTCAATAGATACATTTTGAAAAGTAAGACAATTGAGTTGCTGCGCCAGTAAGTCAACGATTAAGTAATTAATAATATTATCAATGTAATGTAATTGAGATTTCATTGTTTCAAAAGGTAAGGAATTCTGTTGATATTTTAAAACAATAACCCTTCGTTTTTGGTCTAAAGCCGAAAGCCATTCATTACAAGTTACTTTGTTGAATCGGGAAAAAACGATTACTTTAATTCCATTAAAACAACTGGATGTCGACATATGTGCAATAGTCTCAGCCGTTAATAAAAAGCTCCACTGGCTTGCTATTGGCTTACCGACAATTATCATCATGGATTTAAACTCTTCCGGAGCAGAAACAGCAAACTGGTTCAATTTAATCGCAAATATTTCTGGATTATTAAGTTCAATTCTTTTGAAGCACTCCCCGCATTCATCTGCCTTCAGCGATTTAAAATATTCGCTGCTTACCTCTTTATTTGCAGTGACTAATAAAGCCATATAGCGCTTATTGAGGTGAGCTTTTCGTTCTGGCTCATAATGTGTCGTATTACGGAACACATCCAGTAAAACATAGGGCATTGAAGTATCAAACGTTTCTTCTTCGTCCAATTGCAATGCATAGAGCACCCCCGCCGCTTTATCTGGTGACAAAAGTGCTAACACCGCTTGAGCCTTATCAAACGGAAGATCCGATAGTAAGAGAGCCGTTAGCATAGCGGGCCATAAATTGGCGGCCCCAGCTAACGACTCAGGCTTGAGCTTAGCAATAAATTGAGGGTCAAAATAAGCGGCTGTATTGCCATCAACCTCTATGAGCCCTGGAAGTCCACTCTTAGCTCTCAAAACAGTAGCTTTTTGTTTGTCATCTAAGGCTTCTATCTGGGCAATTAACCCTTGATGATTGACCACACTATTTATAAAACTATAATCACTGGCTCCAGCTTTAAGTAACAGTTTGATATTATCCTGTTGCTCGCAAATGACGGTTAAAACATCCTCACAAATATCTGGAGTGACACGATTTAGTTCGCTCAATAGCTCAATGATTTCAGCTATCGATTTGACTTCATCATCTCCACCTACCCGTTCTAATAAATAATTTAGCCAAACCAAACGCTTTTCCGGTGAGCATTGTAAGAAAAAATCTGTAAACACTTGAAGATTACAGCGACGTAGAGTTTTAGCTGTTATCTCTACAGGTGTTGAATTCGAAACAAGCACGCTATTTCGATATTGAAGTGCAATCTGCTGCTCATCTGAGCTTGGCCATTCAGTTGTCACTTGTTCTCGTCGATTTCCCGAATCAACTAAGAAAGCCCTTAATTCTTGACTTTCATCAACTACGGCTACTTCATATACATCTTTAAAAATAATACCGGTCGTAAACCTTGCTGGAGTTTGTTGAAGATCTATATAATCATTTTGTAGAACAGAAGAAAAATGCTCTGTCTTTAGAAACATCAATACCTCTCCACAACCAAGTTTTATATCTTTGTATTGGATGTTTAATATATTGATTTATCGACGTAACATCATGAATGGAGTATTAGCGATTGTTAATCATATCAGCAGCAGACTGAAGCAATACTCGACTTTCTTGTTGAAACTGTTGAGCAAAATCACCTAAGTAGTTTGAAACCTCTATAAACTTATTGATGAATTTTTCTCTATCTCCAGATTCCAATAATGACAATAATGATTGATAGCTATTGGCATAGGAGCTAATTTTTTCAATGCTCTTGGTTTGAGCATAAATGATATCAGCATAGAGTTTGGGGTTTTGCGCAAACAAACGCCCAACCATAGCCAGCTCTAACCGATAAATGGGTGAACTATATTGCAAGAGCTTTTCAACATCTGCTTGCGAATCAAATAATGCAACACCATACGCAAAAGTAGAAAAATGTCTTAATGCTTGTACCGTTTGCATGGCTTCATCATGTTCATTTGCACAGGCTTCAACTAAACTGGCTCCCCATATTTCCATTTGTTGAATAAGCCATTGATATTGTACTTGCCCTCTTCCGTGACAAACCACAATAATTTGTTTTGCCAAACTCTTTACATCACCACCAAACATAGGGTGAAATCCGACTACAGGGCCTTTGTGAGATTTCATCATCGCTTGTAACGGCTCTGATTTGATTGAGGTTAAATCAGCTAAGATGCAGTGCGGTGGAAGCTCAGTAAGTCTTTGACGGATCAATTCACAAGTTGCTGAAATTGGAACAGTAACAATAATGACACCTGCTTGTTCAAACCATTTGGGCGCCTGTTCCCAATCACCTTCACCTAAACAACGAACACGATAACCAGATAGTCGGAACATTTCAGTAAACAACTGTCCCATGTGCCCTTTACCACCAATGATGACAATATCACCACAATCTGGATTCAATTGCTTAAAGCCACTTTTGTTTTCACTCCGATAGGACTCACGCATTAAGCGCCTAAGCACATCTTCGATTAACTGTGGTTCCACTCCTATCTCTTCGGCTTCTGCGCGGCGCTTGCTGAGCATAACCGCTTCTCTTTCTGGCGCATAAATAGGTAAACCCGCCTCATGTTTTACATGTCCCACTTGCTTGACTAAATCTAAACGTTGTCTCAATAAATCCAACAATTGCTGATCAACAGCATCAATTTGAGTCCGCAACGCCTCTAATGACTCTGTGGTTTTTTCTGACATGACAAAGGGTTACCCTGAATGAATAAACCTTGATTATGTCGTTGAACTAAAATTTAGACAACAAAAAACCGCCACTAGGGCGGTTTTCTGTGCGAACACTACGTCTTTGTTTACTATGGCTTAAGTAAAAATTACTTAGCCAACTTTTCGCGGATACGTGCAGACTTACCTGAACGCTCACGTAGATAGTAAAGCTTAGCGCGACGAACGCGACCACGACGTTTAACTTCAATCTTAGCTACTGCTGGGCTGTGCGTTTGGAAAGCACGCTCAACACCTTCACCGTTAGAAATTTTACGAACAGTGAATGCAGAGTGCAAACCACGGTTACGTTTAGCGATAACAACACCTTCGAACGCCTGTAGACGCTCTTTGTTACCTTCTTTTACACGCACAGAAACAACAACAGTGTCACCTGCGCCGAACTCTGGTACGTCAGTTTTCATTTGCTCATCGTTGAGCATTTTAATGATATTGTTCATTTATTACTCCGTCCTAGTATTAACTGATGCCTAGGCTATTTGTTTTCTGTCTTACTTGTTACTTCAGACAAAAGCGCCATTTGATGGTCAGTCAGAGCTAGTTTTTCAAATAGTTCTGGTCGTCTTTGTAAAGTTCTTAACAAACTTTGCTGATGACGCCAGCGTTCAATTTTTTTGTGGTTGCCACTTAGCAATACTTTTGGGACACCAACACCATCCAAGGTTTCAGGTCGCGTATAGTGGGGACAATCCAGTAATCCGTCAGAAAACGAGTCCTGCTCGGCTGAGGCTTGCTTTCCTAGTACACCAGGAACCAATCTCGATATTGAATCAATCAAAGTCATCGCTGGTAATTCACCGCCCGAAAGCACGTAATCACCAATTGACCACTCTTCATCCACTTCTTGCTGAATAATGCGTTCATCAATACCCTCGTATCGACCACACACTAAAATCAGCTTTTGATTTTCTGCCAATTCCTCAACCCCGTTTTGGGTAAGCTTACGCCCTTGAGGGGACAGATAAATCACTTTTACACCTTCACCCGCTGCCGCTTTAGCAGCATGAATGGCATCTCTTAAAGGTTGCACCATCATCAACATCCCAGGGCCACCACCAAAGGGTCGGTCATCCACAGTACGATGTTTATCATGGGTGAAATCACGTGGATTCCACAATTGCACCTCTAATAAGCCGTTTTTAACGGCTCGTCCAGTAACTCCGAAGTCTGTAACCGCACGAAACATCTCTGGAAACAGAGTGATGATCCCTAGCCACATGCTTAGAAGTCCGGCTCCCAATCCACTAAAATTTGTTTCTCAGGCAATTTCACCTCAAGGATGAATTGCTCTGTGACAAAAGGAATTAAACGTTCCTTTTTGCCAAACGCATCTTTGATATTGGCTTTTACCATGAGTACATCATTGGAGCCAGTTTCAAGTAACTGTTCAACTTTGCCCATGTTGTAGCCTTTAGTATTGATTACTTCACAACCTATTAGATCTTTCCAATAGAACTCGCCTTCCGGCAATTGTTGCATTTCATCTGGCATCACTCCAATTTCACAATGAGTGAGTAGTTGAGCTTGCTCACGGTTTTCGATTCCTTCTATTGAAGCAATCACCGCTTTGCCTTGCTGACGCCAGTCAGTAACCTTTACCTCTCGCCATTGACCGTTTTCTTTAAGCAGCCAAGGTGAGTAATCAAAAATACCTTTAACAGAGTCGGTATAAGCCGTGATTTTCATCCAACCCTTAACACCATGACTGGCGCCAATTTTACCAAGTACGACTGGTTGTTGGTTACTGCTCATCAATTTATACCTTAACGCTATTAAGCAGCTGCTTTACGAGCGTCTTTGATCAGTTTTGCAACACGATCGCTTAGTTGAGCACCAGTACCTACCCAGTGTTCAACACGGTCTAGGTCGATACGTAGAGTCTCTTCTTGACCTTTAGCTAAAGGGTTGAAGAAACCTAAACGTTCGATGAAACGACCGTCACGAGCATTACGGCTGTCCGTAACTACGATGTTGTAAAATGGACGCTTCTTAGCGCCACCACGAGCTAAACGAATGGTAACCATGCGTTATAAATCCTCTAACGATTTACCTTTCGGTAAAAAATAAAACTGGAACCCTGTGTTCGCATAGAGTTCCAGAAATGAAAGCCGCAAAATTCTACCTGAACTGGCGGTAAATGCAACTAAAAACCTTTTTTTTATGTGAACCAGCTAGACATATAACTATTACAATTAAGTTTTATTCATAATGATGCAGAATGGCTTTAAATTTGAAATGGATAATTTTAGACTGCTAGGAATTTAAGGTATTGATAAGTTAACAAAATGAATAACTCTTTAGTGTTTATTACTGTTTTAAGATCACTCTAAATAGATGGCTTTTGCAGATCAAACTGGACAGCCCAAACTTTTACAAATCCCATCAGGATATTTTTATTATGATGTCAAAAAGTCCATTGAAACCTGCCCATTAGGTGATAGTGACACGGTTGCTTGTTGGGAAAAAATCTCAAAACTTTGCCCCCAAGAAGCCACATCAAATTTATTTACTTTATTTCGGCAAGTTACTACTACATGTACGCCCTCATTAATATTGAACTTGCTCGGAGAAATAAATTTTTTAATTGAAGGTTCCTGTTATCGATTAGTCTACTTATCTAAAAAAAATGCTCCTCAAAGTTATTCTTGCATCAATTGCATACATCTAATAAAAATTAAACAAGAAGATGAGCCCTGTATTAGGAGGTTCTTCAGTTCAACACGACCTGTTTTTAATTTTAGTGAGATCCCAACTAAATGCAGTGTCAAAATACAGCCTACAATCAGTCTTTCTTCACAAACTGACAAGCCAAAACTTACAAGGGTAAAACTAGAACCTTGTTATTTAGCCCCTAAACAAACACAAACGTCCAGTTGCCAAACTGACAAACCAACGCTTTCAAGGGTAACACTTGAGCCTTTTTCTTTTGCTCCGAAGCATAAACAAACTGCCAGTAGTCAAACTGACAAACCAACGCTTTCAACTGTAACACTTGAGCCTTTTTCTTTTGCTCCGAAGCATAAACAGGATACTAGTACTCAAACCAAACTACCTTCACTCACAATTACAAAGCAGGCTAATGTCCCCACTCCACTAGTTACCCCCAAAATACCAAAACCAAAGACGCCCCAGCAAGAACCCACCCTACCATTACCTGAACTTCAACCTGCGCTTACAATCGTAAAAAAAACTCAACATGAGCCCAAACAAGCCTACAAAAACAAATCGTTAATACCTGATGATTACGCAGTAAACAGAACTTACATGCTACGCTCAGAGAAACAGCGGATTGCTATTTGGTGCTGCTACACACATTCGGGGCCAAAACCGAAAGGAGTTGAAATGAAATACCTCTGCAAACAAAAAAAAAGCAATAAAAAAGGTTAGCTTTTTGGCTAACCTTTCGAGTCGTTACCTTATCTACCTGGCATCTTCATACCCGGTGGGGTCATACCTTTCATGCCACGCATCATTTTCGCCATACCGCCTTTTGATGACATCTTCTTCATCATTTTTTGCATTTGGGTAAATTGTTTAAGCAGTTTGTTGACGTCTTGAATTTGGGTACCCGAACCTGCGGCAATACGACGCTTACGAGAACCTTTAATTAGATCTGGACGAGCGCGTTCTGCTTTAGTCATAGAGTTGATGATGGCTTCCATTTGATTAGTTAACTTACCATCTTGAACTTGAGCTAGTGCTTCTGGTGGTAATTGTCCAACACCCGGCAGCTTTTCAATCATGCTCATCATGCCGCCCATGTTTTTCATTTGAGCTAGCTGTTCACGGAAATCTTCAAGGTCGAATTTACCGCCTTTCTTCACTTTCGAAGCCAGCTTCATGGCTTTGTCTTTATCTACGCCACGTTCGATTTCTTCGACAAGTGACAGTACGTCACCCATACCAAGAATACGAGAGGCAACACGATCTGGATGGAATGGCTCAAGCGCATCCGTCTTTTCACCCACACCCAAGAATTTAATTGGCTTACCAGTAATGTGACGAATCGAAAGCGCCGCACCACCTCTTGCATCACCATCTACTTTAGTTAAAACAACACCTGTTAACGGCAATGCTTCATTAAAGGCTTTAGCAGTATTCGCCGCATCTTGACCTGTCATGGCATCAACAGTAAATAAGGTTTCTACAGGGTTGATACTGGCATGAAGCTCTTTGATTTCGTCCATCATGGCATCGTCAACATGCAGACGACCTGCGGTATCGACGATCACAACATCAATGAATTTTAATTTAGCATGAGCAATTGCGGCATTGGCGATGTCAATTGGCTTTTGGCTGATGTCAGATGGGAAAAACTGTACATCAACTTCATTGGCAAGGGTTTCAAGCTGCTTAATCGCCGCAGGACGGTATACGTCAGCACTTACTACCAATACTGATTTTTTATGGCGCTCTTTTAACAGTTTAGAAAGCTTGGCTACCGAAGTGGTTTTACCCGCACCTTGTAAACCCGCCACCATAACAACCGCTGGTGGCTGAGCCGATAAATCTAATGCTTCATTAGATTCACCCATGGCTTTTTCAAGCTCACCTTGAACGATTTTAACGAAAACTTGACCAGGGGTAAGGCTCTTAGCAACTTCCTGACCAACCGCACGTTCTTTTACGCTTTTTACAAATTCACGAACTACAGGTAAAGCAACATCGGCTTCTAATAAAGCCATACGCACTTCACGTAGTGTTTCTTTAATATTGTCTTCAGTCAGGCGACCACGGCCACTGATATTCTTTAAGGTACGGGACAGTCTGTCACTAAGATTCTCAAACATATCTTGAGCTTTACCTATAATCCATCTAAAAAATTGGGACTATTATCCTAAAAACATCAGCCGAACGCTAGTTAAGTTAATGACTATCTGCTGAGCCACTAATTTTTGAGTTTTCACATTCCTTAAATTTAGTAATATGCTCTACACTCACAAGCTTGCTAAAATACCCGCTAGCTGTGTTGTAACTTTTGCAAGTAGAGCAATTACTTGCTGCAAGCTACGCCTTGCTAGCAAACATTTTTGCTACGCTTGAGAACGTACCCAGCTAATATTTTTAGGATTATACGCAAATACTTATCAATGAGGGCATTCTCAATCAAAGATTTTTGATTTATCACCAATCAGGACTGGTAAAGATTCTCATTTTTATCTAGAAAAATAAAATTAAACTCGCTCTTAGCGCAAAAAACAGTTAAATTTTACCGTATCAATCAAAACCTAGAAAAAACGTTAAAGCTCTCTGTTTTTTAGCGATATTTTGATTTTGTAGAAGAGAGTTTAATTAAGGCTCTTAACCTCTTTTCTAGGCTTAAGGACACTAATTCAGGACAGGTTATATACTAATGGTTATTTTTTCTGCCGCCGCTATTTTCTTTTACTGCTGGGCATTTTATCTAGTCTCTAGCCGTTTATTTCATACCGAAGGGCCAAATAGAAAACTGGTCGTGCTTATTGCTGCGTTTGCTGTTTCGCTTCATGGTGCAGCCCTTAGCGAAGCCATTATCACCGCTGATGGTCAAAATTTTAGCCTTACCAATGTAATATCTTTAGTTAACTGGATTATCGCCCTTACCTTTACGATTGTGTTGATCAGAATGAAGGTTATTGTCGTTGTTCCTGTAATTTACGCCTTTTCCATTATTTCTGTGGCATTGCTTTGGTTAGTGCCGCCTGAATATATTTACCACTTTGAGCAATATCCTGAAGTGCTCGCTCATGTCATTTTATCTTTAATGGCATACAGCACCCTGATGATTGCCGCTCTGTATGCTATTCAATTAGCCGTCATTCAACACAAGCTTAAAAGTAAGCAATTAATCATGAGCTCTGCAATTCCACCGTTAATGACTGTTGAAAAGCAGCTTTATCACTTGGTTGTTATTGGCGTTATTTTACTGAGCTTGGCTTTAGCTACTGGCTTTATCTTCTTAGATGATATGTTTGCAGAAGGTAAAGGTCACAAAGCCGTATTGTCTATAATTGCTTGGTTTGTTTATATCGCGATGCTTTGGCAGCAATATCAAATCGGAGTAAAAGTTAAAACAGCGGTGATTTATACTCTTACTGGTGCAACCCTGTTATCGGCTGGTTACTTTGGCGCGAGAATTGTCAAAGAGCTGATACTTTCGTAAAATTGTTGACACAGAGGCTATTTAACACAATGATAGCCTCTCAGTCCCCTAAACAATTGGACTGATTGTAAGTTTAATCACCTAACGGAGCCCTTCTTGGACGCTATCTCAACCGGAACCCTTCTGGTTACCTTAATAATCCTCATCATGTGTTCGGCGTATTTCTCAAGTTCAGAAACTGCCCTAATGACTCTAAACCGATACCGCCTTCGTCACCTTGCTGACAGTGGAAACCGTGGGGCACAACAAGCTGCAAAACTATTAGAAAAACCCGATCGATTAATTGGCTTGATTCTCATTGGTAACAACATTGTAAACATCATTGCTCCGGTAATTGCCGCAGAAATTGGGCATCGTATGTCTGGTGACCTCGGTGTCGCTGTGGCAACAGGCATTCTTACATTAGTCATTTTGGTTTTTGCAGAAGTAACGCCAAAAACACTTGCTGCACTCCACCCAGAAAAAGTCGCTTTTCCATCCAGTTACATTTTGCGAGTGCTCGCCGTAGTAATGCAGCCCTTGGTCTACGGGCTAAATCTGATAACCATGTTCTTCTTGCGCTCTTTGGGTACAGATAAAGAAACTTCAGCTAATGCCTTAACTCAAGAAGAATTAAGAACCGTGGTTAACGAAGCTGGCGCACTTATCCCACAACGCCACCAAGACATGCTACTGTCGATTTTAGATTTAGAAAAAATGACAGTGCAAGATGTGATGGTGCCTCGTTCAGATATTTATGCCATCAACATGAATGACGACTTTAAACTCATCAATAAGCAAGTGATCCAAAGCCCTCATACTCGTGTTCTGGTTTATCGCGATAACATTGATGATGCTGTTGGTTTTGTCCATTTACGAGATGCGCTACGTCTTCAATCGAAGCAACAATTTAGTAAATCTTCTCTACTTCGTGCGGTAAAAGAGCTGTACTTCATTCCTGAAGGTACACCACTCAACACGCAGCTTGCTAATTTCCAGCAAAACAAAGAGCGAGTCGGTTTGGTTGTAGACGAGTACGGTGATATTCAAGGCCTTGTTACAGTAGATGATATTCTTGAAGAAATTGTTGGTGACTTTACTACCTCAATGCTGCCTGCACCAAGTGAAGAGATCATTCCTCAACAAGACGGTAGCTATTTGATTGACGCAGGTATTAACGTCCGTGACCTCAATAAAGAAATGAAGTGGGATATGCCGATTGACGGTCCTAAAACGCTAAACGGATTGATTTTAGAATATTTAGAAGATATCCCAACCGAACGAACCAGTTTACGTTTAGCTGGTTATCCAGTTGAAGTGGTTGAAGTCGCTGGAAATATGATTAAAACAGTCAGAGTTATGCCTCAATTTTATAAACAAACGCATTGATCTTATCAACGCTAAGCACTGAAATTCTTTTCAGTGCTTTCTTTATCTCATCTAATAAACATTTACTTTTCTCTTTTTACTTTTCTCTTTTGTTAAAAAAATAGTTATACCTCAAGATGTAAGCTCTTACCATCAAAGTAGTTGCGCACCTATAAACTTAAAACACTTTTAATTTAACTTTAAGAAACTAAAGGATTATTTGAATCATACTTAAGACATCAACCCTCATTATGGAAAATATTATGTTACAAGCTGCTATTGGAGTAAAAACACAAACATCCATAACATCTACACAAGGATCTCTTGAATTAAAACCTTTGGCTGCTGATACTACAGATGTTCAGCCTAAGGCAGATACTACTATTGTTACGATTAATAATAGCTATCAAGTAGATGCACTTTTTAGGCGTAAAGATGTAGGAGTTATTCGTAGTGCTTATATTTCCCGATTTTTAAAAATAGCACCACCAGTACAAGCTGGAGTATCAGTAATTACAAATGCATTTACAGTAACAAATAATAAAGTTACTAAGCAGGCTGAAGCTATCCCTCAACAGCAACTTGATAGAAGACAGCAAGAGAATAATGAGTTACACAACAAGATGTCTTCTGAACAAACTGTTGCTGTTGAATATAATCCCCAAATTAGTAAGGAAGACCAAGCTTTAATAGATGAATTAGAACTGTTCTAGAAACGAGCCTGATTGATATCAGGCTATAAATATCTCTACTTTTTCCTTTTAAGCGCATCCAATTTGATGCGCTTCTCTACAGCTTGCTCACTCACCTTTTGGTTCAATTCGTTAAGCCAACCAAAGGAAAAATAAATCTCTGCAACAAGAAATAGAGGGCCAATAAAAAGTTGGCTTAGATCATCAATAAACGCTGGCTTCATCTCTTCAAACTTATGCCCTAAAAACTGTAAAATCCAGCCAATAACAAAAACCACCAACGCCACCCAGCCACTTTCATTAATGACTGAGATACTATTTGCAAGCCAAAGCAGAGGGCCAAATAACACCAACATCCCTATAGCTAACTTTACATTAAGGTAAAAATAATAGGCCATAACCACGGCAGCTAAAATCATTGCGGCTGTAATTTCATAACCCGACCCAAGAGAAAAACTAAATAAACTTAACCAAACCATAATTGACCAAATAATGGTTGGAATGCCTATAAAATGAGTGATGATATTATTGGTATTTAGGTGAACGCTTTTATAGTTAGCTAGATGCTCTTCAATCGTTTTCATCGCTACTCACTCCTTAGAATAGTGCTACCAATCTAATTCAACCTCTTATCTTGGTCAAGATTCAACCGTCGAATCACAATTGAAACATTTGCTAACATTCACAACTGTAAATGAGCCTATAACTTGATTAAAATCACAGTTTGTCAAAGAAACCGTGGTTTTGTTATGTCTATAAAAACATCATTAAGTGCAGTAGCAGTATCTCTTTCACTTCTACTCACAGGCTGTAACACAGCACCAGCTCCAGAGTCAGCTAAAAGTGTGGTTGCTAAGCAGTCTGAATCTGAGAAAGCCAATAAACTGTTTGACGACATGTTTATGGAATCAGTAATGGCTAGCCCTGTAAGCCAAACTTATTTAGGCATTAAAAAGGATTACGGTAAGTGGGACGATTTAAGTGATAAGTCATACGCTGAAGATCTGGCTCGTACAAAAAGCAATCTAAAAAAACTTGATAACCTAGATTACGCAAAGCTAGATACTCAAACCAAACTAAGTTATGACCTACTTAAGCAAAGCTTAGAGCAAGACATCGAAGACTATCAGTGGCGCTATCACACCTACCCAGTGAACCAAATGTATGGCGTTCACTCTACAACTCCATCATTCTTAATCAATCAACATCGCATTGATAATGTTGATGATGCAAAGGCTTACATCAGCCGATTAAACGGTGTTAAAGCGCGTTTCGAGCAATTAGAAGATGCGCTAACCATTCGTGCTGACAAAGGCATCATTGCACCTAAGTTTGTATTTAACTACGTGATTTCTGATAGCAACAACATTATCAAAGGCGCTCCTTTCGCTATAGGTGAAGACAGCGTATTGTTGGCAGACTTTAAACGTAAAGTGAATAAGCTTGAAATCAGCCAAGCCGAAAAAAACCAGCTAATTGCAGACGCTAACAAAGCGTTACTCAAGAGTGTTGGTCCTGCGTATAAACAGTTCATTGCATACGCGAAAAACTTACAAGCTAAAGCGGATACTCGTGATGGTGCGTGGAAGTTACCTAACGGTGAAACTTTCTATAACAACGCACTTGCGCGTACGACTACCACCGACATGACAGCAGACCAAATCCACAAACTTGGTCTAAAAGAAGTCGCTCGTATTCACAATGAAATGCGCGCCATTATGAAAAAAGTGGGCTTCAAAGGCTCATTACAAGAATTCTTCAAATTCATGCGTGATGACGAGCAATTCTACTACCCTGATACCGAAGAAGGTCGTCAAGCTTACTTAAAAGAAGCAACGGCTATGATTGACAACATGCAATCTCGCTTAGATGAAGTGTTTAAGATCAAGCCTAAAGCACCACTTATCGTTCAGCGTGTAGAAGCTTTCCGTGAAAAGTCTGCAGGTAAAGCTTTTTATCAGCAACCAGCACCAGACGGTTCTCGCCCGGGTATGTACTACGCAAACCTGTATGACATGAAAGCTATGCCTAAGTACCAAATGGAAGCTTTGGCTTACCACGAAGGTCTACCGGGTCATCACATGCAGATTGCTATCTCTCAAGAGCTAGAAGGTATACCTAAGTTCCGTAAATATGGTCGTTATACCGCTTATGTAGAAGGTTGGGGACTTTATACTGAATATTTCCCTAAAGAAATGGGCTTGTACAAAGATCCATATTCTGATTTTGGTCGCTTAGCTATGGAACTATGGCGTGCATGTCGTCTAGTCGTTGATACAGGTATTCACGAGAAAAAATGGACTCGTGAAAAAGGTATTAAGTATTACACAGACAACACACCAAACGCGGTATCTGATGCCGTGAAAATGGTTGAACGTCATATTGTAATGCCATCACAAGCAACAGCTTACAAAATCGGTATGATCAAGATCCAACAGTTGCGTGCTAAAGCTGAAAAGCAAATGGGTAATAAGTTTGATATACGTGACTTCCACACTCTAATCCTGAAAAATGGCCCATTACCATTAGACGTACTAGAGCAGAAAGTTGATAACTGGATTGCTAACCCACAAAGTATTTAAACCATTTTAAATATGTGACAAAAGGCAGCTGATTAGCTGCCTTTTTTATGCTGAAAATAAATTTAAATCTTTCACTAACGTTCCTTTATTATCCAAAAGTATATATTGCTATAAAAACCATCATTCGGTATAAAAAAGCCACATAACAATTATTATAAGGCTGTAGCGTGCTACACGGAGAAGGAACAGAAAAGCTTACCACTCAAATAGATAAGCTATCTACACTGTCAGGAAAAGGGATTGCATGGCTAACATTAGTCATGGTGCTTACAATGACCACGGTCGTTATTTTAAGATATGGCTTTGACATAGGCTGGATTTGGCTACAAGAAAGCGTACTTTACATGCACGCTTTTGTATTGATGATAGCAATGAGCTACACACTCCTCGTCGACAAGCATGTACGAGTAGACATTTTCTATCGCAATTTACCTAAAGCGAAAAAAAATAAAATTAACCTCTTTGGGCATATCTTTTTTCTATTACCCACTTGTGGTTTCATCTTAATCATGAGCTGGCAATACGTTGCTCAATCTTGGTCGATTTTAGAGTCTTCACAAGAAGCAGGCGGATTACCACTTCTGTTTATTCTTAAATCTCTACTCATCATCACACCCGTGTTATTAATTCTGCAAACAATCGCTGAAATTATTAAGGTTACCTTGATTAAGGAGGCAAACTAATGGAATGGATTGCCATCTTAATGTTTGTCGTCACATGTGTGGTATTGATGTTAGGATACCCTGTTGCTTTCTCATTGGCTGGAACAGCTCTTATCTTTGCGACCATAGGCGTTGTAACAGGGACTTTCGATTTCACCCTACTAAATGCCTTACCCAGTCGACTGTTTGGCATCTTAACCAACCAAACGTTATTAGCCGTACCCTTATTTGTGTTTATGGGAGTAATGCTAGAGAAATCTAAAATTGCCGAGGAGCTGTTACTTTCTTTAACCAAAGCATTTGGCAAGCTGCCCGCGGGAATGGGCATCGCTGTGATTATTGTAGGCGCATTAATGGCAGCAAGTACGGGTATTGTAGGCGCTACCGTTGTGACAATGGGTTTATTGTCTTTACCCACCATGCTTAAACACGGTTACAACCAAAGCTATGCAACGGGTGTAATTGCATCTACTGGAACACTTGGTCAAATCATTCCGCCATCAATCGCCTTGGTACTGTTGGGGGATGTGTTATCAAGTGCTTATCAACAAGCACAAATGTCTCAAGGTATTTTTTCCCCTGAAACAGTTTCTGTCGGTGATCTCTTTGCCGCTGCCATCATTCCCGGTTTGGTACTGGTGGGCTTGTACCTCATTTACTCCTTGATGATTGGTATTTTCAAACCAGAATGGACACCTAAGCAGACTCAAGGATCAAAACTTAAACTCAGTGAGCTGTTAACTGGTTTAATTCCACCATTGGTATTAATTATTCTGGTATTAGGTTCGATTTTATTGGGCTATGCTACCCCAACTGAAGCCGCAGGTATTGGGGCTTTTGGCGCTTTAGTGATCGCTCTACTTAAAAAGAAACTCTCTATAGCGACATTAAAAGACGTCACAATCAACACCACAACCATTACTTCAATGGTGTTTATGATACTCATCGGAGCCTCAATCTTTTCTCTCGTATTCCGTGGCTTTGGTGGCGAAGAACTGGTGCATTCTATGTTCGAGAATATTCCCGGTGGTCAATTTGGTGCCATTTTGATTGTAATGGCGGTGATATTTTTACTTGGTTTCATTCTGGACTTTATCGAAATCACTTTTGTCGTCGTCCCGCTTGTTGCCCCAGCTTTATTTATGATGGGTGTCGATCCTATTTGGCTGGGCATAATGATAGCCATCAATTTACAAACCTCATTTTTAACCCCGCCCTTTGGTTTTGCTTTGTTTTATTTACGAGGTGTAGCACCAAAAGAAGTGAAAACACCGGCAATCTATAAAGGCGTCATTCCTTTTATTCTGATGCAAGTATTGCTGATGGTAGCGCTAGCAATATGGCCTGAAATGGCAACGAGTCTTCCGAAAATAATTTACAGCTAAATGGAGAATTAACAATGAACAAATGGATAAAAACACTCTTTATCGGGATTACCTCCCTGCCCTTGTTGGTAGGTTGTGGTAAGGATGACTCAACAAAGAAAGTAACTGCTGAACAAAAAGTTTATAACTGGAAGTTAGTCACCAGTTGGCCTAAGAACTTTCCGGGGCTAGGTACTGCACCAGAGAACTTTGCTAAACAAGTAAATGAAATGAGTAACGGTAGGCTAAACATTAAAGTCTACGGCGCTGGTGAAATTGTACCGGGATTCCAAGTATTCGATGCAGTCTCTCAAGGCTCTGCACAAATGGGACACGCCGCCGCTTATTACTGGAAAGGTAAAATGGCCGCCGCACCTATCTTTACTGCATTACCTTTCGGCTTAAACGCACAAGAAACCAATGGTTGGCTGCATTATGGTGGTGGTCTTGAATTATGGCGTGAACTCTACAAACCTTTTGGCGTAATACCATTTGCAGGCGGTAATACTGGCGTACAATCGGCAGGATGGTTTAAAAAAGAAATCAATTCTGTAGACGATCTAAAAGGTCTTAAAATGCGTATCCCGGGTTTAGGTGGTGAAGTGATCCAAAAACTTGGGGCAATTCCGGTTGCATTAACTGGTGGTGAGCTATTTACCTCTTTGCAATCAGGTGCCATTGATGCCACAGAATGGGTTGGCCCGTACAATGATTTAGCGTTTGGTTTTCACAAAGTCACTGATCACTATTATGCTTCAGGCTGGCATGAGCCGGGTGCAATGCTTGAGTTCACTGTAAATGAAAAAGCCTTTAACGAGCTACCGAAAGATCTACAAAAGATTGTTGAAGTCGCCACCAGAGCCGTCAACCAAGACATGCTTGATGAGTACACTGCACGCAATAATGCCGCTTTAGAAACCTTAAAAACCAAACATGGTGTTGAGGTTAAAACTTTACCAGCGGATGTTATGCAAGCTTTGAAAAAAGCCAGTGCAGAAGTGTTAGCAGAGCAAGCGGCTGCGGATCCTATGTTTGCAAAAGTGATGGAATCGTATTCTAAGTTCCAAAAACAAGTTGGCGCTTATCATATGATTTCAGAGGTTGAGTATTATAAGAATCGTGGGTTATGATTTACATCGTTGAATGAGACTTTCTTTTTCTAAGGGGGAACTTGGAGAGCGCTCTCTAGATTTCCCTTTCCATTTCCCATTTTTATTTTGTGACAGCGATTAGAGCCTGTTGTTCGTTCGTGTTTATTTTTGCAGCGATAAATTGGTTGTCTTATACAAGGCAGACTTACTGAAGTGTGGCTGGACCGACATTCAAAACTGTCGTTACTTCGTTTCCAACATAAACATACAATAACGCAGCTGCTCGCTGTTTCAAAGAAAGTACCAATTTACGCTGTCTTCGATGCTTTTAAGCACAAAATTTAATCCTTAAAGATCAACACGCCCATAAAACTTTTAACTTGAAGATAAGCTACCTTCGTTGGGAAGGTCTAAGGTTCCATGATTTGTTGAATATGTAATTGCTCCATTAGGCTCAACTTTTCGCAAACCGCCATGCTCTTTTGTTCCAAAATTGTCAGGTTCAAAGTTTTGCTCTTTTTCGAAAAGGAGTAAGCTCTCCACCATAAAATTTGTTGGTTTATATTCGGTCTCGCTTAGCTTTATCAGCAATCCAAATTGAGTGGCGTTAGAATAAAGTTTGTTTTCCATCCGCTCTTCCAAACTTAGCACGTATGTAAAATGTTTTGGATTTACAATACTGCAAGCCAACTTTTTCTCCTGCGTAACCGGATCCGTAGTAGTCACCAATTGAACCAAGCTAACTAAATTTTTCCATTCATTTATCGAAAGTTTGCTCTTGATTTCAGCAATACGTACTTTGTTGGTTTTTAAAGACGTATCTACCCAAACTTCGCTCACAGTATGAACTCCAGAAACAGCCATACCTTCTCCCCCGCTATTAAGTCATGTAATAAGTTTATAACTTGAACAATTAGTTGTCATATTAATGATTCATCATAACCACTTAATATCCATCTAATCATCTAACAACCACTGATCACTCACAATGCTTTATAAAGGAGAGTATTGATACACTTGGAAGTTTGTTGGTTGTAAAAACAACTGGTGAAACTTAAACAATATTTAACTGTTATTTTTAGCTTATTGATTCACAATCTAAAAAATTTCTTTAGAAACAATACTTATGGCTGCTTCATTAGAACCTATTTTAGTCAAAATACCTGCAGATTTGCATTGGCAAATGTCAACTAAAGACTTAACTCGGGTAGCAGAGTTATCAAGCAAAGTATTTACTGTAAAATTTAATGACTTAAATCAATCGACATATCAAATGAGCATAAAATCCGAAGCAGGCAAAACTCCTCGAATAAGCTCGTTTGAATTTTCATCAATGCAACCTCTAGAACCAGTAATGCTCGTACAAAGATCTAGAGGAACTGCGTACTCGATAATTGTCCCCAAGGATTTAGCTCAAATACCCAAAAAAACCATAGAGAATTTCAAGTCATTTCTAATTCAAAAGCTATCGAGTTCATACTCTCAACTTGAAAAGGCATGCGCTAGCGATAACTTACCCCAATTACAGCAATTATGGGCAGAAGGAGTAGACCTCTTAGCTTGTGATAAGCAAGGAAATACAGCTCTACACATAGCCGCAGTAAATAATAGTACTCAGTGTATTGAGTTTTTAATAAGTAATGGAGTTTGTGTAGATGTATGCAACAAAGCAGGTATAACTCCCTTACATTGCGCTTGTTACAATGGAAATTTACAGGCTTATGAGTTATTAGTTAACAAGAATGCTAATGTTGATTCAACATGCCAAAAGGGCTGTAACATACTACATTATGCAGCAGAAAGTGATGATTTAGAATTGTTAAAAACACTATTGAATGAGCATCCAAATTTAATTTACAAAGAGAATATCAAAGGACACAATATTGCAATCTATTTAACCTTTAGAGGTGAGACTGCATTATTAGAAGATTTATTGGTTCGCCGCCCTGACCTCGTCAATTCCAAAGGCAAAGATCGCAAAACACTATTACATTGTGCAGCAGAAAAAGGGCATACAGGATGTATCCAAGTACTCCTGAATAATGGTGCAAATCCAAAGCTAAGAGACAACAATTTTGAGACGCCTATGTCCCGTGCTCAAGAAAAAAATCAGACTGAGGCTATTACTGTATTAAAGCAACATAGAAGCAAAAAATAATTGCTTACGGGTTTCCTTTAGCCCCCAGTTGTCTCTCTATCTCAGTCAAAATAACCCTAACATTCAAAGGTAGAGTATCCATAAATGGGTATACAGCATAAACCTTATTTATTGGTAACTGATATTCAGGAAATATTTCCACCAACTCGGGCTTCATTTGCTCAAATAAAAAATCAGGGACGACTCCGATACCAACTCTGTTGTTCAATAAAGAAAGGCAAGTGTGGAATGAGTTAGCCACACATTTAGCTTTAGCGGTGAATTCCAATTCAACCTTAGTCTTACGGTGCTTAAATTGATGGTAAATATGAGCCCCTTGCCAACTGTTGGCAATATAAGCATTAGCCACATCTGCACCATCTTTCATAAAACTTGAATGCCCACATAGTACGTCCTTAAACTGACCTATCCTTCGTTGCTTCATACCACTATTTGGCGATGGACCTACTCTAATGGCTAAATCGATATCTTCTTTACTGAGGTTCAGTAAGCGGTCATTACTGATTAATTCAGGCTCAAGTTCTGGATAGATTTGCATTATTTGGGAAGAGAAGAAATCCAAACTTTCTGGCAGAACATCATCGACCAAGGCTTCAAGGATGTCGATTACACAGAGGTTAAGTGGACACCAGAAGAAAATGGAAATGGATTTATTCTGACTTCAAGTTGGACAATGAACAAAGCTTATGGGGTTGTGCACCGTGAACACTGGGTAATTGATACCGATGGAAAAGCACGCTTAGCTAGCGATAAATTTGAAGTGCAAGGTGAGAGATAAAAATAACCCCAGCAAATTGCTGGGGTAACCAAATGAGGGTAATGGTTTCAAAGTCAACAACTTGAAATAGTTAAGTTATTGACACCATCGCAAAACTTGTTAATCAGATTAACTGATTTGCCTATCTCAGATAAAAGGGGTCGTTTTTTATCTCAAACAGGAATCAAATCATTTTGTAACGGTAAAGCCATTGTATTGATATCAGAACAGAGTTCAATACCACGTTACCTTTTTCTAACAACAAACTTTACTGCTCAAAATACAGGCAATTAAAAACCCAGAAACATAACCACTTGTTTTCAAATGGTTTTACTGTAAAAAACAAAACTTATTGGAACAGTATTCTATAAATAAAACAATGTTTTCATATTTTTCATATATAAAAACAAGCTACTTTCTTTCTTCATAAAGGCTTGCAAGGTTTTTATCCCAATATGGCGGTGTACCTATATGCTCTTTGATGAACTCAATGAACACGCTAACTTTAGGTGCTAAATGTTTACGGCGAGGATAAACAGCTTGTAATGGTAAATGATGACTTAACTGCCAGTCTCGAAGTAATGGCACTAATGTACCCTTTTCAATTTCATCTTCTAACAAATAAGAAGCCAAATAAACCATACCTAAACCACTAACAGCCGCTGATTTAAGCGCTGGTGCATTATCTACTTTGAAGTTACCTGACACTCCAATTTCACAGTAGTCATCGCCACGCCTGAACTGCCATGTGCTATGTTCATGCCATTCACCGTGATATACCAAACAGTTATGCTCAACCAAATCTTCAGGGCGCTTAGGTTCTCCGCATCTTGCAATATATTCTGGAGAGGCCACCAGCACAAACTGACTTTTCATTAGTGGTCGAGCCACCATTCCTAGAGGAAGTTGTTCTGACATCGTTAGCAACAGGTCTAACCCTTCGTTCACAACATCAACTTTGTGATCAAGCAAGCTAACTTGTAGTGACAATTCAGGGTGTTTTGCCATAAAGTCAGGTAAAGCAGGGATAATATGCATGGTACCAAAAGATTGAGAAATACCGACTTTTAGTACACCTCGTGTTGACTCATTTAGATTATGAACACTGGCTACAGATTGCTCAACATCTCTAAGCAACTCTTCACCTTGCTCATACAACATATTACCAGCTTCGGTAAGGCTCAAACTACGCGTGGTTCTTTGAATAAGTTGAATGCCGAGCTTATGTTCTAAGTCAGCAACTTGAGTACTAACTTTTGATTTTGAAATGCCTAATTTACGTGCTGCTGCACTAAAACTACCGGCACGAGCCACATGGGTGAAAATAGCAATTGGTTCTAACAATTCGAGCATGGAAGCCGCCTCAAGTAACGCACATCAATTGACACCGGATCTGATCTAAGAGGTAAATACCGCTTGGTATGATCAAATGAGATATTTGTTCACTAGCTGCAAAATTTGAGTAATACAGAAGTGAATATTTGTTATTAGTTATGCATTATATCAAAATGAGTTGACAATATTCCAGCGATTGAAACAGTGTGTTTATATTTTTCAACCGCTGTTTGTAGTTAAAAGCACCAAACGACTTCATTTACACCAATAATACTTTGATAAAAAAATCAATAAATATTCGTTTTTTATCGGTAAACATGAAATTGGTATAGGTACTAAATACATCAAAATGCAGTTAAACGATGTCTACCTGCATACGTAAAAGATAGTGACTTTAATTGTGCTATCGAGTTGTGAATTCTGGATAAGCTTCCATACCACACTCTAAAAGCTCTAAACCTTGCAGCTCTTGTTCTTTACTCACTCGTAATCCAACCAACTTATCGAGTATCCACCAAAGACCTAACGAAACATCAAAATTGATTATAAAAATAAGTAAGAAAGAGTATTTCGCACCAGGGTAGTGCAAAATTCAACCTTCTAGATTGTAGGTAATTTTGTCCACAGTGATTGGAAGCAACTGTTATTTATCAATACAATCAAATTCCCTATCATGCCCTCAATTTGAAAGCATTGAGGAAAAAGCGATGACGCACCCAATTATTAAAGATTTGAACAACCGCTATACCGCAAAAAAATACGATGCAAGTAAACGTATCTCTGCTGAACATATTAATGTCATTAAAGAAGCAATCCGTCTTTCTGCATCTTCCATTAACTCACAACCTTGGAAGTTCATATTTTTGGAAAGTGAAGAAGCAAAGAAACGTTTTCATAATACCTTTGCCAATATGCTCCAATTTAATCAGCCTCATGCAACTGAAGCTTCACATATCATTTTGTTTGCTCATAATCCTAAATTTAACAAAGAGGATTATAGAAAAGTGGTTGATGCTGAAGTTGCCTCTGGCCACTTAGACGCTGAACACTATGACAATATGCTCAATGGCGCCTTTGCCTTTGCTGAATTAAATACTGATGAGACTGGTGTAAACAGAAACTGGACTAAAGCTCAAACTTATATAGCACTTGGTAATATTCTGCACGTTCTGGCGCGTTTAGGCATTGCTTCAACACCGATGGAAGGCGTTGTTCCACAATTAATCGGTGAAGAATTTGCCGCTGAACTTGGTGGGTTTGAATGTGATTTTGCTCTGGCTATGGGCTACCACTTAGATGGTGAAGATTATAATCACGGTCGCCCTAAGGCTCGTTTACCTATTGAAGACGTTGTTACTGTTCTTTAGAGGTGTGTATACGGTCTCTAGTCAGTCTAAATTTGAAAGCCAACGTGGAGGAGTACCGATATATTCCTCCACAGCTTGTAAAAAACGCCGTGCCAGCATAGAACTTTTAATATGCGGATACAAAGCATAGATCCCCGCCTCTTTAGTGCCAATATAATAGTCTGGTAACAGCATCACTAAACCTAATTTTGATATTGAATTGTCCAGTATTGATACGTCAACGTAAGCGTAACCGAGTCCATCTTTTACTGCGTCTAATAAAGTTCGAATGTCATTCACCTTGTAACGCCCATGAAGTCGAATACTTTCCTGTTATTCGATATCCCCTTTATGAGTAAGCGTTATTTGATCGAGGGTAATTTCAGGGTTTTTATAGATCACACAAGGTAGGTTTTCCAAATCTTTAGGGCTAGATGGTTGACCGTTTTTATCGATAAAACTTTGAGCTGCGATTAGCACATAATTTACATCTACGATTTTTTTTGCAACCAGCCGAGAATCCACTAATTTTCCTAACCGAAAAGCCAAGTCAAAGTTCTCCGAAATAATGTCAGATTTAATGTCTGACAATGAATGTTCGATTTCTATCTCAGGGTAAATATTAATAAATTCAGCAATGACGGGCGCTAAATATTGATGACCAAAATATTTAGGAGACGTAACTCTTAATCGGCCTTTGGGCTCAGATTGATAAGAGCTGGTAATATATTTGATTTCGTTTAAGTTATCTTTGAGCTAAAGAGCTGTGGTCAATACTTCCTCACCAGCAAGAGTAAGAGAAAATGAACGAGTTGAACGATTAAGCAGCCTTACTCCTAAATCCGCTTCTAGCTGTTTAATTTTTTTTGATAAAGACGATCTATCCATATCGTGTAAAGCCGCCGCTTTCGTGAATGAACCTTGTTGCACTACGTCTAAAAATAACAATAGCTGACTGCTTAATGCCACTGTAAATTATCTCTCAATTATTAATTGGCATACTTTACCTTAAACAACAAAAAAAGGCGCTACAAGAGCGCCTGAACTTCCAAGGAGATAAGGGAAGATAATATAAGGGAAAGGTTTAAGTTAAAAATTAAATACTATGTTCTTTATGTACTTTCTGGTTGTTAATGGTCACTGGTAAAGCTTTTAATTCAGGAATCGCCAATCTTACTTCTTGCTCTAATTTAGCTAAAGACTTGAAGTTATCGCACATTTGATCAGCTTGTTGCTCAAAATCGGCGGCCTGCGCTTCGATACGAGTCTCTAAATCTTCCGCCATTGTTTCCATTTTTTGCTCTAATGCGGTCAGTTTTTCACTAAAGCTTCCGCCATCCGATGACATTAATGCAGCACCAACATTCATAAGAATACTGCCAATGGAACTTTTCACTGCATTTTCGATTTCTTCTTCGAAGTTTTGGTCAAATGCTTGCTCAATCGTAGATTCAGTAGCACCAAGGTAGTAGGAGTTACCATCTTGATATGCAACTTTGCCTATACGCTCTTGAACCTTTTCCATAACTTCTTCAAGCTTACTACCCGCTTCATCGCCAAGTAGGGGAGTAAGTGCTGAACCCATAGCATCAGACGCAAGTTCTACAGCCCCATTCACTAATTCGATCACTTGAGGAACCTGATCGACTACCTCTTGGCGATATTCAGAAACCAAACGTTTTTGACCTGCATCTAAATCAACTTGTTCGTCATTAACAAATAAACGATCACCTACTATGCGGTATTGTTCATTACCATTATCACTTACCGTTAACTCATTTGAAGAAGCAGTGATGTCATAATTAAGTGAGATATTACACTCTTGACGATGCTCATCATGAGCAAAAGCCGAAGAAGCCATAAATGAACTAGCAATGATCATTGAAGTTGTGGTTTTAGCAAAAGTCATGGTGAAGTTCCTTTATCATTAAGTTGTACTAGCTATATCAGGAACTGTGCCAAAAAACATAAAAAACTGTTTTAAAAGGATTTTTTAAATGGAGAGGAAAATATGGACAAGTGATGGAGAATATAGAAAACCAAGAGTTAGCAAAAATCACTAACTCTTGGTTAAAAATAACTAGGCAGTTTTTTCAAACATAAGATCCCAAACACCATGACCCAATCTTTGGCCGCGTGCTTCGAATTTAGTTAATGGGCGATGCTCAGGGCGCTCAACATAATCTTGAGTTTTAGACTGATTTTTATAACCTTCAGCAGCATCCATTACTTCTAGCATGTGCTCTGCATAGTTTTCCCAGTCAGTAGCCATGTGGAATACACCGCCAACTTTCAACTTACGTCTTAGCAGTTGAACAAATTCAGGCTTAACAATACGACGCTTGTGGTGACGCTTTTTGTGCCAAGGATCAGGGAAGAATAACTGAACGCGTGCTAATGAGCCGTCTGCAATCGAGTTTTCTAATACTTCAATCGCATCGTGGTGATAGACACGAAGGTTAGTCACTTCTGCTTCTGCTGCGCTAGCTAAGCAAGCACCAACACCCGGTTGATGAACTTCAATACCGATATAGTTTTGCTGTGGAGCTGCAGCAGCCATTTCTACTAAAGAAGCACCCATACCAAAACCAATTTCGAGAACGGTGTCAGCTTCACGACCAAATACAGACTCTAAATCAATTGCCTCTGGGCTGTAATCCAATCCCATTGTTGGCCATTGAGTTTCAATAGCGTGGGCTTGTCCTTTGGTTAAACGACCTTCACGTAATACAAAGCTTCTAACTTTACGAAGGTACTTGCCTTCTTCATTAAATTCAGCGGTGGTAACTTCGCTCATTATTGCCTCAAATATCTACAGCATCACAAAAAGAAGATGCATTATCTACAAAGTGAAAAACAGTGCAAGTATCTTGTTTAGTTAATCGATGCCGATTACACTGCCGCCATGACTAAAATACCCTCTTTTTCAGATCGTATCATCAACTGGTACGACATTCACGGACGTAAAACCTTACCTTGGCAGCAGAATAAAACCCCATATAAAGTATGGATTTCTGAGATCATGCTTCAGCAAACTCAAGTCGCTACGGTTATTCCCTACTTCGAAAAATTCATGGCTAGCTTTCCTAGTGTGTCTGATTTAGCCAATGCAGAACAAGATGAAGTTTTGCACCACTGGACAGGGCTTGGTTATTACGCCAGAGCCAGAAACTTACACAAAGCTGCTCAACTGATCAGAGACAAGTATCAAGGTAACTTCCCCACAAACTTTGAAGATGTCATTAACTTACCCGGTATTGGTCGCTCAACCGCAGGTGCGGTACTTTCATTATCCTTAAGTCAGCACCACGCCATTCTAGATGGTAACGTAAAGCGAGTTTTGGCTCGTCATGGTGCAATTTCAGGTTGGCCGGGAAAAAAAATTGTTGAAAACCAACTTTGGGAAATTGCAGAACGATATACACCAAAAAACGAGATACAAAAGTACAATCAAGCCATGATGGATATTGGTGCCATGATTTGTACTCGCTCTAAACCAAAATGTGAGCTTTGTCCAGTTGCGGTAGACTGCCAAGGGCAGCGCCAAGGCAATCAAACCGATTACCCTAGTAAAAAACCAAAAACGGAAAAACCAGTCAAAACCACTCATTTTTTAGTACTAAAGCAAAATGGGAAGGTATTACTAAAGCAACGCCCACCAAAAGGTATTTGGGGCGGGCTCTGGTGTTTTCCTGAGTTTGAAACAGCTACTGAGTTAGAGCAATACTTACTATCGAACAAGATATCCACTGATAATGTCCTGTATTTATCTGGATTTAGACATACCTTTAGCCACTATCATTTAGATATTAGTGCTTCTTTGGTAGACTTAAACGATAATAACCATCAAGTTAATGAGCCACTTGTTTCTAACAGTTATTCGGAGCTATGGTTTAATTTAAATCAGCCTGAAAAAGTAGGACTCGCGGCGGCTACGGAAAAGATCTTAGCCGAAGTAAGATCGATAGAAGATGAGGAATAAAATATGGCTCGCACAGTAAATTGCGTGTATCTAAATAAAGAAGCTGACGGTCTAGACTTTCAACTTTACCCAGGTGAAATTGGTAAGCGTATTTTTGATAACATCAGTAAAGAAGCTTGGGGACTTTGGCAAAAGAAGCAAACCATGCTGATTAATGAGCACAAGCTTAACATGATGAACGCAGATGACCGTCAATTACTAGAAAAAAAGATGGTTGAATTTTTATTTGAAGGCAAAGACGTCAAAATTGAAGGTTACGTTCCTGAAGATAAATAACATCACTTGTTGCTCTGCAAAACTAAACATTAGTTTTGCAGAGCAATGCTGCTTTGAGCCCCACTCTAAAAATCATAAAAAAATTCAGCCCACATACAGCGCCGTTAAAATAATTTGTAGGTCATTCTCCTCAACAGGGCTTTTTTGCAGACTCTATGGCCGTTTCCTCTTGTACTACTACACAATTTCAAGCTCCCGACAAAGCCCCCGATGAGTGGCCAAATTTAGATCAAAAAACTCCAAAAAAAGAACTAGAAACAAATAAAACTGAAACTATTCGTGAAGCTGCATGTTCACCTCTAGATCACTCTACAAAAGTTGTGCCACACTCAATTTCTGAGGCTAGAGAACAGAGTAACCATGATGAAGTCAATTCTACGGAATCAACAAAATTAAACTTTGAAACAGTATGTGGTCAGTGGCTAGATAGAAACTTACCTCCACTTTACTTTCAAGCTATTGAAATATACTCCCAAACCATCAATGACTCTGCACATCAAGCAATATTCAATCACGCTGATTCTCTGCCATTATTACAAAAAACAAACCTGTTAATGGAACAATACCTTGAACATCTCGAAACCTACCCAGATGAAGTCACACTAATACGAACATTTTCTAATAATAGTGAAGAGATATCTTGGTCAGAAAACGGGTATGTTCAAATGCACTTAAAGATATTAGAAGTACTCTGTAAATCAAAAGTGGTGCTAGAGAAATTCAATATCTTTTTAATGCGATTAGGTTTTATGAGTTCCATAGTACTGACGCAAACTAACCTGCAAATGGGGGAGCAAGAGCATGCAGCAATTGCTTTCTATCACGAGCAAGGTCTGGACAATCATTTATCCAAACAAGTAAAGTTATTTAACCTATATTTAGACTCGGTCAAACCTTTTCAATCTGATCCTAAAAAATTTTATCTATCAACGTTAGAATTTTTTGGGCTTTTTATTGAGAACGCCTCATCAGTGCTTGAAACCGTCGAATGTGCTACCCAGGTGGGGATCGAAATTTGTAGCCTATTACCCCTTTCCAAAGCACAAGTAGAGCAGTTAAACGTATTTGATCAAATAGATAGCTTCATGCTTAGAGAAAGATACCCCCTCGGAACACAGCATATAAAATACATAGTATCGAGTTTAAAGTTCACACAATACTTACGTAAGCCCGATGAAGCTGTTTTTATATTGGAACATTTAAATTTATACGATCTTATTCCTGATGAAGATGCATGCAATGTTTTGTGTTCAATTTGCTCTTTATTCAAGCAACACCCTGAATTACAAGTTGATGTACAAAGTGCGTATTCGATTCCTTGGACACCTTTTATAGCCTGCATATTCAAACTGAATTCAGAGGCATGGTATATAAATGCACTTAGCAGCCCATATGTACTTAGCAACTTAAATCTTCATGAATTTCAAGTACAGGTAGGTTGGCTTAAGAGCATACTCCAAAATAAATACTGTCGTATTCAAGCGATAATGAACAGCAAACAACCTGAACGCTCAATACATGGAACGGCTCCACAAAAAGTGTCACTAAATCCGCCTGCCGCTTTGATGATAAGAGCTAAAATACCTAAGCCTCCTAAGGAAGAAAAAGTTAAATACAAGCCAGAAGAACTTCCCCCATTCAAGCAGGAACAATTTATACAGGTATTTCAACTTCCGGCTTTTAAGCCCCCAAAAATCAATGACGATTCAGCTCCAGGAGTTGATACCCAACTATCGAAACAACAACTAGGACTTCTTTATCAAAGATATCGGCCTTTAAAGCCTCCAAAAGGGAAAACTGTAGAATCCCATATAAATGAACAATTAAAACAAGGAAAAACAAAAGCCAAGAAGTGTGATTCTGAGCAAAATTCATGGCGTTATAAAGCAAATTCGATCATGGAAGAATATGAAGATTTTTTTTCAGAACATAGCCACCCATTAAATCTTATGAGTATAAAAAAAGCTTACAAAACAGAGCGGGGGAGATTAAAAGCTGATGAAGTTCAAGATAAACATTTCGCTTTAAGAGAATTTTGCTTCTATTTAAAAAAAGCAATCTTTAAGGAAAAAAATCATTTTCAAAAACTAAAGCTTCACTGCACTGTGATTCTAACAAAAGCAATCAACAATCCTGAAATGGTAGAGGCTGAAATTGATAAACTAATCATAACAATAAAGGAGTTGCAAGATACACTGCTTGAATTAGCTTATTCTCGATTACTTCAAGGAGCAACGTCCGATGATAAAGCTCTTGGTAAAGGAAAGCATGGTTTTATCGTTGGCGAAGTATGCGATAGTTTTTTTGAAGCATGGCATAGTATTTTGCATTGTTTTGATGATTTAAGATCAAGCTCAGTTGCGACTCAATGCCCCGAAAAATGCTCAGAACTATTTAAGATCATTTGCCAAGGGAAATTTTATCAAAATAGAAGCCTTCTTTTTAATATATGGGTTCAAGCCCCTGTCCTTTTGACTCCTGACAGGCAACAAACATTGTGCTATATGGAGTTAATTACCTGTTGTGTAGATACTATGCCAACAGCGCTCAGGAGATTAGATAACCTTGAATGTCAATCTAAACCATACCTGCTTAAAACCGTCATGTATTCAATTTCACAACATATTATTTATACGAGAGCAAATAACCCATCTCTATACAAAAAAATAATGAAATCAGTATTAGAAAGCTTTAAATTTGGTTGGCTTCATAATACATGGCTATATGCGGTAACTTTAGATGAATTTTTGCTTCAACAACAAAATAACCCTCTGCTGTTATTAAAGCAATTTCTAGCAGATGAGCGCTTTAGGGCTCAACGAGCCTCACAATGCGCTTCGAAAACGCAAAAGCAGATTGAATTAGAAGTTCAACAACAACTTTCCACATTTACAGAAGAAGAATTAAAAGTTGAAGATAAAACTCCCCCCCCAGCTACAACACACAAAGGTAAGAAAAAAGCGAGGCCGTATCGAAAAGTTATCCTATCAAACGACATGCAATGCACATACACACCACAAGTAGGGGTTGCCAAGGCTGATTCAGCAAAGTCCTCTTCTCATGTACCACGAGAAATAATTCAATTAGAAAAAAAAATTCCAAACGCATCACTCTTTACTATTGCAAGATTCAATGCTCTTCTTTTTAAGTATCAAGCAGACTTTCAATTATCCTTACGATTACAGCATGATTTAATTGATGCATCTTGTTACTTAATGGCTCCAGCAATCGAAGCAATAAATAGTCTGGAGACTAGCGCAGATCGTTTATTGTCGATGCTTGAAAACTCTCGAGTTGCACCATATAAATTCAAAGATACAAGTATTTATGAAGTCATGCTGATCGAGCTACGGCATCTTCCGAGTCATTGTGAAAAAATTGAAACCAGTCTTCAAGTATTCTGTACTCATGCAGAGACCTTAAAGCACCTAGAATTACCAGAAGAATCTGATGAGCACTACTTTTTTTTAGAAAAAATAGAAATAACAGAGGCTAAAATAAATACTGTTAGAACAACCCTCGCAATAATACAATCCGCATTAGATTGCAGAAGGGAGGTCATACTGTATAGAAGAAATTATAAGAGACAGACAAACCCATTAACGCCTGAAGAACTACAAACGAAAAAGACATCAAATATTCCAATCGAAAACCATAAAACATGCACTGATGCCGATGATGCTATTTCAAGAGTTCAAGATCGAGTCAGTATGTTTAAGAACATGGTCTCCGCAACTGAACCCTAGAGCCTGTTATATGCCACTGAGAAAATAATATTTCCGAGCTTGTTTTCATTTAGCCAACAAAGCCATTTTTCAATCATTAATAATCAGTAAGTCAGCACATATACAGTGCAAATAGAATAGTTTATTCGTCATCGAATCAATGATGTAGACTTTGTACATTCCATTATGACATCTCCTCTGTTAACCCTAACAACCTCAAGCACCAGAGTAGAAGATTGGCAATGTACCGCTACAACACCTCCCTCGTCTCCAACATCCAGTACTCCTAACATAACATCATCTTCCCCTTCAGAGTTGATGTCTACTTCGACCTCTACAATCGAAACATGCACTTCTAAAGAAACTATGGCCTTGAACCTTCAAACGATAGACGGTCAATGGCTAGATAGAGGCCTACCAGCTCTATACTATCGAGTGATGCGACTAAAAGAAAAAATGCCGGAAGGTACGAATGCGATGACACTCACTGATTCAACAATTTCTATCCCATTATTGCAGCAATCAAATGCACTAGTCACGGAATACCTTAAACACCTTAATACATATCAAGATGAAGTTACTCTGATACATTCCTATTCTAATAATCGCAAAGAATCAACACTTTCAGAGCAAGGTTATGCACTCATGCATTGCCATATACTAAAGGTACTTTGTAATGCAATTATCGTACTGGAGAAGCTCAATATCCCATTAATAAGTTTGGGGTTTCTAAAACAATACTTCACTCAAGACGCTTCACTAGAAATCACCGAACAACAAGATGAATTGGTTTCCTATTACCAAAGCCAAACATTACATGACTATTTAGCCACTCGGATTGAGCTGTTTGATTTATTTTCAGACGCCGTGCTCCCTTTTGAGTCTGGTCCTAAAGAGTACTATTTATTTCGATATGAATTATTTGGTTACTTTATTGAGTCCACTTCAGTGCTACTATCAACACTTGAAGCAGTATATGTAGATATTCACAGTCAATTACCCCAAGTAAAAGAAAGCATATCCAAACTCAACATAGTGGATCGTACTGACAAATATATGCTGGCAGTTAAGTATCAAGCTTCTCCTAAATATGCGGGCTACATATCATCAAGCTTGAAATTCTGCCAATATTTACGCGAGCCGGACTCCGCCTGCTTCTTATTAGATAGTTTATTTATATTAGATAAGTTATACCCAACAGATAAACTTCCAACCACTGAGATTCAGCAAGTATTACATTCGATACAGTTTTTACTGACAAGTTTACCGATTGATTTATCAACTGTTAAAGTTTTGTCTTCAACGCCTTGGGTCCCCTTTTTAGCCTGCTTATTTAAGCTTGATACAAAAGAATGGTTTCACTCTGAACTCATTTCTCCAGAGCACAGAGCCCTCAGCCAGCAAGTTTTTTTGCTCAAAAGTGCACTTCATAATAGATACTGCTCTGTCAAAAAAAAAGGACATAATGCATTACCTCCCCATCTTCGAAAGTGCCAATATACCTTTACTCCTACAGAAACATCCCTAGACCCACCCAGCGTGTTTATATCAAGAGCTTTTATTCCGACTATCACTGGAGAAACGAGTATAGAGTATGATAACAGTGATTTAGCTTTATTCAGTCAGACTCAATTTCTCAAAGTGTTTGCGCTTCCTGCATTTAAGCTGCGAACAGAAAGTGATGAAATCACAATGGAGGTTTACTCATTAGCATCTATTAAACAACTTAATGAGCTTTATAAAGCCTACCTAACATTTGCTCCCCCAAAAGGAAAAACGTTAGAAACACACTTAAAGGAGCGGTTTACGCAAGAAAGCACGAAAGCAAAAGCCAGTAAATCGAAACTTGAAGGTACAGCTTGGTTCCAAAGAGCACAACAACTTGTTCAGGCTTACGAAACGTATTTGTCTGCACATGACAATCAACTCGCCTTAATTATTTTACAAAGAATTTCACAATCTGATGACTCAAAAAGCGAAGCGTTCAATGTCCAATTTGCACACTTTGCTCTTAGAGATTTTTGTTATTTTTTTAAAAAAGCTGTATTTGAACATTTTAATCATTTTCAACGGCTCAGAGTGCATTGTGACCTTATTCATGACCAGCTAACATCTCCGCCATTGGAGTTAGCAAAGGCTGTTAATGGGTTAACCAATTCCATTAAAGGTATGCAGAAAGCCATGATAGAACTCAATCGATGCCGCTTACTTCTAGGAACCGTAACAGATGAAGATTTTATCGATGGGAGTCATAGCATTCTTCTGAATGAGGTTTGCTCTCACTTTCTTACGGGGTGGCATCGGAGTATTGAATGTTTTGAAAAATTAAAATTTACACAAGTCGAATTAAAAGCTTCTGAAGAATTTGAAGAGCTCCGAAAGGTGGTATTCGAGGGCGCTTTTTATGAAAACCGTGGCTTGATTTTCAACATATGGACTTTATGCACTATACCTAAAACCATGGAAATATTATCAGTGCTCTATTCAATAGAAATAATAACTTGTCCATCGAAAATACCCAATTCACTCAGAGGCCTTGATAACCTGCCTATATCAAGACAGCTTTTTGGTCTCAAAACTGTGATGAGCACTCTTGCACAGCATCTTATTAACGCAACTGCAACCAACTCGCCAGATTACAAGCCATTATTTGAGTCTGTTCTCAAAAGCTTTAAAAACGGTTGGCTAAAAAACACTTGGTTTCTAGCGGTAACCTTTAATGAAGCCATGTTAAAAGAAGAAAATAACCCTTTATTATTAGCAAAAAAGTATCTTGCCACAGAAGCAGAGCTATCTGAAAGAGCGAGATTAAGTCGTCAAAAAACACAAAAGCAAATCGATTTAGAAGTTCAACAACAACTACAACGATTCAGTAAAAAAGAGAGGGAACCTGAAGATACAACAACGCAACAGCCCGTGAGCAAAAAAGAAAAAAGGAGAAAAAAACAACAAAGAAGAACTCTCCTCGCGGTAAGCATGCAACGCCAAAGCTCATCACTGTCCTCTACTAAGTCGAGTGCAAGTGACACTCAAACCCAACACTACTCATCAGCCCATACAGTCCCCCCTTCACCAGCCATTTTAGAAATTGAAAAAGCAGAAAGAGGCATCAAGCATCCATCCTTCGCTACTATTGCAAGGCTGCACTTTTTACTCAACAAATACAGGTATGATTTTGACCTTTCATTACGATTGCGACACGATCTTATTGAAGCATCAAGCCAATTAATGGCACCAGCAATCACAGCAATAAAAGCGATGAAGCCCAATGCACAGTGTTTATTGGAAATGCTCCAAAATTCAATATCAAGCCCTCCCTATGTATTCACTAAACCAAGGGTTTACACTTCTATGCTTCTGGATTTAAAAAATATTCCAACGAACTGCTTAAAAGTCGAAACAGGACTTCGAGTATTTTGCACTCATGCAGAAGAAGTAAAACAGGCACAAATACCCGAAGATTCTGAGATTCATGAATTCTTTTTAGATCAAATTGAAAAAGTTGAGCAAGACCTAGCAGTGTTTAGAGCAACGCTACTCACTTTGCAAGCTGCTCTAGAATGCAGAAGAGAAGTGCTCGACTTAAGAAGAAACTATAAAACATACACTAATCCACCACTACATAAGCAGTTGAGAGGAAAATCATACTCTGAAAAGCCCAGAGAAAATGAACATATCTGCTCAGAAGCTTATCTCTCAATTGACCGAGTAGGAAAACAAGTTCTCCTATTTGAAGATATGGCATCATCAAACGAATTTTAACTCATCGTCTCACATGATTTTAATATCAATTCGACAACAGACTAACTTTTATGTCAGGATTTATATATAAATAATGCAAACAAAATTTCAAGGACAATGAATAATGTCTCAACATAAGCCAGCCTCTTTGCTGGATGCGATTCTGCCAGTTCTCGCATTAATATGCATGTTAATGGCATCTGTTTATCTTTTTTCATCTGATAGTTCATCTGGTGCGAACCAAATTGCCTTGATCCTAGCAGCCTGTGTTGCATTAGTCGTAGGTGTAAAAAATGGATTTACATGGAAAGAGATGGAACAAGGGATCATTGATGGTGTTAGCGTTGCTACCCCAGCTTTACTTATCTTATTTAGTGTAGGCTCACTCATTGGTACTTGGATTTTATCTGGCACTGTACCCACCATGATTTATTATGGAATGCAGATCCTAAGTCCTACTTATTTTTATGCAGCCTGTTGTATTTTATGCGCTGTTATCGCACTTAGTATTGGCAGCTCATGGACAGTTGCTGGTACTTTAGGTATTGCCTTAATCGGCATTGCTGGCGCTATGGGGCTCAGTGTTGAAATCACCGCTGGAGCTATCATTAGTGGCGCATACTTTGGCGATAAAATGTCACCACTTTCAGACACCACAAATTTAGCCCCAGCAGTTGCAGGTACTGATATTTTCAAACATATACGCCATATGACTTGGACAACAGTACCAAGTATTCTTATCGCGTTGGTGTTGTTTTTCATCATTGGATTAAATACCGATACCTCACAGTTTACTTCTAACCTATCAACCAGTATGGAAGTGCTTCAGCAAGAATTTGCTCCAAGTCCATTGCTATTACTTCCTCTTTTAGTTGTTCTTGGCTTGGCTTATAAAAAAGTACCTGCGTTCCCAACTGTCATTATTGGCACGCTAGCAGGTGCAGTATGTGCAGCTTTGTTCCAATATGACGCCATCATTAAGTTTGTTAACGATGATTCTTTACCAAATGTTGTAGCGCTAATCAAAGGAATTTGGATTGCAATGTTTGACGGTTATACATCAAATACTGGTGACACTGTTTTAGACAGCTTACTAAGCCGTGGCGGCATGAGCAGTATGGTAACGACAGTTTGGCTCATCTTGTGTGCAATGGCATTTGGCGGCGTAATGGAAGTCACTGGATTATTAGCACGACTACTTGAAGGCGTATTAAAAGCCGTTCGGGGTAGTTCAAGCTTAATTATTGCAACATTAGGCTGCGGCATTGGAGCCAACGTGGTTTGTGGCGACCAATACATAGCAATCTTACTGCCCGGTAGAATGTTAAAGTTTGAATATCCAAAGCACGATTTGGCACCTGTAAACTTAAGTCGAACGCTTGAAGATTCAGCAACCATTACCAGTCCTTTAGTACCATGGAATACCTGTGGTGCATTTATGGCAAGTACACTAGGAGTAGCAACGTTAGCCTACCTACCTTTTGCTTTTTTCAATTTAATTTGTCCATTAGTGAGCGGCACATACGCTTACTTCAAGTTCAAGATTGAACCTTTAGAGCAAGAAGCTGTTGCATAGCAAGACAAAGGGAGCAACTGCTTCCTTTTCTAATTCCATTAGAGAATTGCATCTTTGATACAACCATAATGGTAGTAAGCCCATTGCCCCCAGCGTCTAAAATGACTGAATGGCACACTGGGTAACTGAGAAGAATACAAAGGTAAATTAGGTACTGGCTGTCCTGCTATAGACTGCGCTAACCGATATCCAGCTTGGACACTGTACGAGACTCCAGAGCCACAATAACCAAGCGAATACCCAACACCATTTTTTTCAAAAATATGTGGCATATCATCAAATGCAGCAGCAATCCAGCCAGTCCAATTATAATCGACCTTTGATTGAGTTAAGGCAGGAAAGGCTTTATCTAATGCTCGTTTTAATCTTTGACCGTATTTAGGATTGGCTGCATCTTTACCCCATACTGCACCTCGACCGCCAAACAACAAACGGTTATCTGGTAGCAGGCGGTAATAGTATTTAAGAATACGAGTATCCATAACCACTTGATGAGTTTTTAGCCCAGCGGCTTCCAAAGTATCGCTACTCAAAGGCTCAGTCACAATCACATTACTCAAAATTGGTAAAATTTTATTATCTATTTGAGGATTAAAACGCTTAGGAAGATAAGCATTACCACAGCAAACGACTTTATTAGCAAAGACTTCACCTTGAGCAGTAACCAACCTGTGCCGACCTTGATCCTGTATCCAATCCCCGATGCTGGTATTTTCATAAATTGGAATGCCAGCCGATTGAACTAGCTTCTTATACCCTAGCAGTAACTTAAGAGGATGAATGCCAAAACCTTTATTAATACGCAAAGCGCCATGAGCTTGATGGTGCTGCATATATTCATCAAATAATGTTTGTTTTGAGAGGATCTGAGAATCGCCACCAAAGTGACTTTGCATGTATTCATTAGCAGACGTTAACTGCTGCATCGCCTTAGCGCTGTGAGCAATTTTCAAATAACCGTTTTCTTGTTTATTACAATCAATTTGGTTCTCTGATATCAAGGCTTCAACACGCTCAACCGCTTCTCCGAATTCATTAAAGATCCCTTTAGCAATGGATAAATCCCAGCGTTTAGCCATTTGAGGATAACTCAAGCGTCCAGAGCCTTTTAGAACAAACCCGGCATTGCGAGCACTGGCTCCAAAGCCGACCTGATTAGCTTCAATGACTACGCAATCAAGACCATGTTCGGTAGCGAGGTAGTAAGCCGTCATTAAGCCAGTGTAACCACCACCAATAATGGCGACATCGGTTTGGATTGATTGTTGAAGTGAAGCCTGTGCTGTACCTAACGAAACAGAGTCCGCCCAATAACTTTGAGCAAACTCTTGTTGGAATGGTGATTTATTGACTAAAGGGTCGTACATCCTTGACTCATTCTGTTCAAAACATAATGAATGGATGATACAAGTTTGCAGCCAGAATAGAAAATAAGCTACCAGCCTTGGAAGCTTCTGTATTGTTCATTAATAACTTTGCGTGCCACATTTAGGCAAAGAACCTGCTCACGGCTAAAACTACTTTCAGGACTATTTAGGGATTTATTGAGCAAATGCTTAACAAACCCAGCATCCCCTATTTTTTCTATTTCTGGCAGAGCAGCTATTCTCTCACAAATACCATCTGTTATTTGGTAACCAGCTTCATTTAGTTGACGCACCAAATTTTTAGCATTTGATCGGTTGAATTCTTCACGTTGAGCAGAGTTTGCTCTTTGAACGTAGGCCCTTTCCATTGCATTCAAAAGTATATTTTGGTTATAAGTAAGTTCCGCATTTCCATAGATTGCATTTTTCAATTCTTGCTGAACGTAAGCAGGGTTACCTAATTCTCCAACGCGCACATCCCTACAAATTTGTTGTGCGAGACTAGAGTCTACTTGTAAATTGATACTTTTTGCCCAGCTTCTCAAATCACTTGCTCTTCGTGTCTCATAAGAAATTAATCTTTCCGCAGCTTGTAAACAGGTCACTTCTTCAGGCTTAAGATAAGCATTTCTTGTATCAAGAGCTGATAAAAGGTGATGCTTAACATGGCTTCCCATTGGAGCAATATTAGGTTGCTGACTGATTACAGCTACTAATCCATCATTCATCTGATATGGATTTTTTATTGCCCAACCTCGAAACTGCTGAAGTGCAGGAGATAACACGTACTTATCACCTGGGGCAGCACCTATAACTTGCACTGGAGTACCGAAAGAGCGGACTGGCTCAAAAACGGCATCTCCAATTAAGTTTCTGAACCCTCTCTCAGCCTGATTCATTAAATGATTTAGACCAGAGTCAAAATCGTGCTCATTATGGTTTGGTATATGATTTTGAGTCGCGGAAACTTGATACTGGTGAAAATTAAGACGAGTTGTTAAATCCGTTGCTTCCTTAGAGCGTCCCCCAAATATCGCCCAAAACTTTTGAAGTATACTTGTATGGATATCGTTTACTTGATACTGACCTTGTGAATTTTTAGAGACGGTAAAACTCTTTGCGACCGCTTTTCCTTTAGGAGATGTGTAATTTAAACTCCATTCCCCCTGATTTGTACCCTTTTCATTTTGTTCATTTTTTATATCAGAAACAAGAGTAGCAAGTCTGGCATCATAGGTACTATCAATTGACATACTTCACCTTTAGCTCATCCTTTAGTAGTAAGAGAAGTATAGTCAAAAAAACAAAGTCAATAGTTTACGACATACAATCTAATTACCCCCTAATAACTCCGTCTTCCAAAAAAATGCTTGTACACTATACTTTTAGCCGCTTCTAAACAAACTAGATGCTCATGCGTAAGTTCAATACTAGGGTCAGCTACGGCCTCAGAAATTAGATTTTCCACACTTTCTTCATCCATTTTTATATTTGGTAATCGTGCAATTTGAGCTATATGTTTTTGCGTTACCTTCACACCATCTTTTTTCATTTGCTCTAGAAAGGATTTTGCACTAATCACTCTACGCATATCTACTTTTTGCCCAAGCTTTACACCTGAGGCATAAACACGGTCACAAACACTTAATAATGCAGCTTGGGTAGAGTTGAGTGCTACACCTTTTTGAAGTGCAGCTTTCAGCTCAGATTGAAGTTCTTCAATACTTCCTAACCGATTAACTCTTTCATCATTAACAACTCTTTTTACAAAATCTGGTTCTACTCTTAACTTAGTCGCTTTGGCCAAGCTTCTAAATTCAGTAGCCCTTTGAGTTTCTGAAGCGATAAACCTCTGAGCTGCATCTAAGCAAACCACCTCTTCTAATGTTAGTTTCTGATTTATTGGGTTAACAGCACTTTGTAAATGCTGTTTAACGGTATTACTGTCACCTAATCGAGCTAAGCTTGGATTACGACTTAATTGAGCAACTAAACCATCATCCATTGGGAAGTTATTTTCAATCATCCAATTGCGAAACTGATTCAATGTTGGAGATAAGGACACTGTTGTTCCTGCTGAAGGTGACGTTTGAGGTTGTGCTGTCGCCCCAATAAAGCCTCTGAACACACCTCCAACCTTCTCACCTTCAGCTCATCCTTGAGTAATGAAGAAAAGTATAGTCAAAAAACCAAAATCATTTCACACGCAGTACATTGGCACTCCCCTCTACAAAGGGCACAGTCATAATCAGGGTTAAACTCCCAGTTCCAACGGTTAGGGTGCTCTTTAATTAACTCCCCACCAGCCTTGGTAAAATATTTTACCGCTGCATTGTTTGGGCTTTGTTTCCAAAGGTGGGAAACGCCTGCTTTAGCACCTTGCTGTTTAACTGCTTGTATTGAAGCATCAAGGAGCTTTCCTCCTAACCCTTCGCCTCTTGCTTCTTCTGCGACTGTATTGCATTTGAAATAGCACACATCATCTGGTGAGGTAGGCCACTTCTTGCTAGTACACCATCGGTCTAACTGCCACTGCCCAGCTGCGTAAGTTAAACGAAAACCAACTAATTCATTATTTTTGTAAGCCACAAAATGAGGATTAATTCCATTTTTAATCCCCTTTAAATAGATTTCACTCAACTCTTTATCATCAATGTAGCCTGCACCATGTACTTTGCATCCTAGTTTGATTACAGCGTTAAAATCTTCTTTTTCTAATGGGCGAATAATCATAAGGTTCATTTTGTATTATTTTTTATACAATCCTTTATAGCTGTGACAACTTTATGAATATCTTGCTGATTTATGTCTTTATGAGTAACCAAACGTAAATGACTTGATGGATAAATCAAAATCCCTCTTTGTTTTAAGTCCAAAGCTAACGCTTTGGGATCTACATAATCAGGTAAGTCAGCAAAAACCATATTGGTTTGTACTTGCGTTGGATCTACTGTTAATTCATCAATTTTTTCAAGTTCAGTTAATAGAAACTGAGCATTTTCATGGTCTTCTGCCAATCGTTCAACTTGATCCGTCAAAGCTAACTTCGCCGCTGCGGCTAAAATTCCCGCTTGACGCATGCCACCACCAAGCACTTTTCGCCAGCGCCTTGCCCGATTAATAAAATCCTCAGAACCTAAAAGCAAAGAACCGACAGGAGCACATAAGCCTTTGGATAAACAGATAGAAACAGAATCAAAATGATCAGTTATTGCACTAATCGATAAATTTTGAGCGACGGCAGCATTTGCCACTCTTGCACCATCTAAATGGATTTTTAAACCATGATTAAATGCAAAGCTTTGAGCTTGAGCTAAGTAATCTTGAGGTAAGATTAGCCCACCTATGGTATTTTCCAAGCTAAGTAATTTAGTACGCGCAAAGTGAAAATCATCAGGTTTGATAGCAGCTTTCACATCATCTAAATTAATTGTTCCATCTGATTGATTTGCTATGGGTTGAGGCTGAATACTTCCTAATACTGCAGCACCGCCACCCTCAAATTTATAATTGTGGGCTTGCTGACCGCAAAGGTACTCATCACCGCGCTCACAATGACTCATTAAAGCTAGTAAGTTGGCTTGAGTACCAGAAGAAGTAAATAAAGCGGAATCAAAGCAGAACATTTCGGCCGCTAAGTCTTGAAGCTCGTTAACGGTAGGATCGTCACCAAAAACATCGTCACCAACGTTAGCATTCGCCATCGCTTGACGCATAGCAGCTGTTGGTTGAGTAACGGTATCACTTCGTAGATCAATCATAGAGTGTTGTCATTGTTAGAAATAATGACAACACTCTACCGATTATTTGAAACTAAAAAAAGTCGAAAGCTATATTGTTCAACTACTTCTCAGGTTTAGGAGGGAAATTAGATAAAATGTCGGCCACCATCTTATTAACATTGGCTGTCTTTTTTTCTGGTGTTTTGTAATTGCGAATGATATCTCGGCTAGAGCCACGCCAAATTAACTCACCAGTTTTGTTGTCAACGATATCTACAAACAATGTTCCGACTTTATATTCACGAACATGAGTCGTGGTTGAGCCAGTTCCACCCCACCACCAGTTACGGGTATATGGAAAGTAACCGAATCTTGAGTGAAAAGTATCGACATCAAACTTCTTTTCTTTCTTTGTGATGTAATTCACTAGCACATCAGCAGAACGCTTATTGGTCTTAGTCAATCCTTTCGCTTGTAATTGCTCATTCACAGCGCGATGTATACGTTGGCTCATTAAGCCATCTAATTGATAGCCCTCTTTTCCAGCTTTTTTATTTACCCAAGCGAATGTTTTGTACTGACCAAAATCCACTTTTGGATTGTAGTCCCAATTTCCACGAGTAGAACTGCATGCCGTTAGCATTAACGCCATGACCAATATTAAGTACTTTTTCACTTTGCATCTCCTAAATGACTCTTAGAACCTCAGACAATCAAACTTTACTCTGTAATTATCTGTTTCTCAAACACATTTGCATAACTTTACCATTATAGTTGACAACCCCAAATACATAAATGATAATTATTATCATTACTAATAATTTGGAGTTTCAATTATGTACTGGATTATCTCAGCATTAATTTTGGGTAGCCTAGTCTTTATTTGGTCTCCTCAAGCGATATCCTCAACAGCAACTTTTGAGTCTAGGCTCAAACTCAATAGCAAGCTTGTTAAAAGTCTAGTCTCGATTGCTATTGCAGGTTGCATATTGTGCTTAATCGTCACCTACTATTCGCCTTCACCTAAAAGCTATGTTGCAATCGGCTTTGCACTAACTTCTGTATTTATTGCATTTCCAAAACTGCATCGTCTATTACTCCCCTGCGCTATCACTACGGGAGTTCTGCTTCTCTCGACTCTGTTTTAGTGAACCATTGTTAATCGTGTTAGGTTTGGGTATTAATTGAGCCTTTGTTAAACTTATGGTTAAAGGCTCAATTTTTTTGGTTTAGTTCAAGCTGAGTCTTTTGGTAAACTTATTTCAACAATTATTTCCAGTAGAATTTTTACTGATTTTAGGGATTCTAAATCATGAGAATCGACGATGATGTTGCCTTAGTTTTCAGCACTGAAACCGGCAGGATTAAACAAGAAAAACAAACCGATGATATCCCTCAAGGAGATGGTATTGTTCGCATTCATAAAGACAGTAAGGGTAGAAAAGGTAAAGGTGTTTCCATTGTTAAAGGCTTAGGTCTAGATGCAAAAGCACTTAAAACACTCGCTCAAAAACTAAAAAAACAATGTGGCTGTGGTGGTACTGTCAAGGACTTCAATATTGAAATACAAACCGATAATCGTGAGCAGTTAAAGTCTCTGTTAGAAAAACAGGGGTATACTGTTAAGTTAGCAGGTGGCTAATACCTGAGTTGAGCAGTACAGGAGTTTTTATGGAAAGCTTACAAAACCAATTTCTTATTGCCATGCCCTCTCTCGATGACACTTTTTTTGAGCGCAGTGTCATTTACATGTGTGAGCATGATGAAAAAGGTGCAATGGGCTTAGTCATTAACCGCCCAATTGGTATAGAAGTGAATGAGCTATTAGATCAAATGGAGCTAAACACTCATACGACTCTTCATTCCGTAGTTCAAGATTCACCTGTATTAGTTGGTGGCCCCGTCAGTCCCGATAGAGGTTTTGTGCTCCACTCAACTCAACCAGGCTGGACTAACAGTTTAGCGATCACTCCTGAAATTATGGTAACGACTTCCCGAGATGTTTTGAGTGCCATGAGTAACCAAAAAGGGCCTGATAGTTTTATCGTTGCCTTAGGCTATGCGGGTTGGGGACGCGGTCAATTAGAAGAAGAAATAGCTCAGAATTCTTGGTTAACTATTCCAGCATCTAATGAAATTCTATTTGAAGTCGAGCCAGAAAAACGTTGGGAAATGGCGTGCAAATCACTCGGATTTGAGCCTTGGCAAATGTCTTCACAGATTGGGCATTCATAAGAGAAAATAATGACAACAGAAACCGTTCTAGGATTCGACTTCGGTACTAAAAGTATTGGTATAGCTGTCGGACAAAATATCACCTACCAAGCATCACCTGTTCAAGCAGTAAAAGCCAATGATGGAATACCTAACTGGAACACCATTGAGGAAATCATAAAAAAATGGAATCCGACACTTTTAGTTGTTGGCTTGCCATTAAATATGGATGGAACAGAGCAACCTCTGACTCAACGAGCGAGAAAATTCGCTAATCGCTTAAATGGGCGCTTTGGTATCAAAACCGAACTGCAAGATGAGCGGCTTACCACTACAGATGCCAAAGCTCGATTGTATGAGTTAGGTGGATATAAAAAATTAGCTAAAAATCAAATTGATGCCGTTTCAGCTGTATTGATTGTTGAAAGCTACTTTGAAAATCAGTTTGGGGAGTGATGACTCCCTTTCTGCTCTTTTCAAATATAAGCATGACCTTTGTCCAAATTCAGATTCATCACCTATCTACAAAAACATCTGTTCTTTATCTAACCCCATAAATTTAAACAAATAAAAATTTAATCTTCTATTCATTCTCCTTTTCGTCAATTGGACTATGCTTCAATTAATTACTTTTTTGTAAAGGTTCCTCATGGCCTCTAAATCACCATCATTACTGCATCATGGTCAGTCTTTGACTTTCACACTTACTGCCAATAACTTCCATGACCCTTCAACATTTACTTTAAAATTAAATGATGTTTCAAAGCAGTACTTAATAACACAGTATTCTAATGCTACAACTGAAGACATCACTATTAATCCAGAAGGGACATTAAGGCTCTTAGAGGATGAAGTCCTTCGTCGAGACGCAACAGAGGTTTCTAATCTCAAGCCTAAGTTTAAACTTTCGTTTGACGGAAAAAAGTACAGTATTAAGGCTGACTGTAGTGCAGCTGGGCGAAGTGGTTTACTCGAAGTGCAAGTCAACTTTATTGCTGCCGATCTAACTAAGCAGTTGAATCAATACTTAACTGAAACTAAATCAAGTTCTAATCCCAAAAAATTGAGAGAGCTTGAGCTAGCAACGCTTGATCCTGATAGAACTGAATTGACACCAGCGTCTTATAAACTTGCAACTCTACGACCAAGATTACATGAACTTTCAGCCTTTAAGAAACCCAAAACCGAAACTGAACGAAAAAAACAGAGCTACCGTGAATCTCAGGCCTTCACTCAATGGGAAGGTATAAGAGAATCGACACAAGACCCTTTGCAAATGGCGATAACTCCGAAAATAGTTAGTGAAGTAACTCAAGTTCAAGGGATTCAAATCTCAGATATTGTCGGTTGGATTAGCCTTGAAGAGCAAAATGAAAAGGTAATGAGCCGTGAAGATGTTGAACTTCGAGACGCATTAAAAGGCGCAATTATAGAATATGCACTTGAAGGTAGCCCGCAAGCTGCTCATCAAGACAGCATTGTATTCAGCACTGAAGCTACCCAAGATGCTCCCAGTGCACAAAAACAACAAGCATCAACATCTGTTTCTAAGCATATTGAAGAAGGGAAAGTAGAGCCTGTAATGGGAGCAGCCATCAGATGTCCAGAGTTTAAAGAAAACATTGTTCATTTATCTGAGCTTGCACACATGGATTTCGGAGAAAATCCCGTGGTCTTTTTTGATGCCGATGAGGTCCTAGTTAGAGGTGATTATAATGAACTACCAATACCATCTCGACCAAAGTTCACCACATTAATGCAACAGGGGCCTGATGTCATAAAATCAACCGTTGAGGCCTTAAAAGCTAAAGGTGCTGATGTATTTGTACTTAGTGCTTCGGGTCATGACTTCCTTCCGAACAAACTAAGAGAAGCTGATATAGACCCAGAGTGGTTCAATGGTGTTTATGGAAAACAAATGATTGATGCTAAAGGCGACTTCGTAGGCTTTAATAACAAAGGTGATAGAGCATTTGAAATTTATAATGAAAAAGGCCTAGACATTCATCGTCCGATAGTACTCATTGACGATGGTGTAGATAACTTAGATGTCATGGCAGAGGTAGCTAGGAGATTCGGTTGTAAATACACTCCCGTTCACTTCACTCGTGCTATCGAGCTCCGTCACCTACAATTGGCTCATTGCTCTAACCACCATTATGACACCTTAGCAGCATACTATTCTGCTCATCCCGATGAAAAAAGGGTTGCTGAAAAAGCAGCTGAAAAAATGTCAGGAAGTCTTGAACAGAAACAGACACTAAATCCGCATACTGAAACTGAAGTTTAGTGAAGCAATCGAAAGCCCTGTGATTACAGGTGCTTTCGAACAATATTTGCCATCATTTCAATGTGTAGTTCATCGTCATTAAGGGCTGGGATATAGCGATAATGCTTGCCACTAGCCTCTTCGAACACTTCTTTGTTTTCACATTGAATTTCTTCTAATGTTTCTAAACAATCGGCACTGAATGCAGGGCAAATAACCGCAACATCATCAACACCATTTTGTGCTAACTCTTCTAATGTGGCATCAGTATAAGGCTTCAACCACTCTGCCTTTCCAAATCGAGACTGAAAGGTGGTGATGTAATCATCTTCATGCAAGCCAAGCGACTCAACCACTAAGCGAGTGGTTTTTTTACAAAAGCAGTAATAAGGGTCGCCAAGTGTCAAATTTCGTTTTGGCATACCGTGATACGAAAGCACTAGCTTTTTCGGCTTCCCGTTTTTTTCAAAATCATTTTTTATCGATTCCACCAAGGCGTTAATGTAGTCAGGGTGGTCATGATAGGTGTGAATAAACTGCAGTGAAGGTAAATAACGCCAAGTCATCAGTTCTTTGCTTATAGCGTCAAAGCTCGATGCCGTAGTAGGAGCCGCATACTGAGGATACAGCGGAAGTACCGTAATATCATCTACCCCTGTCTCGTGCATGCTTTTTAATACTGAGGCAATTGAAGGGTTACCATAACGCATCGCATAGTGAACTTCGACATCTGGATTCGTTTGGCTCAAGTACTGCTGTAATTTTTCACTTTGTTTACGGGTAATATCCAGTAGAGGTGAACCTTGTTCCGTCCAAATCGACTTGTATAAAGCCGCAGATTTGGCAGGGCGTGTACGCAAAATGATCCCGTGCAATATCACTTTCCAAACGAGTTTAGGAATTTCAACAACACGATGATCAGATAAAAACTCTGCAAGATATCGCCTCACATCACTCGACGTTGGCGCATCTGGAGTACCAAGATTGATCAATAATACGGCTTTTTTACGACGTGGACTGTGTCCTTGTTGTTCAGATAATCCTGCAAATTTTGCCACGGATATTCCTTTTTACGTTCAAGGTGTTAATTGCTGTCAATTCTATCAGGTCTGAATATGAGCTAAAAGAGGTTCTAAGGTTTTCAATGTTGCCTTAGAACCTAAGCCAATAATCCTTATAGCTTAATCCAAATCTACAGTTACATTAGACATAAAGCCTGCATCGGAATCACCACCTGACCCTTCTAGTTTTATCATCAAACGTAAATCATTTGGCGAATCAGCGTGGTGTAAGGCATCAGCATAGGAAATTTTTTCTTCCTGATAAAGCCTAAATAATGCCTTATCAAAGGTTTGCATTCCCAACTCTTCAGACTTTGCCATCGTCTCTTTCAATAAATGCAGCTCATTTTTTGCGATCAAACTAGAAACACGAGGAGAATTCACTAACACTTCTATGGCCGCACAGCGACCAGTTCCATCAGCTCTTGGAACTAGCTGCTGAGCAACAATGCCTCTTAAGTTAAGAGACAAATCAAACAACAACTGTTGGTGCTTCTCTTTAGGCACAAGGTGCATGATGCGATCGAGCGCTTGGTTAGCATTGTTCGCGTGTAGTGTTGCCAAACATAAATGTCCTGTTTCAGCGAACGCTAAAGCGAATTCCATCGTTTCTTGGGTACGGATTTCACCAATCATGATCACATCTGGCGCTTGGCGTAATGAACTTTTTAGTGCCGCTTCAAACGAATCAGTATCAATACCGACTTCACGTTGAGTGATTATGCTCTTATTATGGTCATGTACAAACTCTACCGGATCTTCAATGGTTAGAATATGTCCTCTAGCATTAGCATTTCGATGCCCAATTAACGCTGCCAACGAGGTAGATTTACCCGTCCCAGTTCCCCCAACAAATATAAACAAACCACGTTTACTCATAACCAATTCTTGTAAAATGGGTGGTAAACCTAATGAGTCGACATGAGGGATTTTGGTTTCAATGCGTCGCATAACGCAACCCGGGGATTCACGCTGCCAAAAAGCACTAACACGAAATCGACCTAAGTCTTTAGCCGCAAAAGCAAAGTTACATTCTCTTGTCTCGTGAAATTCACGCTTTTGCTCATCTGACATCAAAGCTTCAACGAACTCTAAAGCTTGCTTGCTGTCGTATTTTTTTTCAGTAAGTGGTCTAAGCTCACCGTCGATTTTAGCACTAGGAGCAAAGCCAGCTGTAATAAACAAGTCAGAGGCTTTTTTGTCTACCATCACTCTTAAAAAAGGAGTCACATCCATGGTCTTGTGTCCCTAAAATGAAGTTTGGCTATTAGCGCTCTTCGCTTTAGCACTTTCACGGCTAATAATGCCTCGATTGACTAAGTTTTGTAAATTTTGATCCAGAGTTTGCATACCATGAGCCATACCTGTTTGAATTGCAGAGAACATCTGAGCAACTTTATCTTCACGGATCAAATTACGGATCGCAGGCGTACCTAACATAATTTCATGAGCCGCCACGCGTCCGCCCCCCTCTTTCTTAATCAAAGTTTGAGAAATTACAGCTTGGAGTGATTCAGAAAGCATAGTGCGAACCATATCTTTTTCAGCTGCAGGGAATACATCCACCACACGGTCAATGGTTTTTGCCGCAGATGTGGTGTGCAAAGTACCAAAAACCAAGTGACCCGTTTCGGCGGCGGTCATGGCTAAACGTATCGTTTCTAGGTCACGCATTTCACCCACAAGAATGACATCAGGATCTTCACGTAGCGCACTTCTCAATGCTGCGTTGAAGCTTTGTGTATCACGATGAACTTCCCGTTGGTTGATCAAACACTGCTTATTTTCGTGTACAAATTCAATCGGATCTTCAATGGTTAAAATATGCTCTTTACGGTTTTCATTAATATAATCAATCATCGCCGCCAAAGTGGTACTTTTACCTGAACCTGTAGGACCCGTTACCAAAACTAAACCGCGAGGAAAGCTGGCTATTTTTTTGAAAATTTCAGGTGCTGCTAACTGCTCTAGGGTTAAAATATCGCTTGGAATGGTACGAAATACTGCACCAGCACCTCGATGTTGATTAAATGCATTAACACGGAAGCGAGCTAGGTTTGGAACTTCAAATGAAAAATCGATTTCTAAATGTTCTTCATAGTCTTTGCGCTGCTTATCGTTCATAATGTCGTACACCAAACGCTGTACGTCAGCATGTTCTAATGCAGGTAAGTTAATTTTTCGTAACTATTCAGCCCATCTGACTCAATCTGCTTAAAATAGCAACGGTTGAGTCACCATTTTACTTGATCCTCAATGATCATTTGACCGATCTTCCCAGTATGTCATGCTGACCAAATATTTAGTCAATTCGTGATTCATTTTGAAAATTAGTGGCATTGATATTGATGCGACCATTGCGCATGTAAAACAACAATTAGAAGCTGATAAAACAGTGACACCTGCGCTGAAATTGGCCATTGAAACTTTGCTCATGCTGGTCATGATCTTGACCAATCGTATCGGAATGAATAGCAAGAATAGTAGCAAGCCACCTTCAACAGATGATGACACGAATAAGAAGAAAAAGACTAAAACCAATGGCACACCCGGTGGTCAAAAAGGCCGGATAGGCACCACTCTCAAACAAGTTGAGAAGCCTGATGTTGTTGAGGTGCTCAAGCTTGATAAGCGTAAGCTCCCAAAA
>NZ_ML014755.1 GCF_003675895.1 Parashewanella curva
TAGGAAGTCGAGCATCAATGCGCTCAACCAGTTTGAGTTTATCAATCAATCCAGCGGCAATACCAAGATGGTCTATGTTCTGAATCGTTAACTGATCTTCATCCAGCATTTCAAAGGGAGATTAGGTTAGGAATTAGGACATTCTGCTTAAAAATTGAAAGTTTGTCTGTGATCTTTTAGCTATGGCTCAGTGATCTATTTGCCATAATTGTTGTGATCTTTGTGTCTTGATTAGCCGTGAGTGATTATTGTTAAGTGTTAGGAAATATCAGTGCGAAATGACGGGTATAAATAAAATTAAACCTATCTATCGATAACCTAGAGGCCGTATATGGTCTCTAGTCATTCACCGAATGGGTGAAACGCTCGACTCCCACAAGCTTGCTAAAATGCCCGCTAGCTACGTTGTAACTTTTGCAAATAGAAACGAAGTAACGCCAGTTTTGTATGGCGGTAACAACTACTTGCAGCAAGCTACGCCTTACAAGCAATCATTTTTTCTACGCTTGAGAACGTAGCCAACTGATGTTTTTAAGATTAAACACCCTTCATATAACTTCAATTTATGAAAATATTGTATATAACATAGGTAAAAGGCCTAAACAGTTTCTCAACAAATTATCAAAAACTGATTAGACTGCAAAACGGGGGATATTTAAGTCATGTAGGAAAGCATTGTCTTAAATATAGTTTCAAACGTAAGACTATAATGGTTTTACTAAGGATACGTTATGGTAACTTCAGTACGCTCTGGTATCGCTCCTTGTGAACGAGCCGTCGAGCTTGAGCCACGGAAAAGACGGGAAGCGAACTCTGGCTTTTTTGTTGAAGGAAAAGATTACTTTATCGAGAACCTGTTAGATGAAGATAAAGAGCAAGGAAGTAATAAGCAGTCACAACAAGAATTTGGTGGTTTTCACGAGTCTCTCGAACAAGGCGAGCCTTCATTTTGCCAAGCCTTGAAGCAAGGGTTCTCCATCAAACGACTGAGTGATGGATTCATTGCCAAAGCGCTAAAACGGTTAATACGCATTTAGCGAATATTCTGGGCAATAGACTTATTCATTTCTTGCAGCATGGTTTGCATACTGTTAATCATGCTGACACTAACATTATAAGTCTGCATAATTTTTTGTAGTTGTAATTGCGCTTGCGATACAAAATCAGAGGCTCGATTAGAAACATTTTCTAGCGCATCTTTTACAGCTTCTAATTGACCTTTATTTAATTTTACTTCTGCTAACCCATCGCTGCTATCGTCATAACCAAGTTCACTAAGGGATTGATAGTCAGGCACAGTCCCAGTATAGGTAACACCATCTTTTACGAGAGTTATCGGTTCCCCTGGATTATCTCCGGCTGAAAAGGATGTTATTTTTCCATCTTTGATTTTATCCGAAATTAAAGTATATCCCTTATCCCCATCCATAGAATACGTATAGTATTGTCCATTAGAATGTGTAATATCGAGCTTCTGACCGTCTGAAGACGTCAAATGAACGACAACATTCTTCATTGGACTTTGAGGGTGTTTAAGATAATCATCAATGGATTTTCCATCGACCTCTATGCCATTTTCACGCATATAATCGATCACATCTTGTGGTAACGGTTCTGCACCTTGATCACCTTCTTTTGAAACTTTAGCAATCACTTCATTAACTTCATTGGCTTTATCTTGAGCGTCACGAGAGACTTTGGCTTTTTCTTGCATCTCAAGATATTTTTGATTAGCAAGCTCTGATAGCAGATCCATAAACAAATAGAGAATAGCGATGCCACCTGATAATACGGAGTCACCGTTAAAAGCTAGAGTGTAATCAGTATCAGGACTCGGCATACCTAGTCCTACAGAAGCTCCAACGCCAAAATGTGAATTTACATAGTCAACATTGGAATGAGCAAGCACAGGGCCTCTAGATGAATCAGACATAGCATAACCTCATTGATGTATGGTTATGCCATTATGCTTATGTGACAATTAGAAAGATTTTAAAAAGAAGCAACTCCCCCACCAAACTGGTCTAACCAGCTAACCTAGTAGCGCCAAAATGGAATCCAAGCCTAAATGATTAATAGACACTTGCGCCTGCTGCTGCACCGCTGGTTTGGCATGAAAAGCCACACCCCCCCCCGCAGCTTTCAACATAGGAATATCATTCGCGCCATCACCCACAGCTATAGTCTGATTGATTTCAACATCATATTGTTCAGCTAATGCTGTTAAAATATCGGCTTTTGCTTGAGCATCAACCACTCTACCGATTACTTTTCCAGTTAACTTACCATCAATGATTTCTAATTCATTGGCAAAAGCGCCATCTAGACCTAGTTTGTTTTTTAAATGATTAACAAAAGGCGTAAAACCACCTGATGCAACAGCTACAACCCAGCCATGTGCTTTCAACTCCTTAACCATAGACTCCAAACCTTGAGTTAATGGTAATTCATCACACAACTGCTGAATTACACCAGCATCCAGCCCTTCTAACAATGCTACCCTCTGACGCAAGCTTTGTTCAAAATCTAACTGCCCTAGCATCGCTAATTCAGTCACGTCCGAAACCTTGTCACCAATACCCGCTAATTTAGCCAGCTCATCAATACATTCGATTTGAATAGCAGTGGAATCCATATCCATCAGTAATACACCTTTATGCTTAAGCTTAGGTGTCACTAATGACAATGCGGCCACTTCAATATCAGTATTGGTAAATCGACTCTCAATATTAATACCGCTTGAACAAACAATATCGATATAACCTACCCCTGATTGAGTTCTTCCATGATGTATTTCCTTAGCACCTTGTATTTGACATAGCTGAGCTTCAATTGCATCAAGCCCTGTACAATTTTGGTAAATCAGTCGGTAAGTTTCCGTGGTATTCATCTTATAGCTTTTTCCAAGTGTGTAATGGTGGGTATTGATGGAGATAAACACAATAACAAAATATTCATACTAATAGTAAAAACAATCAATTGGGCACACTGGATAATTACATTGATTTAACATTTAAGTTTTGATACTTTCGACGACAATAAATTCAATGGAATGCATCAATGAAAACTTGGACAAAGACAGCCTGTGCACTGGCTATTTTGGCTATTTCACAAACAGCTTACGCTGAAGAAGCCCCTCAATCTCAACGCGAGCTTTTCAATCAAGCTTACAGCCAATATAAAGAAGCTATCGCTGAGCGTAAAAACTTCAATGCAGTTAAGTTTGCTAAACAATCATATCTATTAGGCAAAGTGCTTTATAAAGATTCACCAAAAGATTTAGCCGCTCTTACAGTCAATTATGCGACTTCACTTTCTAATATTCGTCAATCCGACAAGAAAAAAAGAAAAGTGACTCATAAAAAAGCTAAGGCATTATTTGATGAAGCGTTAACCATATATCAAGGCATCAAGCCTGCTCAAACAACAGCCATTATCGACACTCACCTAAAAAAAGCGAAAGTGATGCCAACAACTGGTGGCACAAAAGATGAAATCGAAAAAGCGTTAGAGCTAGCTGAAAAAAATGGTGATGAAGTCTTTGTCGCAAAGGTAAAAATGCTTGCTTTCGATACGCTAAATAGAGGTAAATATACTCGTCACTTACGTGGGTTAACTATTGAAGCGTTAGACACCTTCCAAGAAAAATTACCTGAAAATGCTATTGATAGAGTAATGGCTGAATTCAATGTGGCGCGCATCTACCAAGACGAAAAAAAATCCAATAAAGCAGAGAAACTGTATTTAAACGTGATCAAACAATTCGATACTTTGGATTACAGCCACCCATTTAAATTAGGTGCTCATTCTCGCTTAATTTCTATCTATGAAAAACGTGGTGACAGTGATAAATCAACCGAACATTGTATTGCCATTGGTAAAATGAAGCCTTGGCAAGAGGATCAAGATCCTGTACCACTATATCGCACAGCTTTAGATTATCCGACCAACTATGCAATGCTAGGAAAAGAAGGACATGTAGTTTTGTCATTCACTATATCTAAATCTGGTACCGTAAAAGATATCGAAGTACTTCAGTCTGAAGGTGGACGTAAATTTGAAAAATCAGCTAAAAAAATGTTGGCTGAGTGGCGCTATGCCCCTAAGTTTGAAAATGGTGAAGCCGTTGATGCTAAGAATATGAAAATCAGATTGGATTTTACTTTGGGTTAAATTTTTCTTTCCTGCAAATAATAAAGGCCGCAAATGCGGCCTTTAATCTAGGACGTGCCCTAAACAACTTTAAGCAATTACAGTTCAGCAACCGCATCCAAAGTCATTTCAATCATTTCGTTGAACGTAGTTTGACGCTCATCAGAAGTGGTTGCTTCACCAGTACGGATGTGATCTGATACCGTTACAACACACAATGCTTTTGCACCATATTCGGCTGCAACACCGTAAAGGCCTGCTGCTTCCATTTCAACACCCAGAACGCCCATTTTTTCCATTTTGTCGAACATTTCTGGTTGAGGTGTATAGAAAAGATCCGCAGAGAATACGTTACCAACGCGGTGCTTAATGCCACGCTTATCAGCTGCATCAACAACAGCTTTTAGAAGACCATAATCAGCGATTGCTGCGAAATCTTGGCCACCAAAACGCATACGGTTAACTTGTGAATCAGTACAAGCACCCATACCAACAATAACGTCACGAACTTTAACATCAGTACTGATTGCACCACAGCTACCAACACGGATCAGGTTCTTAACACCGTAATCTTTAACAAGCTCAGTGGCATAGATAGAGCAAGAAGGAATGCCCATACCAGAACCCATTACCGATACACGAGTACCTTTGTAAGTACCAGTAAAACCAAGCATATTGCGAACGTCAGTCACTTGCTCAACATTCTCTAGGAAAGTTTCTGCAATGTATTTTGCACGTAGTGGATCACCAGGAAAAAGAACGGTTTCTGCAAAAGCGCCATCGGCCGCATTAATGTGTGGTGTAGCCATTGTTTATAACCCCTATATTTTTTAATGTCTTTCCAAACTAAATTAGGAAACTCTAAATTAATTTGGTGTAATTTAACGACTTTATTTATTTTTTTCACTTAAATACAGCCCAATTGCTGTCAATTGGACAGTCAGTATTCAAATTCAGCTAGCCAACGAAAGACGTGCCGTATTCCATTGGTTCTAATTGGTAATAAGTGGCAATGGATTGCCCCATATCAGCGAACGTTTCACGTCCACCGAGAGAACCAGCTTTTAGACCCGCACCCAAAGCTAATACAGGTACGTGTTCACGAGTGTGGTCGGTACCCGTCCATGTTGGATCACAACCATGATCGGCGGTCAGTAATAACAGATCATCATCTTCTAAAATTTCTAATAGCTCTGGTAAACGAGAATCAAAATATTCTAGCGCGCGAGCATAACCCGCCACGTCACGACGGTGACCGTAATGAGAGTCAAAATCTACAAAGTTAGTGAATACGATCGTACGTTCACCCGCTTGCTTAACTTGCTCTAACGTTGCATCAAATAAGGCTTCTAATCCATTGCCTTTCACTTTTTTAGTGATACCGCAATGAGCGTAAATATCAGCAATTTTACCGACACTCACCACCTCACCGCCTGCTTCTTGCAGCTTTTGTAATACGGTTTTTGAAGGAGGCTCGATTGAATAGTCACGACGGTTACCTGTACGAGCAAAGTTCTTCGCATCAGGACCGTTAAACGGACGAGCAATAACACGACCGATAGTGTATGGCTCTAACTCTTCACGAACGATCTCACATAATTTGTATAGGTTTTCTAAACCAAAGGTATCTTCATGACAAGCGATTTGGAATACTGAGTCAGCTGAGGTATAGAAAATTGGCTGACCGCTTTTCATGTGCTCTTCACCGAGCTCTTCAAGAATTGCAGTACCAGAAGCATGGCAGTTACCTAAAAAGCCATCTAATCCGGCACGTTCAAGAATTTTATCAGTCAATTCTTTAGGGAAAGAGTTTTGTTTATCGTGGAAGTAACCCCAATCAAACAATACAGGTACACCCGCGATTTCCCAGTGACCACTTGGTGTGTCTTTACCAGAGCTGATCTCTTTAGCGTAACCGTATGAGCCTGTTACAGTGATATCGTCACCAAAGCCCATCGGAAACTCACCCGTGCTTTCTTTAGCGGCATGAGCTAAGCCAAGCTTTGCAAGGTTTGGTAGCTTCAGCGGCCCTTCACGACCATCATTAGCGCGACCTTCTGAACACGCTTTGGCAATATGACCAAAAGTGTTAGAACCAACATCACCAAACGCTTCAGCATCACCGGCCGCGCCGATGCCGAAGGAGTCCAGCATTAAAATTACAGTACGTTTCATTTTATAAATCCTCTGCGCGAATGGCTTTGTATACTTCAACTTGTTTTTCAGGTCGAGTATCACTTACTTCAATCGCAGCTTTAACCGCAGCAGCGGCTTCTTCAAATCCAGCTTCTGTTTGTGCATGAACCATAGCTAATGGTTTATCTGCATTGATTTCATCACCTAATGCACAAACTTCTGTTAGCCCTACACTATAGTCTAACGCATCACCCGGTTTAAGGCGTCCGCCGCCTAACGTCACAACTGACAGACCTAATTCTCGTGTATCCATACTATGAGCAAAACCAGCTTTTTCAGCGTATACAGGACGAATGATTGATGCCTGTGGTAAATACTTATCGTACGCTTCGACAAAATCAGCAGGGCCGCCTAAACCAGACACCATTCTACCAAAAATTTCAGCCGCACGACCATTATCAAGTACTGCATTCAGTTTCGATCTAGCTTCAGCTTGAGAACTGGCAAGTCCACCCAGCAACAGCATTTCTTCACACAGTGCCATGGTCACTTCATATAAACGTGGGTTGCGATAACGACCTGTCAAGAAATCAATGGCTTCTTTCACTTCTACCGCATTACCCGCAGAAGATGCTAGCACTTGGTTCATATCAGTCAAAATAGCCGTAGTCTTAGTCCCAGCACCGTTTGCTACAGCAGTGATACTACGAGCCAACTCTTCCGATGCTTCATAGGTTGGCATAAATGCACCAGTACCCACTTTAACGTCCATCACAAGTGACTCTAATCCTGCTGCAAGCTTTTTAGAAAGAATCGAAGCAGTGATTAACGAAATTGACTCAACCGTCGCGGTATTATCACGAATCGAATAAAAGCGTTTATCCGCAGGAACTAAATCACCCGTTTGACCAATGATTGCAACACCCACTTCTTTTACCACTTTACTCAGCAGCGCATTATCAGCTTCAGTATTGTAGCCAGGGATAGCATCAAACTTATCTAACGTTCCACCTGTATGACCTAAGCCACGACCCGAAATCATTGGTACATAACCACCACATGCTGCCACCATTGGGCCAAGCATTAGACTGGTTACATCACCCACACCGCCAGTACTGTGTTTGTCGACAATCGGACCATCTAGATTTAAATGATCCCAGTTTAATACGGTACCTGAATCACGCATAGCAGATGTAATAGCAACTCGCTCATCCATGTTCATATCATTAAAATATACGGCCATACCTAAAGCGGCGATTTGGCCTTCGGAAACGGCACCATTAACAATACCATTTACAAAAAATTGAATTTCTTCCGTGCTTAACGCTTCTCCGTTGCGCTTTTTACGAATAATTTCCTGTGCTAAAAACATACAGCTACTCCGAAGTACCTTCACACCGCTTGATGCCAGATACAAAATGCAAGATTAAAGACAAAATGTAGTAATTTTTCTAAATAGTATCGAAGTTTTATTGGGGCAAAAGGGAGTTAGATCACAGATATACATACCAGCGTCATCGAATCTGTCATTATGAGATCAAATGACGCTGGGCTATTCAGCCTTACTGTTTAGTAACCTTGATTTGCCGCTGGAGCATCAGCTAATTCAAGAGTATGTAATAAGCTGTTTAGTAGACTTGAAGCACCAAAACGGAAAGTACGTGGAGTGATCCACTCATCACCTAGAATGTCAGCCGCCTTACCTAAGAACTCAGCAGTTTGCGCCGCATCACGTACACCACCAGCAGGCTTGAAACCAACTTTAGTGTTTTTCTCTTTGATCACAGTTAGCATGATTTCTGCAGCTTCAATTGTAGCATTTACAGGTACTTTACCAGTAGAAGTCTTAATAAAATCTGCACCCGCATCGATTGAGATTTCAGACGCTTTACGGATAAGCGCAGGATCTTTAAGCTCACCTGATTCGATGATCACTTTTAAAATAGCTTTATCACCACAAGCTTCTTTACATGCTTTAACTAATTCGAAACCTACTTCTTCGTTGCCAGCCATTAATGCACGGTAGGGGAATACTACGTCCACTTCATCTGCGCCATAAGCAACAGCAGCTTTAGTTTCAGTTACAGCAATCTCAATGTCATCGTTGCCGTGTGGGAAGTTAGTTACTGTTGCAATTGGCATGTGCTCTGCACCTAGCTCACGGAATGTTTTACGTGCGATAGGGATAAAACGTGGATAAATACAAATTGCAGCAGTATGACCAGCAGCCGTTTGCGACTTTTTACAAAGCTCAATCACTTTTTGATCGGTATCGTCATCGTTAAGCGTTGTAAGATCCATTAAAGAAATGCCACGTTTTGCAGCCAGTTTTAAATCAGTCATGATGTTTCTCCATCCAAAAAATATTCTGATCTGCACACCTAATATCGAGCTAGGCGCACCGTAAAATAAATAGGTTACTTATAGCAGTACCAAATTTTGTTATTGGTATGGATTGTTGGCACTTATAAGTATTCAATACCTTACCTACATAAGTAAGGCTATCTTGACTATTCAGTCACGACTTGAATCCTTGAAGACCGGAAGAGAAGAAATAACTCAGTTACGAGAGAAATGATGTCCTACTTCCGCGAAAAATCCATCTTAGCGCGAGAAATCTTTATTTAAATTACGATTAATTGAAATAAAGACTTAGAAACTCAAAGGAGCCGCATAGTGCGACTCCAAGCACAATTCTAATTTAGATTAGAAGTTGTATTTAGCAGTGAAGATTACTGCGTCATGGTATGCAGCAGTACCTAGCTTTTGATCAGCATAACGGTATTGAACACCCGCAGTAAATTTCTTAGTTGCATTCCACCATAGCGCAACTGCACCGTTTTGCCCCATTTTATCTAGCTTATGAGGAGTGCCGTTTGAACGGAACTGATCTTCACGAGCAAACTCAGTTTCATGCCAGTTACTAACCATAAAGTTCTGGTTGCCAAGTTTGAAGTTATAACCTAGAACCCAACCAGCCATGTAGCCGTTAAAGCCTGCGCCAGCGAAGCGTTGGTTCTCATAATGCAAACCGATGAACGGCTTCATCCAGAAACCTGAGTCAGTATTGATGTCATAACTAACACCAAGTACTACGTTTTGGTCAAAGAAACCACCGTGGAAATCTCCACGAGCTTCAGTGAAGCTGTAAATATGGCCGTAAGCATTCCAGTTGGTTTTACCAATGTTATAAGCAATAGAACCTTTAGCTGCAATACGGAAAGAGCTAGGAACAGCTACACCACGTTCCTCAACAACTTTATCACCTTCTTTTCTCTCATTCTGAGATTTATTGATATTTCCTGGATTTTCAATATCAATGAAACCGTAAACATCACCCCAGTCGTAACCAGCGCCACCTTCAAGCTCTAAGAATAAGAAATCTTTTTTAGTACCACCTAAACCTTGACCACCTTGATCCACAGTAGTAGTACGATCGATAGTCTTTTCAGTCCAGTCTAAGTAGTTAACTGAAGCAGTCATAAAACCGTAGTATTGCTCAGCTTGAGCGGTTCCGGCAGTCATAGCTGCAGCAGCTGCACCAGCGATAGCTAACATTTTAAAGTTTTTCATCATCAACCCCATATTATTTGAGTTCTGCCTTTGTTTGGCAGTGTTTTTATTTGCACTTGTATTTTACTAAATTCCGAAAGCATCACCAACGGTTAACAAGCAAAATACAAACATAAAATCCCGAAATGTGAACAATATCTTGTTTTTTTAATTAGCTAGACATGTGATTGTTAGAAGGATGTAAAAAGACATGAGCTTTAGAAAAATAGCTATGTCATCCTTGAACTCAACACAGCCTATTTGAATTTGGTTAGTCAACTTGAAATGGATAAAAAAATGGCGACCCTTAGGTCGCCATCATTTTGAATTACAGTGCTAAGAATAGACCTGCAATTGTTGCACTCATAAGGTTAGCTAGAGAGCCAGCAACTACCGCACGTAGACCTAGACGAGCAAGGTCGTGACGACGGCTAGGAGCCATTGCACCTAGACCACCAAGTAGAATCGCGATAGAAGATAAGTTAGCGAATCCACATAGAGCGAAAGAAATAATCGCTTTAGTACGGTCAGTCATTGGTAAACCAGTTTCAGCTACAGCTTTAAAGCCTTCAGTAGCAGGGTCTAGCATGTATGGAGCGAAGTTCAAGTAAGCTACGAACTCGTTCACAATTACTTTCTGACCGATGAAAGAACCAGCAACGAAAGATTCGTTCCAAGGCACACCGATTAGGAATGCTAGTGGCATGAACACATAACCAAGGATCATTTCTAGGCTTAGTTGTGGGAAACCGAACCAGCCACCGATACCACCAAGGATACCGTTCATCATAGCAATCAGACCAACGAATGCGATAAGCATTGCACCAACGTTTAGTGCTAAGTGCATACCAGAAGAAGCACCACCAGCTGCAGCGTCTAGAACGTTAGCAGGCTTGTCAGGATCTTCTGGAAGATCTTCCATGTCATCTTTAACTTCGTCAGTTTCAGGGTGCATCAGCTTAGCCATTAATAGACCACCTGGTGCTGCCATGAACGAAGCCGCAACAAGATACTCAATCGGTACACCCATTTGAGCGTAACCCGCCAATACAGAACCCGCGATTGATGCAAGACCACCAACCATGATAGCGAATAGCTCAGATTGAGACATAGATGCAATGAAAGGACGTACGATAAGTGGTGCTTCCGTTTGACCTACGAAGATGTTTGCTGTTGCAGACATAGACTCAGTACGTGAAGTACCTAGTGCCTTTTGTAGACCACCACCGATAATACGGATAACCCACTGCATGATACCTAGATAATAAAGTACCGCAATAAGAGAAGAGAAGAAGATAATAACTGGCAATACGTTGATTGCGAAGATAAAACCTACTTTGAAGTTAGCAAGATCACCAAATAGGAAACCGATACCATCTTTTGAGTAACTGATGACGCTAGAAACACCATCTGAAACTGCTTTAAGAATATCTTTACCTACTGGTACATATAGAACAAAACCACCGAAAGCCGCTTGAATAGCTAACGCACCACCAACGGTACGATAGTTAATTGCTTTCTTGTTGTTTGAAAGTAGAAATGCAATACCTATCAGGACTGCAATACCTACAAGACTCATTAGAATTTCCATGAACCATCACCCTCAATTGTTAACGTTTATTATTTTGTTGTTAACCAACCATTTCGAATAGCGATTATACCTAAGCCATAAATAAAAAGCGTTGTATTGATCATATTTTTGAAATCTAATTTAGCGAAAATAACACGACGTTAACACCCCATACCCATCAGTGTTTTTATTTAAACCTTTTACACTCAAAAGCCTGAGCGTAATTTAACCTTAGCTGTTCTGAAATTAAGGTAACTGATTTAGCTGACAGTTTGCTTAATTTAGAAACAATTTGAGGGAGAAGAAGTGGAGAATTTCGAACTTGATCACTATTTTTTGGTAACATTGACGGAGAATCTGTTTCAATTAAAAAGTTTTCTAGAGGAATATCTTTAACTGTTTGATGTAATTTTTTCGATTCATCATTCAAAAGCAAGCCACCAATCCCAAGCTTAAAACCTAAGTTAATGTATCGCAGTGCCAATTGAGGAGAACCATAAAAGCCGTGGATCACACCGGTGAATTTAGGTCGATAGCTCTGTAATAACTCAATGACTTCGTTATGAGCTTTTACCGCATGAATAATCAAAGGCTTTTCTAGCTCAACCGCAAGTTGAATTTGCTTTTCAAAGCAATTTAATTGTTGAGCCCAATTACGCTTTCTAATCTTATCTAACCCCGCTTCCCCAATAGCCACAAATGCAGGGTTATTTAATTGATGCTGACACTCCTCTTTTAATAATGCAATGTCGTATTCAACATCATCACCAACAAACCAAGGATGAACCCCTATAGCATATGAACACTCATATTCGTTAGCCACATGCAGTTGTTTTTTCCAGTGAAGCGGAGAAATACCAGGGATCAATACTCCTTCAATCCCTTGAGCTTTCATCTTCGTGAATAACTCTGAGCGATCATCATCAAAAGCATCAAAGTCTATATGAGCGTGGCTATCGATTAATATAATTATCTCCTATGGCAAGCTATTTTGATAATGTTGGATATAAAGGTAACACTATCTCATAAGCTCCTAATTTGGAACCCAATATCTGTAAAGCTATATTCAATCGACACCATTTTTGATGCAAAATTTTTTCATCGGAGCACTGTTCAAGAAAATCTTTTAGTATTTTAACCCTCTCCTCCAGCGTCTCTGGAGAGCTTTGATAAAACGCTTTACAATTGTTATCAATAACAGCTTCAAGCGAGTCTAATTCCTCTATTTTCAACCCTTCATTTTTAAAAATATCACTAATCTGGTTGGCTACTACAACGACAGCTTTATCATAATCAACGACTCTAGCCTGCCATTTTTCTAATGCCGTCTTACACGAATGATTAGATAAGTGTTTATCTAATTCAAAAAAATCATTACATCTTGTGCACCTGGCTGCAACACAATATTCCTGACCCTCTTTAAGTTTAAAAGTAAACTCATTTTTGTCATTAACAGCCGAGATTACCAAATGCTTAAGCTGTTCAGCTAAATGTGCCCCTTGCGAGGCCACCTCTGTAGATACTACTTTTAAAGATGAATCTATACTCATAAGTTATTTCGCAAAAATAAGAACTACTGCTCTTTTTGAAACTGGGTAAAAGCACAATCATGAGTAGTGACTTGATTATTTAAATTCAGCACCTTCTGACATGCATCACATTGAACTTTGAGATAATATTTAGTGTTATTTGACGTTATAAATTGCCGAAGTTCATTATTTTTTCTTCCAACCATCTCAGATAAGCTTCTGCTTATCTGTACTTCAAAGCCTTGATTATCGCGTGTAATGCTCATGGTTTGTCTCACTCGCCATGTCCAACACAGTTCAACATTACTCATGTTGTCTGAATTAAGGCTGAATTTCCCATAAAAAAAGCCGCAGTTGCGGCTTCACAAAATAACAATAATTAATGTTCGCGTGTCTTAGCAAACTTGATGTCAGGGTAGCGTTCCATACTCAAGCTTAAGTTCACCATGGTTGGTGCAATATAAGTTAGGTTATCACCACCATCGAGCGCTAGGTTAGCACTGCACTTGCGACGGAAGTCTTCCAGCTCGCGCTCATCGTCAGCATAAACCCAACGAGCAGTCGCTACGCTCACTGACTCATATATGGCTTCTACGTTATATTCGGTTTTTAAACGCCCAACAACCACTTCAAACTGTAGCACACCCACTGCGCCTACAATTAAGTCATTAGTATCTAATGGACGGAATACCTGTACTGCACCTTCTTCAGACAATTGAACCAGACCTTTAAGCAATTGCTTTTGCTTAAGAGGATCACGCAAACGAATTCGACGGAAGAGCTCTGGCGCAAAGTTAGGCACACCAGTAAAGCGCATCATTTCACCTTGAGTGAAAGTGTCACCAATCTTAATGGTTCCGTGATTGTGTAACCCAATAATATCACCCGGATATGCGGTTTCTGCACGTTCACGATCGCCAGCCATAAAGGTTAGAGCATCACTGACATTGATGTCCTTACCAAGGCGCACATGACGCATTTTCATGCCTTGTTTGTATTCACCAGAGCAAATACGCATAAAGGCGACACGGTCACGGTGCTTGGGATCCATGTTGGCTTGAATTTTAAACACAAAACCTGAGAACTTTTCTTCGTTTGGTTCTACGTTTCTTTCCTCAGTCTCACGAGGTTGAGGAACAGGCGCCCATTCAACAATGCCATCAAGAATGTGATCAACACCAAAATTGCCCAGTGCTGTACCAAAATATACAGGCGTCATTTCACCTTTTAAGAAGGCGTCATGATCAAATTCAGGACAAGCACCCACAACTAACTCAAGCTCATCACGTAAATCTTCAGCGTATGAGCCAATCGCTTCATCAAGCTCTGGATTATCTAAGCCTTTGATCACCACCGAATCTTGAATTGTATGCCCCATACCCGTTTGATAAAGCACGGTTTCATCACGCAGAATGTGATACACACCTTTGAACTCTTTACCACAACCAATAGGCCAAGTGATTGGAGAACATGAAATTTTCAGTACGTCTTCTACTTCATCCATCAATTCAATAGGATCACGAATATCACGGTCAAGCTTGTTCATAAAGGTGACGATTGGGGTATCACGCAATCGAGTGACTTCCATTAGCTTAATCGTACGTTCCTCTACACCTTTCGCCGAGTCAATCACCATTAGGCAAGAATCTACCGCCGTTAAGGTACGATAAGTATCTTCCGAGAAGTCTTCGTGACCTGGGGTATCAAGCAGGTTTACCAAAGCATCAGCATAAGGGAATTGCATTACAGAAGTAGTGATAGAGATACCACGGTCTTTTTCCATCTCCATCCAGTCAGACTTTGCGTGCTGACCTGATTTTTTACCTTTTACTGTTCCCGCTTTTTGTAACGCCTGTCCGAACAACAATACTTTTTCTGTAATGGTGGTTTTACCCGCATCCGGGTGAGAGATGATCGCAAAAGTGCGACGTTTAGAGACTTGCTCTGGCACTGACATCGACATGAATTATTTCTTCTTTGGCAATTTGAAATTTTGCGCGTATTTTCGCTGAAATTCGCTAATGAAACAATCAAGAGTCGAAATTTATCGCCTAAGCAACACAACTAACTTCTAGAAAACCACTATCTTGACTCTCTTCGACACGCTGGTATAAGTCATCAGATCGCTTTTCAAGTATTTGCAATGTAAATCTTTTAAATTCATCATACTTATTCAAACGTTGAAAGCACTGAACCCTTTTTTCATCCAAAGCAAATAAATCAATTTCCTCATGTCCGATCAAACCATAAATTACACGTTGTCGTTGATGAGTTTTACCAAACTTTTCATACAAACGAAGCGCATAATGAAGCGGAGTCTCTTTTGCAGAGTTAAGTAAATTCGCTTGAGTAGCTGGCTGCTGAAGTACTAAAAGCATTAATGTTGCATTTTGCAAAGCAATCGCTAAAAAAAGCGGCGAAGCAAGGATTGTCCCGTATGAGTGTTCAGCTGATACATCACCATTTTCGAACAGCCTCATTGTAATCTTTACCGCATTTTGCTCAAAACAAAGACTGAGTAAATTCGAATGGTAATTAAATTTTTCTGCCTCCTGAGTTTGTTTTACCCCTGTTCTTACAAATTCATCAAATAAAAACGCATTAGCCCTCAACTTCTCATATATTTCTATATTATCAGTCGTAATAACATGTACGATGAATCGATTAAACGTGCTTTGATTCATGTGCTGAAGGTATTCAAGTAACTCAAATTCATTCCACCTATGTATAACCTGTTTGACTTCTGTATCAGATAAAAAAGCGTTGGATTTTAATTTGACAATCAGTGTTGTTTCCTTCCGTGCCTCAGGCGTTAAATATTTAAAATATTTTTCACAAAACTTAAGGTTCAAACAATGAGGTGTTGGGGGGATTTGTAATGACGCTGCAATTTGAGACTTCAAAAATGGTTTTTTATCAATTAACCAGTCCATTTTTTGAGTAACAACGGTTATAGGTAATCGGTCTGACTGTTTAGCACCTTGGTTTAAAGCTAAAAAACTTAACAAGTCATCAAAAGATTCAACGGTTTCTACTGTCATTTCAAAAAGATGATTTACCGCCTCATCCGACAAGCCATCCAAATGTAAGCCTTGGACGTCAGCCATAGTAACTGGTCTGGTAATAAAATTATCCACCACCCAGAAAAAACTTCCTTCTGGGGTATATTTAAGAACCTTTTCAGGCCTTCGACTTAAGTTGATTTCACAGTCCGCTCTTGTTTTTTCGAGTGCTTTGGCTGCTATAGCAAGAAGATTTAACTTAATTTCTTTGACTGAGATACTCACTAACGTATTTGCGTCCATAAGATCAGTTTCAGTACAAACCTCCTCATTTCCAGCAATGCGTTGTAATGGGCCACAAATTTGTTTGAATAACTCTTTTTGTAAAGAATGTAGCTTAGCGACTTTAGACTCTGCAAAGATTGCTTCTTGAAAGTAATCAAGTGGAATATATATCGCTTCAGTCCAATGCTCATCACTGCATACTATTTCTGTTAATCTTTGCAATATAAAGTCTTTGTTTTGTATTTCTAATTGAGTCAATCGTTCACTGAGGGCTTCTAAGGAGAGAACTGATCCATGACAAAAGTCACTTGTTAATTGCCTGTTTAGTTCATCATTACCAATTTGCGTTAATTCTGCTTTTAATTTTTCCTGCGTGTAGAACGATAATTCAGATAAACACACCCAATCTGCTCTTAATGCTTGATATTCTTTCAACGCTTTACTTAGTTCTGATGTAAGTTGCCCAAATACGTATTGTGTTAATCGAATTGGGTGTAAGGCTGCTTTAACTTTAGCTTCATATCCTTTTAGGAATTTATCTTTAAAACCAAAATGTGCCGCACTATTAGTAAATTTGGGGACATCAAACTTTTCAGAAAAATAGTTAACTAGACCATGTTCAACATGTACATAATTACCTTTTAAATCCTGTATAGATGCACTATCCGTAAATCCAATTAAATGCCGCCTAGCGACCGCTTTCATTACCTCACGCTTATAAAGCTTCAATGCTTGTAAGTTAAAGTTACTTTCCATATCTAATGCTTCATGAATATTATTCACAACTTCTTGAATCCCTGGCATACAGAGCTCTATAGCGTGTATTAAATCGTCAAATAATCGCTTCTTTTGATTAAGGGACAGAGTATTTGCTTCAAGAATCTCAATCGCACCTCTAAAATCATCAGTAAAACCAGAAAAAGCAATCTCTCTGAATTCTTTGGCTTGCATGTATGTGACTTTTTCATCATCACTAATCTCGAAAAGGTGAGACCAAAATGCCTGCTGAGCAACTTCGAACCTTCCGCAATGAAACTCTTTATCTAAGACTTTCAAGCGTTCTATATCTTGTTTATATTGCGCTTTTAACCCCATAAACCCTTTTGTTTGTCTATAAGTACATAAGTCTCCGTGCACAGAAGGGGTATAAAGCACAACTTGAAGTTCTGCATTCTCTGCTTCAACATTCTCATAATGAGTAGTCATTCTAGGGGTAACATTTATATCAACTGCAGCTGCACACATATAAATCTCCAACAACCTTCAGGGTTTAGTGCAATTTGAATAACACAAGTCTTTAAAGTTCAAAAAACAACCGAGAGGTAATTGGAATATGTTATTCCAATATATATTGAAGAATGCATAAATGAGCTTTTCACCTTAGGGCGTGTTGATCTTTCGTGATTGTTTTTGCAGTGATAAATTGGTTATCTTATGCAAGGCAGAGTTTGTGAGGTGTGGTTCTTCCACATAAACAAACGATAACGCAGCAGAAGTGACCAATTTACGCTGTCTTCGATGCTTTTGAGCACTTCCTGTTTTGTGTTGTGATCAGCTTACTTAGATGGCTAAGCTTCACTGCTCATGCCTTGAACAGAAAAGTGCTCAAATAGCACAAAATTTAATCCTGAAAGATCAACACGCCCTAGATAGATATGCGTTTGCTTTTTGAGCACTCTAACTGGTCTGACGAATGATTAATTGAGGTTAATCTTACTATTAAGTAACAGTTAGGTTTCTTGCTCGAAATATTTATGAAATTCTTGTAAGTAAACCGGCAATATAAATGATGTAAGAGCTTAAAAGCTTTAGGGGTTTAAAATGAAAACAAGAGATATGGTCATTCATGCTAGCTTAGAATTGTTTAATGAGCACGGTGAACGTACCATTACCACAAATCATATTGCGGCACATTTGGGGATCAGCCCAGGCAATTTGTATTATCATTTCGCCAATAAGCAAGACATCATTCAAGAGATTTTTAGCTTATTTGAAAAGCATATCAACGAAAATATCAAACCTTCAGAAGAAAAAGAATTTCATGCCGGTTCAATGATGGCCTATTTAGATGCGGCTTTTGTGGCTTTATGGAAGTTCCGCTTTTTCTACGTAAATCTGCACGACATTTTGCTCAAAGATGACCAATTGAAAAAGCGCTATCTGAAACTTCAGCAAAGCACGACTCATTCAATTAGCCAAATATTGCAGCAAATGGTGAATGCCGGATTACTATGTATACCTGCGGAAGATGTCGAGCGACTTGCAGACACCATTAGAATTCTAATGGGCTCATGGATTGGCCACAAATTAGTTCAATCAAATCAGAAAGAAATTAAGCCATCAGAACTTTTTGATGGAGTGTCACGCATGATTTTAATAATAAAACCTTATGCTACCGAAGCTTCATCAGCCATGTTTTCACAAATGGAGTCTCGTTATCAATCATTAATCGCGGAAGATGGGGCTGCTCTGAACGCCATTTAGCAAAACTGGCTGCATTTTGATTTCAAAAATAGAACAGCACATTCAATCTACAACGCAATAGAGGACTCATAAGTCCTCTATTTCATCCCTATGTTCAAACTTTGTCTATACTGTTGATAAAACTTATACAAAGTCAGGCAAATGTCACAGTTATCCATATCAAACAATGCCCCCCGTCAAGCAAACATTAATTTAGAAGCATTCAAAAAACCGAGTGTCGATAGTCAAGGTTCTGAGTCTGGAGTCGCAGAAACAGGTGTTGTGGCCAAAAGTACATTCAGGCAAATTTTCGATCGTATTTGGAATGGAATAAGATCAATTGGAACTGGCATTTCGATAAATGACGTTGAAAAAAAATTAACCCAAATATCCAAAGCAACAAACTATGGCGAATTGAATGCTTTGACCAATGAGCTAAATAGTATGTACGAAAGTGAACAACAACACTTTTACCTTAAGGTTGTGGAAGATCCCATCAGTGGCGTTTCGTTTATGCAATGTCATGCAAGACTAGATAATGGGGATGAACTAGCAATCTCAAACCCAGTTGCTTTCAAGCCTGTTAATGCACATCAATCAGGGAGGAAGTACGAAACACTCAAAGAAGACTTTTGCAATAACTAGATACCTAAAGCTTCTGCTGATGTTAAAAACAAAGTTCGCACAGCAATAGATGTCTTAGCATTAACAAAAGAAGAAGCCATAGACCAGCGTGACAGTGCCGTTAGGCAGATTGAGGACTTGGTTGCTGAACATGGGTTTAATTATAACAAATTTGTTTTTGAAGTCGTTGACAGAGAACCGCTAAACGATCAAGGCAGTTTTGTTATGGATAACAATGCTGGATTACAATATAAATTACGCTTAGCGCCCGACGGTAACTCGATAGTTCTTCACCAGCCCATAAATAGATTAAAACCAAGCTAGAGTAGCAATCGCTACTCAAACTCTCCCTCAAGTTTTGAAAGCTCAAATCCAGCAAGGCGGTATTCGACAAAATCATAAACGTCTGTGGCAAGGGCTAACCTAAACAATTGAGTAGCCGCTTCGAGGTGCCCTTGGTGTAAAGCTTGCTGAGCGATATAAAAATACGCTTCACATAGATGCTCTGTATATTCACGTCGATGATTTTTGGAATCAAGGTATTCATTGGCCTTACTTACTAATTTATCTGCACTTAGGTTGCCAAGTAAATACTCAGCTATTTGAGTGGACCACAACTCTTTATCCAGTTTAGAAACCCGTTGAGTTAGTTCTATTTTTGCTTTTTCAGGGTTAAACTTACGATGCGCTAAATAAAGCCAAATTGAACGGTACGCATCGTCAGGTGCTTTTGTATAGAAAGTGGTGAGATCATCTTTGGAAAGTTCAAACCGGCCTGCATAATATAAAGCAATACCACGATTTAAGTAAGCATATTCATAGCTAGGGGCTAACTCAAGGACTGAGTCAAAAGCATCATACGCACTGTCAAAATCACCCTCCAACGTCGAATAAATACCAAGAAAATTATACGCATCGGCCAAACGAGGATTTAAATTTAGTGCTTGTCTAAAATCGTAACGGGCAGACAACTGCAAACCAACTCGATCGTAAATCACACCTCGCTCATACATAAAGCGAGCACGCTGTTCGTCAGTTAACTTAGCACGAGAAAGAATATCGGAGCTTTTAAGTAGATTTAACTCATCTTGATACAGAGGAGTAGTTGGCTCAACTAATAATCGGGTGGGATAATGGTTTTTTAAGGTGGTGGATGCACAACCAGAAAGCAATGAAACGACCAATGCAACTTTAAGAATGCGCCAATTAACTGTCATTAAAAGTGAGCCTTTGTAAAATACGGAAACCGCTTAATCATATCAACCCCAATCATAAACGGCTATCACTGATTTACGATCTTAAACAGCTAAACTGTCACAAAGTCGTTTTGAGCTTTGAATAAGCTTTGTCGTTACGTCATGAAGGTTGAGCAACAACATCGACTTTGACGTTAAGTAGTTGGCATAAATTCCATAGCAAACCAGTTCAATATCATCGGAATTTGCATGGGGGTATTCTGAAGCTAATATTTGGCTGCAGTGTTTAATAAATTCAGCCATATTTTGCTCTTGATCCAGTTTAACTGGTTCCAGCCTTTTAGATTCAGAAAAGAGCTCATGGCTAATAATATTATCTCTATTATCTTCTGTTGAGCCAATATAGAACAGCATCTCTAATAAAGTGTCTATAGAATCGGTTTCAGGAAGCTGAGAAATCGCTTGCAGCCATTGGTCTGAATAGATGTTGCGCCAACGCTCACTCAACGCAGTAATGATTTGATCTCTATTACCAATATAATGGCGTAAAATGGTGCGCTTTACTCCAGCGGTATCGGCAATATTCTCTAAAGACGTATCTTGAAGTCCTTGTTTGAGGATACATTCCTCTAATGCATCAAGGATTTCTGTTCGTCTTTGCTCCACCATACTGGGTCTAGCCATTATCACCTCTATATTGATATTTGCCGTGTTGATTTGTCAGGACATGCTCTAGATTTAAATTTTAGAGTAATTGTACTCTGTACAATCATATTATATTTTCACAGTGAAAACATAATATATACTCGTGATACCTGAAGATGCAGGATTTCAGCGAGAATTAATTGCCATTTAGGCAAGGCACTTTCCTGTAGTAATAGTTATTCTATTATAAGGGAAAGTAACGCAGTATAAAGACAATTAAACTCGCACTACGTGGGCTTTTCAGCATTGATTCTTCTTTGTTGTGAAAGCTTAAATTAGCCCGCTAGTTCTTCACTTTCACGCCTAGAATAATGCAACGCTGAACAAGCCCTGAAAGTTGCATCTTCAAGTATCACGAGTATAAATAGCATGAATTTGTAATTCTCTCACAAAAAAGGAAAACGATTAACCTTGTTGGTGTGATACAAATATTACTTGCCTATTTATCATTCAGTACCTTGGTTAAAAACTACAAAAAAAGAGAGCTAAAAAGCTCCCTTAGATTTGCTATCTAAAAAATAGATTATTCAGCAGCTGGTGCTTCTTCTTTTGCATTCGCTTCTTTGATAGATAGACGAACGCGACCTTGACGATCCACTTCCATCACTTTCACGTCAACTTCCTGACCTACTGCTAGGTGATCAGATACGTTAGCCACACGTTCTTCACTGATTTGTGAAATGTGTACTAGACCATCTTTACCCGGAAGGATATTTACGAACGCACCAAAGTCAACGATACGGTTGATCTTACCTTTATAGATACGACCAACTTCAACTTCAGAAGTTAGCTCTTCAATACGACGAATTGCTTCACGAGTAGAGTCACCGTCAGAAGACGCAATACGTACAGTACCGTCATCATCAAGTTCAATCGTTGTGCCAGTCTCTTCAGTAAGAGCGCGGATAGTCGCACCACCTTTACCAATCACATCACGGATCTTCTCAGGGTTGATCTTGATGCTCGTGATACGAGGCGCGTGATCAGAGATATCGTCACGGTGAGAACCGATTGCACTGTCCATCACGTTTAAAATGTGTATACGAGCGCCCATGGCTTGTTGCAGAGCAATATCCATGATTTCTTTAGTGATACCTTCGATCTTGATATCCATTTGCAGTGCAGTAATACCGTCACGAGTACCTGCTACTTTAAAGTCCATATCACCTAAGTGGTCTTCGTCACCTAGAATGTCAGAAAGAACGACAAAGTCATCGCCTTCTTTCACAAGACCCATTGCGATACCCGCAACAGATGCCTTGATTGGTACACCTGCATCCATAAGCGCTAGAGAAGTACCACAAACCGAAGCCATCGAGCTTGAACCGTTAGATTCAGTGATTTCAGATACTACGCGAACTGCGTATGGGAATTCAGCTTCGGTTGGCATAACCGCGTTGATACCACGCCAAGCTAGTTTACCGTGACCAATTTCACGACGCTTAGGCGAACCAACCATACCAGTTTCACCTACAGAGTAAGGAGGGAAGTTGTAGTGCAACATAAAGCGGCTGGTTTTCTCGCCCATAATACCATCAATCTTTTGTGCATCACGCTCAGTACCTAAAGTTGCAGCAACTAAAGCCTGAGTTTCACCACGAGTGAAGATTGCAGAGCCGTGAGTACGTGGCAGTACACCCGCTTGAACATTAAGCGCACGAACCATATCAGGCTCACGACCATCAATACGAGGCTCACCACGGATGATGCGACCACGAACTACGTTCTTTTCTAGGCTACCTAGTAGACCTTCAACTTCAGACACATCAATGCCTTCGTTTTCAGCGACTAGCTTCTCAACAGCAGCAGATTTAACCGCCGCTACAGCGTCACGACGCTCTTGCTTATCAACCACTTGGTAAGCTGCACCCATGCCTTCTTCTGCTAAATCTTTGATTTTAGCAACAAGATCTTGGTCTTTTTCTTCTGCAGTCCAACCCCAAGCAGGCTTACCCGCTTCAGCTTTGAATTCTTCAATAGCATTAACAACAACTTGTTGCTGGTCGTGACCGTAAACCACCGCACCTAGCATGATTTCTTCTGGTAATGCCTGCGCTTCAGATTCAACCATTAATACCGCAGACTGAGTACCAGCAACAACAAGGTCTAGTTGGCTTTCTGGCATTTGATCTACGTTAGGGTTTAGGATGTATTCGCTACCCGTGTAACCAACACGTGCCGCGCCTAGTGGACCATTAAATGGAATACCAGAAATCGCTAATGCCGCAGAAGTACCAATCATCGAAATGATGTCTGGCTCAATATTAGGATCAACAGAAACAACAGTGATGATCACTTGAACTTCGTTTTTGAAGCCGTTCGGGAAAAGAGGACGGATCGGACGGTCAATCAAACGTGCAATCAGAGTTTCGTCTTCAGATGGACGACCTTCACGCTTGAAGAAACCACCAGGGATCTTACCCGCTGCGTATGCTTTTTCTTGATAGTTAACTGTCAGAGGGAAGAAGTCACGACCTGGGTCTGCGTCTTTCTTACCTACTACAGTTACTAAAACCGTGGTGTCGCCCATGCTTGCCAACACAGCAGCGTCAGCTTGACGTGCAATCACTCCGGTTTCTAGAGTTACGGTGTGTTGACCGTATTCAAAACTCTTTACAATTGGATTCACTTGACCAATTCCTTAATTAATTATCTTAAATTTCGCTCGGTATTATACGTTAACAACCGTCATTAGATAAAGCGTCTATACTTCACAAACACCATTATCACAAATATTTCATGTATAAATCGGCTGACAAACGGATCTTGTGAGCTTAAAAAATCATAGAGGGTTGAATTCAGGGATGAAATTACGCTTTAGTTCTCTCACATTAAAGCAAACTTTTTTAGTGTCTATAACGGTATTTTGTTTTGCCGTGGCACTGCTTTTTATCGAATTCATTTCAGTAGTTCATACTGAAAAACGACACCTCAAGCAGCAAGGGGAAACCCTGATTCATACATTGGAACAAAGCGCCAAAGCCTCTTCCCTAAACGACAACACGCTCTTAGCACAGCAGTTATTAAAGCAAAGCTTTGATCTGCCTTGGATCCAAAGCGTCAGTATCGAACTAAGAGAAACTGGACGCATATTTTCAGCCAATAAACCGTTAGATGCAGAAACTGGAATTTGGCATGATTTGGCTCAGTGGTTATTTCAAAATCAACAACATAGCACTCGATTACTTTACCGAGACAACTCACAGCCTTTTGCAAGGCTTAATCTTCACTATGATCTTAAAAAGATCAGCCAGACGCTTCAAAGGCATTTTACCCGCACCTTTATTTTTTCTTTAATTGGTACGCTTGTGCTCACGGTATTACTCACTTGTGTATTTCATTTGTTTTTAACCAAGCCAATGCTCATTTTGAGTCAAGCCATAGATAAAATCACTCCAGATACCCCTAAAGATAATTTATTACCTCGTATTCCTTTTCACAACAATAACGAATTATCCAGAGTACTGACTAAGTTCAATCAAATATTGATTCAGTTTGATATGGCACAACTCAAGTTACGAAAAATGGCAACAAAAGATCCACTGACCAGCTTGCCCAATCGCGTGTTGTTACTTGAAACCATCAACCTGAGTATTCAGCGTTCTAGTCAACAAAAACGCAGTTTTGCTCTGTTTTATATTGACTTAGATCGCTTTAAAAACATCAACGATTCGTTGGGGCACCAACTCGGCGATCGATACTTACTGCGTATCGCCCGCGTATTAAAGCGAGTTGTAGGCGAAAAAGGCACTGTAGCTCGCCTTGGTGGTGATGAGTTTGCGATCATTGCTAATGATCCACAGACGCTTCCGCAAGCAGGGGAATTTGCACAAACCTTAATTAAAGAAATCAAAAAGCCCCTGTTTTTAAATGAGCATAAACTTCACCCCAATGCCTCTGTGGGAATCGCTCTCTATCCTGATGATGGCCACAACGCAGATGATTTGATCCGCCATGCTGAAATCGCCATGTACAGTGCCAAAAAGCAAGGCTTAGGTAATTGGGCGTTTTTCAATAAAAAAATGACCGAAAAAGCCATCGCTCATTTGCGCATTGAAGCCAATCTTTATAATGCTATTCGCAATGACAACCTATCCTTATTTTTCCAACCAAAAATAGAATTAGCTACCGGAAAAATGAAAGGAGCTGAAGCCTTAATACGCTGGCATCAAGGTGATAAAGTTATCTCTCCTGGAGAGTTCATTCCGGTGGCAGAAGAGTCGGGGTTGATCGTTACTTTAGGTAAATGGGTGATCAATAAAACCTGTGAAACACTAAGAAAATGGTGTGACGAATTTAATCAAGTGCCTTCTATTGCTATCAATATCGCCGCCAAACACTTTATTGATCCAAAATTCGTTGAACAACTCAAAAGCTGTGTCAGCAGTTTTCATCTTGATCCTTCCCTAATAGAAATTGAAATTACAGAAAGCTCATTTATTCATGATATTCAATTAGCCATCGCTGTGATAGAACAGCTTAGGAAATCCGGCTTTAAAGTCTCCATTGATGATTTTGGTACCGGTTATTCGTCGCTCTCATACCTAAAAGTATTGCCTATCAATACCTTAAAAATTGATCGCGCTTTTGTTGAAGGACTGCCCGAAAATGATGCCATTGCATCTACTATCGTTATGCTCGGTCAACAAATGGATTTGGAAATTGTTGCAGAAGGTATTGACGAAGCCAAACAACTAAAATGGTTACAAGCGCATGGCTGCGCTTTAGGGCAAGGGTATTTATTCAGCCGTCCATTACCACAGGAAGAATTTGAAAATCAGTACCTTGAACCAGAGCAAACGGTTTTAGAAATTGAATAGCCATATTGAATTAACAAAATAACCACCCCCACTTTAGACATCTAAACATCTTGACACCTTGACGGCTTAATGTTTATTATCTATGCATTAAGTAGGATTTTTTATGCAAATCCTCTTTCAATATGCATAGGGATAACAGGATGACAACTGCAGTATTGCCTTCTTTCTTTGAGGCATCAGCAAGGATAGATAGTCGCGGCTTCTTTCAATTACCAGAAAAGCACCCCTTGTTTCATGGTGGAACTGTCTTTCATGGACAAGTTTCATATTATCTTAGAGGACCTAGCCTTGCACCTGTCATCATAGTGCTCGGGGGGATCTCGTCAGGGAAAGAAACCGAGCTGTGGTGGCCAGAAATGGTGGGAGCTGGATTAGCGATAGATACTGACCGTTATCAAGTGTTAAGCATCGACTTTCTTGGTGGAAACCATGACTCTAGTGGTCCAGATGCTAATGAACATTCAAGCCAAGCCGCTGCTATTGATACAAGAGATCAGGCAAAAGCCATTTCACTCTTATTGGAACATTTAAACATTGATGTGGTTCACAACTTTATTGGTGCATCCTATGGCGGAATGATCGCCCTTGCATTCGCTGAATTATTTCCTAATAAAGTAAAACAACTTTGTATTTTATGTGCGGCTCATAAAAGCAGTAACCTCGGCATTGCTTGGCGATCGATACAACGTCAAATTATACAACTTGGCGCTGATACTGAGCAGGAAGAACAGGCCATCGCGCTTGCTAGAGCGCTAGCGATGACGACCTATCGTTCATTTATAGAGTTTGAAGAAAGGTTTTCTACAGCACCGTATGTCGTTGATGGTTATTTTCAATTTCCAGTTAATGGGTATTTGACCTCTAGAGGTGAAGCATTCAAAAAGAATTTCTGTTGTCGTGCTTATCTTTGTTTATCAGAATCTATCGACTTGCACCATATCCTGCCTGAAAACATAAAAACACCAATCACTTGTATCAGCTTTGACACTGACCAACTCATCCCTAAAAAATTGATGCAAGAACTGGCTGAGTATAGCCAAGGAAAAAGCCAACATTTCCATCTCACTTCGCTATACGGCCATGATGCCTTTTTAAAAGAAACTCAAGCCATAACCCCACTTATTCAACAAACGTTAGAGTCCAATAGCCATGCCCAACACTAAAGAACATTCTGCCTACTCACATACGCAAACAACAGCCGTTCGCTCTGGTTTAGATACAGATATGGCTCACGGTGCAGTAATGCCTCCAATCTATCTGTCTAGTAATTTTAGCTTTGAGTCATTTAATCAACCACGCAAGTATGATTACACTCGCTCAGGCAATCCTACTCGTGATCTTCTAGCCGAAGCATTAGCAGAACTCGAAGGCGGTCATAACGCGGTGATCACGCCCACAGGCATGGCAGCAGTTAACCTCGTACTCCAATTATTAACACCTGAAGATACTCTCCTCGTTCCCCATGATTGTTATGGTGGTAGCTATCGTTTATTTGAACATGCTTCAAAACGTGGCTTGTTTAACCTAAATATTGTTGACCAGAATGATCAGCAAGCCCTACAACAAGCGCTTGAACAGCAACCTTGCTTAGTGTGGGTCGAAACACCGAGCAATCCATTACTTCGGATTTATGATATTGAAGCCATTTGTCAACAAGCTCATCAAGTCGGTGCTTTAGTTGCAGTTGATAACACCTTCTTGACACCACTATGGCAAAAGCCGCTTGAGTTAGGCGCAGATATCGTTATCCACTCCACCACTAAGTACATCAATGGTCACAGTGATGTGGTTGGTGGTGCCGTCATTGCAAAAACTCAAGAACTCCACGAGAAGTTAGCGTGGTGGGCAAATTGTATCGGCGCGACTGCGGCACCTTTTGATAGCTACATGACTTTACGTGGTGTTCGTACTTTACATGCACGTCTACAAATTCATGAGCAAAATACACAATCATTGCTGGATTACCTGAAACAGCATCCAACTATTAAAAAGGTCTATCACCCAAGCTTAAAGAGTCATTCTGGGCATGAAATTGCGGTAAAACAACAATCCGGTTTTGGTGCCATGCTGAGTGTCGAATTAGATTTAGGTACAGAGCCACAATACTATCCGCAACTTCTCAATCACTTTTTTAGCTCATTAAATATGTTTACGCTTGCCGAGTCTCTTGGTGGTGTAGAAAGCTTAGTTTGTCATCCAGCTACCATGACTCATGCAGGAATAAGCGAAGAAGCCCGTAAATCAGCAGGGATTTCAAGCTCTTTATTACGATTCTCAATCGGCATTGAACACAATGAAGACTTACTAGCAGACTTATCACAAGCTCTTGAGTCTTTCAGTGTTTTTCGACAAAAGCTCACTACGAAGTAATCTGTTCCTAAAAAAATGGCGCAGAAAAATCTGCGCCATTTTTTCACTTTCGCCTTCACAAGACTATTTTTTCAAATTTTGCTCAAAAAGCTTATAAATACGGTTGTATTCATCTAACCAGCTTGAAGGTTGTTTAAAGCCATGGGGCTCTACCGGATAAATCGCTGTTTCAAACATTGGTTTTTCCAGTTCAATTAAGCGCTGAACTAAACGTACACTGTCTTGGAAGAATACATTGTCATCCAGTACACCAGCCATAATAAGCAGCGGCTTCTTAAGACCTTCAGCATGTTCAATCGGAGAGCTACGCTCGTAAGCAATTGGATCAACATCAGGTGTATTCAAAATATTAGAGGTATAAGGAGCATTATAGTGTGCCCAATCGGTAACAGGACGAAGCGCCGCGCCAGCTTGGAATAAATCAGGTTCAGTAAACAACGCCATAAAGGTTAAGAAGCCACCGTAAGAACCACCATAAGTTCCCACACGCTTAGCGTCTACGTTGGCATTCTTAGCCATCCATTTTACGCCATCTTCCAAATCTTCAACTTCTGGATGACCCATATTGCGGTAAATCGCAGTTCGCCAATCACGCCCATAACCTTTAGAGCCACGATAATCCATATCCATTACTACATAGCCTTGTTGAGCTAATAGGTTATGGAACATGTATTCACGGAAATAACCAGAGAATCCATAATGTGCGTTTTGAAGATAACCTGCACCGTGATTGAAAATCACTGCTGGGTATTTATCAGCGTTATTTTTATCAAATCCTTGAGGTAAATACACACGAGCATAGACTTCACCAGCGCCATGAGTTGATGGAACAGCTACGACTTCAGGGGCTTGCCATTGGTAATCAGCAAATGCTTTGCTGGTGTAATTGGTCAGTTGCTTCAACTCTCCACCAATTTTTTGAACATAAAGTTCATTTGGACGAGTTCGAGTTGATGCAGTTAATAGTAATGACTCACCATCAGGGCTTAAGCGGTAATCGAGTACCCCTTTCCAGTTCGTCAACTGTTCACTTTTACCCGATGCGATATTCACCCGATACACGTTGTACATTCCAGGGTGCGTTTTATTTGCTTTGTAGTAAAGGTATTGACTACGAGGACCAACCGTCACTTCGCTCACCACGTACTTGCCTTTGGTTAACGCTTTAGCGGGTTTGCCTATTTGTTTTAGATAAAGCTGTGAGTAACCGCTTTTTTCAGATAAGAAATAATATTGGTCACTGTCATCAATCCATCCGTACTGATTATGAGTGTAATTGATCCACGCATCATCATGCAGGCGATCTTCAGTGCTGAAACGACCATTTTTTAGATCAACATTAGCAATCCAACGATCTTTGTTATCAACGGCTTCAATCATCACCAACAGTTTATCTTCTGATGGATGCCATTGAATAGGACTTTGGCTCCAGCCCCAATCCACCATTAATTGCAATTTACGAGGTGTCTTTTCACTGTCGTAAGCTTTGCCTTCTTTCTTAGCATTTTCAGCTTTGACTTTAGCTAACACATCTTGGTTGTAGCCTGTTAAGCCTTCAATCGTGATTGCACGCTTTTGATGGGTCTTAAGATCAAGCACCATAAAATCTTGACCTGGATACTTGTCTTCCGCGACTCTTGCACGCGCTGGCACAGCATCTACATAACCATCTTTGCCAATGTAATTAGGCATGATGTCATGCTCACTGCGCCACTTATAGTTTTTATCGACCACAGCTACAAATAGATAACGGCCGTCTGGTGATAAGCTTGATTCGACTACACGATTATTTTTACCCAAGTACCAAGCTTTAGAGGCGACAGTTGGATCTTGCTTAGCCAATTGATCATTAAATTGTTCTTTTAGCACTGCATCTTTATGTTGCTTAGCTACGTACTTGATCAAACGTTGCTGCTGCTTAGCTAAGTAAGTCGATGGCTGCTGAACACCTTTAGGCGCATTTTCCATCTTGATGTCAGCCAGCTGCTCGATTAAGCCACTGTTTGCATGAATACGGAAAATTTGATTACCTTGCCAATAGGCTAAGTCACCGTTGCTAAGATAACGCACACCACTGATACGGCGGTTTTGTTTAGTAACTTGCTCAACATTACCGGTTTCAAGGTTTTTAACGAAGATGTTACCTTGGTACAAATACGCTTTTTTGGTGTTTTCGATATTGAAAACACCATCACGTTGGTCCGCTAGGTGGTAGTCAGCAATATTCAATTTTTTGGCTGTACCATTAACAGCTTGCTGATAATAATCTTTTAATGGCGAACCATATGCCTGACGCACAAAATATACAGAGCTACTATCATCTGACCAATAAGCTTGTTTGGCTAAAATACCCATCCAGTCTGGATTAGCCATGATTTGTTTCATGGTAAGCTGTTGTCCCACTTTAGGTGGAGCTGTTAGTTCAACGGCGGATGATGTAGTTTGTAGTTGAGGTTTAGGAGTAATTGGCGCAGATGCACATGCCGATAAAATCGCCACGCTCAATGTCCCTAAGGCAAGATTTCTAGTCAACAAGTTCATGCTTGTTCCTTTATTTTTAAAAAGTTATTGAGCAAATCCAAACCTTGCTCAGTCAAGATAGATTCTGGGTGAAATTGAACACCATAAATAGGCAAAGAATTATGACTCATTGCCATGATTTCACGCCCGTGATCTGGATCATCAAACCATGCGTCCAGTGTAAAGCTTTCAGGTAGGGAATCAACCAACAGGGAATGGTAACGAGTAACTGTGAGTGGATGATTCAACTTAGAAAATAATCCTTGCCCTTGATGTTCAATATTACTGGTTTTTCCATGCATAACTCGCTGAGCACGAATAACATTAGCACCAAAAACCTGAGCTATGGCTTGATGCCCAAGACAAACGCCTAATATTGGCAGCTTTCCGTGAAAATACTCGATGGCTTGAAGTGATATTCCAGCTTCATTTGGGGTACAAGGACCTGGTGAAATAACCAAATAGTCCGGGGCAATATCTTCGATATCATCAATGGTTATTTCATCATTACGTTTAATCAATACCTCTTGCCCTAACTGTTGAAAGTACTGCACAAGGTTAAAAGTAAACGAATCATAATTATCAATCATCAGTAGCATATAAGTGCTACCTGTTGTTGTTGTTGCATAAATTGAATAAGGATAAATATTGATGGGGTATTCTATGATCAAAAATAAGTAAAGTGCAGGATTTTAAGGTTTTTGACAGACTGTTTTACAAATTTGATGCAGTTAAGCAGCTATCATTTTTTACAAAAAAAGCCCTTATCGGGCCTTTTATTGAGAAGTTTAATTAAAAACGATATTGAATACCAACATTGAATACTGGGTAAAACTTATATTCTTTAATATCATCTTCAAATTCTTTCTGCTCTGCGACAACGTTATCTAAAAGAACATCACACTGACTGGTTGAAAGTGCTTGCCCACAGGTCACATTGAGTTGAGTTTGAGGTGTGTTGTGATAATAAGCACCAAGCTCAACATTGAAACCCCAATTTGAAGTGCTTGTTGGTGCAAAAGCCCAACCTAGACCAAGATAGGGAGCAAACTTTTGAAATTCGATTTGACCTTTAGCACTGCCAACGTCTTCAACTTTATATATTTGACCGTTAAATTCGAATTCACCATTAACTGCCAAGGCCTCTAAATTAGCCTTATTACCATTATAAAAAGCACCAGCACTCATACGGAAGCCAGATGAGTCAAATGGATGATAATCAAAAATCAATGATGCAGATCGAAGCTCAAGCTCAGCATCATATTTAAGTGAGGCTTCTTCAAATTCACCGTTTGCATTAAATGCATTTACACCAAGTCGTACATTTACGTTATCAGTTAGACCATGGTAATACTCAATACCAGCACCTAAGGTACCAGCTTTGATTGCTATTCCATTTGATGAATCGGCCATTGCTGGCATAGAAAGGCCTAAGAAAGCCAGTAGTAATGGAGCTCTGCTCAATTTCATGTTTACATCCTCATATTTCAATATCACTCACAGTAATAAGTGATATTAAGCAGTATCCTACAGTGAATTTGTTATCCGACATGGCAACAAACGTTTGTTCATTATAGAATGATGACAATGATGTTGCGAATTATGGTTTCAAGTTTGAGGGAAAATATTCCCCCCCATAAGTGTATTAACTTGTATCCCCTTTGATGTAAATGGAGTTAACATTGGCTGATATAGTTTTACGAGTGCGATCAGTTTTACTCCCAATGCTATTGACTGGTATCGCTTTTTTTCTGGTACTGAACGTTCAAGAATATTGGCAACATTGGCGTCCAGTCACTCGCGAACTCCCTCTATGGCTTTTTCCAATTGCCGCCTTAGTTTCTCTGCAATTCAATCGCAGTCGATTAGCCTACTTAGCTATACTGCTCGTTACTTTTTATTGCATGAACCGAAGCATTATTATTGATAGTAAATACCTGCTTACCTATAAAGTGCCTATCTTTTTATTCGGTAGTTTAAGTATGTCATTATTGCTATTGATGAAAGATAGAGGGATAGCATCGATTCATGGATTTCTAGCCTTTTTCACCTTCATGGCTTGTGCAGGCCTAACGTTTAACATCGAAACGCTGCTTAACCACAGCAACAAATTGCTTACAACGCCATTAGCAATTGATGATGTTACACTTACTTTTTGGGCTGCTACTGCCATTATCATTAGTATTGGTATGCTCGTTAAAAATACATTAACAACAACTACTATTTCGCTTGCCTTTATCTTATGGTCATTACTGTATTTTCAGCCACATACAATCCCAATAGATATTGCATTGCTAGGAATAGCGGTATTAATCTTCCTGAGCGTGTTATTCGACTCTTATCACTTAGCCTATCGAGACGAACTCACGGGGCTCCCATCGCGCAGAGCGTTATACAATTTAGTATTATCTCTAAGTAACAAGTATTGTGTTGCCATGATAGATATTGATCACTTTAAAAAGTTTAACGATACCTATGGCCATGACGTTGGAGATCAAGTACTGAAACTGGTAGCGAGTAGGCTGTCAAAAGTCACTGGAGGTGGAAAAGTATTTCGCTACGGTGGTGAAGAATTTACTATCATTTTTCCGAGAAAATCAGTTGAGCAAACACTTGAACATCTCGAAGCCGTGCGTGAAGAAATCCAGAACTACGAAATGGTGATCAGAAACGAAAACCGTAAAAATACAGATAAGAGTGCTAGGAACAAGGGAAACAGTAAAAATAAAACCGTGAGTGTGACTATTTCGATAGGTGTTGCGCAACACGAACGTAAGCAAGATTTTGATAAAACACTTAAAGCTGCTGACGTAGCGCTATATAAAGCCAAGAAGCAAGGCCGAAATCAAGTTTGTTCATAGAGACCATATACGCCCCCTAATCAAAACGCCGAGTTAACCAGAGTACAAAAGTATCCGAGGTCTTATCCTCAACGTACTCTCGATGTAATTGCGTTAGGACGTCGTAATTTACTTCATGATCAGTACATAAGCACCAAGGTGCTAATTGCCATCGTTTAGGGTGTATAACCGACAGTCGAACGTTAAAGTCTAGCGCTCTCCTTAAATAGCCTTGCTCTATAAGATACTCAAAAACTTGCCCTGCCAAGTCAGCTGTTTTATCGCTAGCCTTATTTTCTAAAGCAATTAACTTTTGCGATAACTTAATGATCACTTCCTCAGATTCCGGAGTATTACCCTGCAAGCGAAATAGACATTGTATTTGTCCACTGTAGCGCGTCACTAGAGACACTGCCTCACTATTTTCCTTATCTGTATTAGCAGGCTTTTCAAGCTGGCTGATAATTGTGTCGAATAGTGCCACAGCTTGCTCTAAATTTTTTGGAGACACTTTATGGATCATCAACTCAGTATGATTGACCCATGCTAACCGTCCCTGCAACTTTTCAGAAAATAACCATAATTGCGCCCTTAATTCGCGAGAATATTCAAAGCAAGCTTGATTAGAAAGTGCCAGTGATATCCTTAAGACGGTCTGCTCTGTTGAAAGTGGACTTGATACCACAGCATCAATATTATGTTCAGTTACCAAGGCCTTATCAGCCAAAACCAGCACATCACAATCTGATTCAAGTTTTGCTAATTTTATCTTCTGTTGAAGTAAGCTCAACTCTATAACATCACTGATCATATCTATCACTATCAAGATGCGACCTTCGCACCGCTGACTTCGCTCTATCTGTTTAAGTTGTATTGTTAATTCAGCATTTCCTACATTAGCTCTTATCCAATAGATTCCAGCAGCATACTTCTGATAGTAAGCACTAATGTATTCATGACAAATCGTCGTTATATCACCGGCTCTTTCTCCAGAAAGTAATAATAAGCATGATGAGTTGTTACATTGCAATTGATTGAGCAACCGTTGAATCTTCAGAGTTTCAGGAGCATGAGAGGCTGATGCTTGTAGAAATTCTAATAGCAAAGGCTCTGGAATATAGGTGATGTTTTTACCAATATATTGGTAACAAGCCCAATCCTGTGACGATGGATGAGAAATCACTCTAAACCAAATACTGGCTTGGTGCTGGCTATCTAACGTTGAGCGACCTCGGCTCACCTGTGCGTAAAAGAATAAAAAGAAATACTCTTTTTGCTTGGCATTTAGCTCCCACCTTGGAGCTAATATTGCACCCGCTCCACTTAGCAGTAACCTATCCGCAAGAGACATTGGATCTCTATCAACATCGCTAAATGACACCTGAGGAACTTTTTGTCCCGTAATCACGACCAATGGCATTTGCAATCTTAAGGATTTCCATTGGCTTAATGAGAAAATATCAATCGCCCCTGCTTTAGTACCTTCATCACCAGACTTAAGTTGCGGCATTGAAAATAGCAGCTCACCACCACTTGTATAATGATTTGTGAGATGAATTAAAGAAGCATTAGAGGCTCTTTCTGCAAATTCTCCACTAGACAATGGTGTTAATTTTGTTTGCAACAAGCGGCAGATATCCTCACTCTGATAGTAATGTTCGCCCCGAATATTCAACTGAGAAATTCCAGCCACCACCGAACCGGTTAAAACTCTAACATCACAATCATCTTTAAAGTGATGGTAGGTCATTATTGAAGGAATATAGCGGATAAATGGGTGCATAAAGGGGGTTAATTCATCTGTAGCAATATGATCAATCAAAATCTCAAAAGGCACACTGGTGCAGCATTCATCAACGACTAACGTTAACGGCTCTCTTGTTTTGAATACGCCTTGCTTCAACATCTCGCTCAAAAGTTTACCAATAGACTCTAGTGTGATTTGCAACAAATCATAAGGGAGAGGAAATCGGCAAAATTGTGATTGATTCAATTTATCCAAGCTAGCAATAAATTCCGATAACGTATTTTGTCGACCAAATCGCATTGCTCCGAGAATTGGAGCACTAAAGTGGAATCTTTGCTTCTCTGAAACTTCCCAGCAACACAAGGCATAATCAGAAAGAAATAAAACGACTAGCGGTGCTTTGACTTGAGTATTGATATAGCCGTCTAGTACATCTGTATGTTCACACTCAATGAGTTCATTAAAATCAATTACTGAGGATGCACTTTTTTCCTCTACACATGCGGATAGTATAGGCAAAGCACTACTTGTCGATTCATGCTCCACCATTGAGCAAATACAGACTGCCATTCGAAGTTTTGTTGACAAGTTAAACATGGCAAGCATGACTTGTGTAGATTCAGGATTTCCAATCACATAGTGAGCATAAATCGTCTGTGTTGTTGTTTCACGTATAAATCCAAATTTAAATTTATCTTCTAGTGTGCAATTTGGTTTACTTGGGTATTGAATTGCACCATAAAGCTCCAAACAACTTTTCCGGGCTTTATTAAGATCTTTCAATCCATGATAAGCGTGTTTTTTATCTTCCGTCTTAGTGATGGTTCTGGGTATCAACTGCAAATATGATTTTCCACGATTTAACCTTGCCTGTAACTTTAATGCTTTACAAGAAGGGGAAATCAAGTAAGAACGTAAGACTTCTGAATAATGAGGAACAGCGCGATCGGGTTGTCCGCAATTCAGATAATGTTCACCAATAAAAAAATACGACTGGTCTCGTAAAAAAACGTCTTCACGAAATACACCACATCCCAACATGTCATCTTGTTGCTGCCGCATTTTCTCGTACTCTCTTAAAGATAACCAATACTCACCGATAGCCCTAGCCCAGATTAAAAAAGCAGGCTTAGTAATAGCTTGGTCAGAACTTAGAATTAACTTTTCTTGCTCAGATAAGGATTTAAAACATAGGGCTGCTTGTTCCGTTTGCATTGATCTTGAGTAAGCAATCAACTGGTAACTTAGAGCAGTAACTCTGAAATCTAGAGATATATCCTCAAAAGTAAGAGCACGTTGAGAGCATTCAATCGTCAAATGGTAACAATTTGCCATCAGATAGACTTTTGATAGCTGAATCAATGCAGCACACTCAGTGTTATTCTTTACAGTTTCTTTGCTCTCAATGCATCTTATAAAGCAGCCCTTCGCCTGTTCTAACTCAAACAACTCAACATGAATGCCCCCTTGTTTAAACAAAAATAACTTTCTGTTTATTGGTTTGTTATCATCCTCACCAAATATCCATCCCGTGCTTAGAGTAACTCCTTCACTGCATTCAAATGCACGTTGAAAATGAAATATTGATTGCAGCTTGTCTTTTAACTGATACGCATCACCTAAATAGTAGTGCGCCCAAATCAATGTAGTAGGATGAGCCAGCTTTGATTGTATACAGTAGTTCAAAAGCTTAATTGATTGAGGCGTTTTCGAAGTTTTTAACAAGGCATAAGCAAGCATTAACAATACTCGAGTATCATCAGGTTTCACTGAATGAATAACGATATGGATAAACTCATCGAAATACTCTGCATGTAATAACTGCTGTAATCTTTCTAGTGGTAGCTCATAATGCATCACTTGCGGTTCAATAGTGACTTTTAACCTTTCTCCTACTTCACTTACATTTATCGGAACCATCATTGAGTTTTCACTACTTTTTGTTTCATCGAACAGGTGGGCAAAATCAAATTCATCATCTAAGTTCGACTCTTCCAATTCACCCAACTCATAATTATCTTCATATTCAGATTCAAGCAGAGCGTCAGAACTGGTGTGTGATAACGGTTCGCTTGATTTAGTTTCTGGTGCAAGCTTAGTTGATTCAATTTCGAACGGTGCATTAGGCTCGGGGTTGCTACACTCCTTAACCTCCTTACCCGAGAGTACAATTTGATTTTGTGTCGTTACTTCGGAACGATTGGCTAAATCTGCAACACTGCTGGCACCTTGTTCATTATCACCAATCGAAACTGACTTATTAAAGTGCTTATTCAATGCGGATGGAGAAATTCTAAAACCACGATTTTTAATTGGATTCAAAGATGCTTCGGCACTTTCTTTGAAATTATTATCTTGCTGGTCTGCCACATTATCAGTTTTAGATTGAGCGCTTGCAGCTGTATTTTCAGACTTCGAGTAAGTTGAAGATTGCTCAATGTACTCTGTTGTTTGCTCTAAATTGATTGTTTCTGAATCATCAGGGTTACTTTGGTAATCAAATAAAGAAAGATTTATCTGAGGAATGGGTAAAAATCGAACGCAAGTTTTATTTTTAATCGGCTGAATATAGTTGAATAAATACTGTCGAGGGACAATAAGTGATATTTCAGGAGATGAAAGTTCTCGCTGTACATTAAGTCTTACTTCATTGGTTTCATCAATGGCTCTATGAAAGTCACAAACGGGTTCAAAAGTTATCGTTTGAGACTCTATGTCACCCAAACTGACAAAATAAGTAATATTTCCTTGGCTAGATTTATCGTAAATTCGAGAAAAATTGGCACCAAGAATTGATGACTCAATAGTAATGGTCTGTATTTTTTTTAACGCATTGATGTTTACGACTTGATATTCTGGATATTTTTCGGCAGCCGTAGAAGCTTTAGCCATTAAATAAATACAAAAAGGAAGTGGTTAAAAAAGAGTAGGAAAATAACCAGCTTGACTCAATTAACTTTAAGAAAAATTAATTTCTGGCATAAAAAAGGCTACACGAATGTAGCCCTAATCAATTACTTAACAACAGTTAAATGCCCACGTTTTTTGGGTGGTTTTTTCTGCTTTGAAGCTTCAGCTTCAACAACGTCAGGCTCTTCAGCCTGTTCCTCATTTGTATCAGCTTCGACACTAGTTAATGCTAACTCTTCATCGTCCTCTTGAGGAGCCATAAAGGCTTCTTCCATATCGAAAACACTACCTGCACCATTTTCACGAGCATAAATTGCAACAACAGACCCCATAGGTAATAGAATATGATGCGGAACTCCGCCAAATCGTGCATTGAATTCAACGTAGCTGTTACCCATTTCAAGGTTCATCACAGCTGAAGGTGCAACATTCAGTACTATTTGCCCATCTTTAACGTATTGTTGAGGAACCTGAGTACCAGGAACAAACGCATCAACAACTAAATGAGGAGTCAAATCATTATCGAGTAGCCACTCGTAATAAGCTCTTAATAGGTAAGGACGATTTGGAGTTAACATAAATTAGATCCCCATACGCATTTCACGTTCAGCTTCAGTTAAAGAAGCCTTAAATGATTCACGATCGAATATACGTGTCATATAAGCATGAATATGCTGGCTAGCTTGAGAGCTTAATTCGATATTTAATGTCGGTAAACGCCACAGTAAAGGAGCCAAATAACAATCAACTAAACCAAATTCTTCACTCATAAAGTATGGCATTTCAGCAAATACCGGAGAAATTGCCGTTAAACTTTCTTGCAGTTCCTTGCGAGCTTCATCTGCATTATCATCGCTACGAATACGCTCAGCTAATTGATACCAGTCGGTTTCGACACGGTGCATCATCAACCGGCTTTGACCACGAGCTACTGGATAAACAGGCATTAGTGGTGGATGTGGAAAACGCTCATCTAGGTATTCCATGATGATGCGTGATTGATATAAAACTAACTCACGGTCAACGAGAGTTGGTACAGAATTATACGGATTAATCTCTAACAGATCTTCCGGCATCTCATTAGGGTCGACCTGTAAAACATCAACAGATACACCTTTCTCAGCCAAAACAATACGTACTTGATGGCTATATAAATCATCAGCCCCAGAAAATAGGGTCATGATAGAGCGTTTGTTGGCAGCAACAGCCATTGATACCCTCCAGAATCGAAAAAACTAGAAAACTGCAATTCATCGTAACTTGCGATAGACATTGCATACATTCTAGACAAAAAACAAAACAAACGAGGGGCAAAGCCCCCCGTTAACTATGGATAACAGTACATTCTACCCGTAAATTAACGGTTAGTGTACATCTCTCCAATATTCTTTTTTCAAGAAGTAAGACAATACGAACAAGAAAAACAAGAATCCTAGTACGTATTTACCTAACGCTTCACGTTCAAGACGAACAGGCTCAGCTGAATAAACCAAGAAACCAGTAATGTCTTTTACCGCTTGATCATATTGCTCAGGCGTCATAGAACCTTCTTTTCCTTTAGGAATAACCAGTTCACAAATCATTTTTGGTTCTTTAGTAACGTCATCAGTAATAACTTTACCATTTTCATCTTTCGCTTCTTTACAAACCTGTTCTTGAACACCTTGAAGGTCTTGAAGCACGTGTGGCATACCCACTGATGGGAATACAGTATTGTTCACACCAAATGGGCGGCTAGAATCTTTATAGAAAGTTTTTAGGTAACTATAAAGCCAGTCTTCACCACGAACACGACCAACAAGTGTTAGATCGGGTGGTGTAGCACCAAACCATTTAGCCGCTTCTTTACCAGGAATGGCGTTAGTCATTAATTCACCAGGCTTAGCACCATCAAGGATATACTTAGCACGCATATCATCAATAGAAATACCTAGGTCATTCGCTACACGCTCATAACGCTGATACTCAGTGCTGTGACAACCAGAGCAATGCTTTTGGAATAAATCCAAACCACGCTCTAACGAAGCCTTATCATGCAAATCAATGTTTGCTTTATAAGGAACTGGAGCGCCGCCAGCGGCTATCGCCATCATTGGAAATAATGAGGCAAATGCAATCAGTAACTTTTTCATTAGTGAGTCAACCTCTCTGGCACTGGCTTAGTCTTTTCGTTCTTACTGTATAGCCACAAGAAGAAGAAGAAAGCAAAGTAAGTGATAGTGAATACACGCGCTGCAATCGTTAGCTCAGGTGTTGCTGGTACGGCACCTAAGTACCCAAGAATAATAAATGAAACAGCGAATTGACCGATGTTCAATTTATGGAACATGCTACGATAGCGAACAGATTTCACTTTACAGCGATCTAACCAAGGCAGAACAAATAGAACTGCGATAGATAGACCCATCATCACAACACCACCTAACTTGTTAGGTACTGCACGTAGGATTGCGTAGAATGGTGTGAAATACCAAACTGGTGCAATATGCTCTGGTGTTTTCAGAGGGTTAGCAGGCTCAAAGTTTGGACGTTCTAGGAAGTAACCACCACCATCAGGTAGGTAGAATAGAACCCAACAGAAAGCAATCAAGAAACCAGCCACACCCATAATGTCTTTAACAGTGTAATAAGGGTGGAATGGAATACCATCTACAGGCCATCCGTTCTCGTCTTTGTTCTTCTTGATTTCAATACCGTCAGGGTTGTTAGAACCCACTTCGTGTAGAGCAATCAAGTGTAAGAATACAAGTACAACAAGAACTAGTGGCAGAGCGATTACGTGTAAGGCGAAGAAACGGTTTAGCGTTGCGCCTGAAATAACGTAGTCACCACGGATCCAAAGAGTGATGTCATCACCGATAACTGGAATCGCACCAAATAGAGAAATGATTACTTGCGCACCCCAGAATGACATTTGACCCCATGGTAGTAAGTAACCCATGAAGGCTTCAGCCATCAATACTAGGAAGATAAGCATACCGAACAACCACAATAGTTCGCGTGGCTTTTGGTAAGAACCGTAGATAACACCACGGAACATATGCAGATAAACAACGATGAAGAACGCCGAAGCACCAGTAGAGTGCATATATCGGAGCAACCAACCGTATTCAACATCACGCATGATGTATTCAACAGATGCAAATGCACCTTCAGCACTTGGTACATAGTTCATGGTTAGCCAAATACCAGTCAGTAATTGGTTAACAAGAACTAATAAAGCTAGAGAGCCGAAGAAATACCAAAAGTTGAAGTTCTTCGGAGTCGCATATTGCCCAACGTGACGGTTATACGTCGCCGTCATTGGGATACGCGCATCAATCCAACCTTGTAAATTCTTTAACATGGTCATCATAATTACGCTTCTCCTTTATCTTTACCGACAAGGATAGTGTTATCGTCGACGTAGTGATGCGGTGGGATCACTAGGTTCAATGGTGCAGGTACGCCTTGGAAAACACGACCTGACATATCAAATTTAGAACCGTGACATGGACAGAAGAAACCAGACCTAATACCTTCAACATATTGCTCAAACTTGTTGTGCTCATAGGTTGGAGAACAACCAAGGTGAGTACAAATACCTACTGCAATAAAGAATTCTTCTTTAATTGAGCGATAGATATTTTTCGCGTATTCAGGTTGTTGGTCTTCTTCAGAGTTTGGATCACGTAATTGATCATTGTGCTTTGGCAGTTCTGCCAAAATGTCATCAGTACGACGTACAACCCATACAGGTTTACCTCGCCATTCTACACGGATCAACTGACCCGGCTCGACTTTACTGATGTTAACTTCAACCGGCGCACCTGCAGCTTTCGCTTTGGCACTTGGATTCCATGACTTAATGAAAGGAACCGCTACAGCGACGGCACCGGCTCCACCTACTACGGCGGTTGCGGCGGTCAGAAATCTGCGACGTCCGGTATCGACTGGCGCATTGCTCATCCACTTATCTCCCAGAGGGTGTTGGAATTATTCTTAATTAAAGACGTTAATCTACATAATTGCTCAAAATTTTAGCAACCAAAGATTGAGGCGATGCTCATTATAGCTAAAATTTAGAAATAGATCATAGTTAAAACACATAAAGTGTATGGGGATATTTTGTTTTTTTGCGCTTTAGTCAGCTAAAAAATAGACAAACGCTCAAAATTTAATATCAGCAGACAAAATTTAAACATTTAGATTGTGTTAAAAACAAAAAAGCCCGATGTTGTTCGGGCTTTTTTACAGTTAAGGCTTTTGATGCCAAAAAGTGTCTGTAATTGATAACACTCTTGGCTAATTACTTTTTGTCAGAACCTTTAAGATATTTGAAGAAATCGCTGTCAGGAGACAATACCATCACATCAGAATGATTTCCGAAACTTTCACGATAAGCTTCTAAACTACGTAAGAAAGCGTAAAACTCAGGATCTTTCTTATAAGCGTTAGCAAATATTTTAGCCGCTTCTGCATCACCTTGACCACGAGTGATCATGGCTTGACGATTAGCATCAGCAATGCGTACTGTCACTTGAGCATCTGCTGTCGCTTTAATCACTTCTGATTGCTCTTGACCTTCAGCACGATGCTCTTTGGCAACCGCTTCACGGTTAGCTCGCATACGCTTATAGATACTGCTACTAACACTGTCAGGTAAGTTGATTTGCTTAACACGAACATCTACAACTTCGATACCTAAGTCTTTCGCACTTTCTTGTGCATTTTTTAGTGTGTTTATTTGCAGTTCGTCACGGCTACCAGAAACGATTTCCTTGATAGTACGACGACCAAACTCGATACGAAGATCATTGTTCACTTTCGCTAACAGTCTATCAACGATTGGACCAACCTGAGTTCTTTCGTAATACTTCTCGAAGTCTTGCACACGCCACTTAACGTATGAATCAACCATCAAGTCTTTTTTCTCAGACGTTAAAAAACGGTCAGCATCACTGTCTAAAGTTTGAATTCGCGCATCCATATAACGCACTTTATCAATCACAGGGATTTTGAAGTGTAACCCTGGCTTGTAAACCTCAGTGATTGGTTTACCGTCAATTTCAACCTTATTGACTTTACCGAAGCGTGACACGATTGCACGCTCGCCTTCATCCACTTTAAACAGTGAAGAAATACCTAAACCAATAAATATAGCGATAATAACTAGTACTATTCTGTTCATCATTATCTCCCACTCTGACGCATGCTTTCTTGACGAGACAGTCGAACACTACGAGTTGTTGTACTCGGTTGAGAAGAGTGCGATGGAGTTGTCTCTATATTTGGAACTACCGAATGGCTCATTGGCGCCTTATGGGTAGAACTTTGCATCATTTTATCTAATGGAAGATACATCAGGTTATTACTGTTCTTGTTATCAACAAGTACCTTACGATTACCTTTTAGTACCTCTTGCATGGTTTCAAGATACAAACGCTCACGAGTTACTTTAGGAGCCGCTTTGTACTCAGGCAATAGGCTTTCAAAGCGTGCAATTTTACCTTGTGCATCTAAGATAGCTTGCTCTTTATAAGCTTTAGCTTCACGTAAAATACGTTCAGCTCTACCACGAGCTTGTGGCTCAATTTGGCGAGCATAAGCTTCCGCTTCTAAAATAGCACGCTGTTCATCTTCTTGAGCCGCAATCGCATCATCAAAAGCATCTTTTACTTCTTCTGGCGGACGAGCTGGAAGTAAGTTTACGTCACCAATCTTAAGACCTAAGTTATAAGGCTTGATAATACGCTCAATTTCACTACGTGTAGCAACAACGATTTTGTCACGACCGGTAGTCAAAATGTCATCCATATTGTTGTGACCAATCACATAACGAAGCGCACTATCAATGGCTTCTCTTAAACTGGCATTGGCATCAACAACACTAAACAGGTACTTGTACGGGTCTTCAACTTCATATTGAACTTCAAGCTGAACACGCACTACGTTTTCATCCGCCGTTAACATGCTTCCAGAAGCTGGAATCGAACGAATTTGCTCAACGTTTACCGGATATACTTTATCAATAAAGGTCGCTTGCCAGTGTAAGCCTTGAGTTTGGATGCTATGAAGCTTACCAAAACGCAAAACAACACCTCGCTCAGCAGGTTTGATGGTATAAAAACCAGACAATCCCCAAACGACAAGAGCAATTACGATAAAAATTCCTATCGCAGTGCCGCTGACACCTGAGCCATTGCCTTTACCGCCAAAGCGTTTTGACATGCCACGAAAGATATCGTCTAAATCAGGTGGTCCTTTATCGTTACCACCACTACCTTTATTTCCCCAAGGGTCTTTACCCTTATTTCCGGGCTCATTCCAAGCCATTTAACACTCCGTAACAGAATGAAACAATGAAAAGCCGTATGACTGTTTAAGTAACAAAATTTACAAACAGTCAGAACGACAATCTAATTAACTTAATACTTTATCAGTGCTTGATTCCATAATAAAGGTCTCAAGCTCACCTTGGCTTTGCTTTAATAGCCGTTTCCAATTAGACATCGGCAATCGAACCGACAAAATACAATTGCCAAAGTCGTCATATTCCTGCTGTTTTAACGCATCAAGACGATAAAACTGGCCAAGATAGTGCCCTGAAGAAGCTGGGATTTTTAGCTGATATTCAGCAACTTGCTCGCCAACCAGTTCCTCAATTGCATCTTGCAATAATTCAAAGCCTAGATTGTGATGTGCAGAAACCCAAACTCGATAAGGCTCACTATTTTCATTTCTATCCACTTTTGGTGTCACATCATCTAACAAATCTATTTTGTTACAAACTATGAGCTGAGGAATTTCTTTGGCATCAATTTCTTCTAATACGGCTTGAACTTGCTCAAAGTTCTCACCCATATTCTCATCCGCACAATCAACCACATGCAATAATAAGTCAGCATTGCGCGTCTCTTGCAACGTTGCTTTAAATGCTGCAACAAGATCATGAGGCAAGTGACGAATAAAACCGACCGTATCCGCTAAAATTACGCTGTGATCTTTTAAATCCAGCTTGCGCAATGTCGGATCAAGTGTGGCAAATAACTGATCTGCCGCATATACCTGTGATGTGGTCAGCGCATTAAATAATGTAGATTTACCCGCATTGGTATAACCGACTAAAGAAACCGTAGCTAGATCACTTCGCTTTCGAGCTCGACGGCTTTGTTCACGCTGCTTATCTACTTTTTCCAAGCGACGATTAATAGACTTGATCCGCCCTCTCAATAAACGACGGTCGGTTTCAAGCTGAGTTTCACCAGGCCCTCTTAGACCAATACCACCTTTTTGCCGCTCTAAGTGAGTCCAGCCACGAACCAGCCGAGTAGACATATGACGCAACTGCGCCAACTCCACTTGGAGCTTCCCCTCATGTGTACGAGCTCTTTGAGCAAAAATATCTAAAATCAGCGTAGTACGGTCTAATACTCGACATTTACAAATCATCTCAAGATTTCGCTCTTGAGCTGGTGACAATGCATGATTAAAAATAACGACATTGGCATCAGTTCCGGCCACCATTGCAGCCAGTTCTTCAGCCTTGCCTGAACCAATAAAAAATTTCCGATCTGGTGACTTTCGGCTACCCGTGATCACGCCCACGGACTTAGCTCCAGCAGACTCAACTAAAAGCTGTAATTCAGTTATATCTTCTCGACGTTCTTCATCCGCAAAGTCGATATGGACAAGGACAGCTTGTTCACCCGCCTCATAACGGTCAAACAAAAAAACTACTCCTCAATTATTCAGCGCTAGCTTCTGATTGCTCTGAGCTTCCTGCTTGAGGTGTTTGAGTTGGATTTACATTAAACGGACGAGACGGAACCACTGTTGAAATGGCATGCTTATATACCATTTGACTGACCGTGTTTTTTAATAAGATCACGAATTGATCAAATGACTCTACTTGCCCTTGGAGTTTAATACCATTGACCAAGTAGATTGATACAGGAACGCGCTCGCGACGAAGTGCATTTAAGAATGGGTCTTGTAATGATTGCCCCTTAGCCATTTTGGTTTCCTTTTTAATTTATAATTGAATCTATATTTAATATTTATACTGGGTTCGAGTTACTGCAAATAACAGTATGATACAACAATAGTAAATTGGCTAATCAAGATATTGGGCAACGTTTTTTACATTCTCTTCAGCACCCGTTTCCAACCAATTTAATTCTTTCCAACTACGTAGCCATGTTAATTGACGTTTGGCCAATTGCCTAGTAGCTGCAACACCTTTTTCAACCATTTCATTATAGTCATAGTCTCCATCAAGGTATTGCCAACATTGACGATACCCTACACATCGCATTGATGGTAGATTTAAATGAAGCTCTTCTCTCGCCTTTAACGCTTTAACTTCTTCAACAAATCCTTGTTCAAGCATTATTTTAAATCGTTTTTCTATCAGTTTATGCAGTTGTGCTCTTTCATTTGGAGCAATCGCAAACTGAATAAATTCATACGGTAAAGCTTCGGCTTTAGTCTGAGTTAACTCTGTCAGGCTTTTACCGCTAATTCTGTATACTTCTATTGCTCTAGATAAACGCTGCGGATCATTCGGATGAATCCGCTCAGCCGAAACGGGATCAATCTGCTTCAATTGATCATGTAATGCATCCCAGCCTAACTGCCCAGCTTCAGCTAAAATTTGTTGCCTGATTTCTGGTACCGCTTCTGGTAATGGCGATAACCCTTCAATTAATGCTTTAAAGTACAACATAGTACCGCCTACAAGCACTGGCGTTTTACCTCGAGCAATAACTTCATCAATTTCTCGAATCGCATCAGATCTAAAATCGGCGGCTGAGTAGCTTTCTGTAGGGTCAAGTATATCAATTAGCCTATGCGGTGCTATCGCCAACTCTTCAACCGAAGGTTTAGCTGTGCCAATATCCATTCCTTTATAAATTAACGCTGAATCCACAGATATCACTTCACAATTGTGGTTCTGAGCTAATTCTATTGCCAAAGATGTTTTACCTGAAGCTGTTGGCCCCATTAACAAAATGACTTTTGGATACTTGCTATTTGTCACTTAACTTCTCTTGTAATTCAATTAGACATAAGTCCAATATTAATGCTCATTCAACCAGCGCTGCCACGGCAAGTCGATAGCCTGTTTGTGCAATTCTTTTTGCTGCTCTTGAGTCAATTGTAGATACATCAACCATACTTGTTTAGCAGATACAAAACCTTGAATACTGATCTCTGCCAACCATTGTACAAGAGCCTCATCAGCTGGTTGCTCACTTTGCAACCACTGTAATAACATGGGTATCACTTCAACCAACTGGCAGTCTCTAAGATATGAGGGCACTTTTTTAATTATCAACTGCTGAGCACGAAATGTTAGCTCTAAGCCTAATTTTCTTAATAAAACTTGATTTGTGTCCACCAATTGCGGCCAATCGGGTAGTTGAGTAATAGAAACAGGCATCAACAAAGGCTGGGGAACTAAGCCTGTTGCTAGCTTTTGAGTAATTTGCAGTTTATTGCATAACAAGGCTGCTTTTTTCACTTCAAGCAATTTTATGTGATTATCTTCTGTAAATAACCAATACTCACCATCTAACAAAGGTGGCATCGCCTGAACGTCTGTCGCAACCCCCGGTTCCGCAATCGCTGAGTCTTTTATCGATTCGTTAGTAGACAACAAGTCTGCATAGGTTTTTACTGCATTAACATTTAGTTGATCGCTATAATATCTCGGTTGATAAAGCCTAGAGCCTCCTCCAGAACCCGAAGAAATCGCTCCAGAATTAGGCATAGCACCTCTTGATGTATGCCCACTATCATTGTCAAAGGCTGAATCAAAATGAGTAGCAATATAGCTTTCTTCGTTAACCCTATCGTCATCTAACTCTATGGGTTCAGCAAGCTGACTTAGTGCCGATTGTAGCGCTTGAAGAATAAAATCATGCACATAGCGACTTTGATGAAAACGCACTTCATGTTTAGCGGGATGAACATTCACATCCACTTGATGAGGATCTAAATCGAACTGTAATACGTAATTCGGTTGTAACTCAACGGACAGTTCTCCAAACGCTTGTCGCACCGCGTGATTAACCAAACGATCTCGAACATAACGGCCATTCACATAGAAATAATGCATGTTTAGGCTTGGCTCAGGCACGGTAGGGGACTGTAAATAACCACGTAATCTCATTCCGTCATGCTCACAATCTACCGCAACAGCATGTTCAGCAAATCGATTGCTAGCCACTTGCCCAAGTCGTTTAATATATTGGCTTTCATTACTTGCAGGACGGTAATTTCTCACCATTTTTCCGTTATGCTGCAAAGTAAAGTGGATATCACTTCTCACCAAGGCCATGCGTTTCAGCCATTCATCAATGTGGGTGAATTCTGTCTTATCACTCTTTAGAAAGCGTCGACGTGCAGGCGTATTAAAAAATAAGTCATGAACTTCAATGGTGGTTCCGACAGGGTGTGCAGCAGGAATCACCTTAACGGCCATTTGTGAACCTTCTGCATAAGCTTGCCAAGCTTCGCTTTGTTCCTCAGTTTTAGAGGTGAGGGTTAACCTTGCAACTGAACTGATTGATGCCAGAGCTTCACCACGAAAACCAAAGCTCATTATGGCTTCTAAATCATCTAATGTGGTTACTTTTGAGGTAGCATGACGCGCAAGGGCAAGCTCTAATTGCTCTTTAGCAATACCACAACCGTTATCACGAATTCGAATTAATTTGGCGCCGCCTTTCTCAATCTCAATATCGACACGAGACGCCCCTGCATCTAGGCAGTTTTCAACAAGTTCTTTAACTACAGAGGCGGGTCTTTCTACCACTTCCCCAGCGGCAATTTGGTTTGCAAGCTGAGGTGGCAAAATTTGGATTGGCATAGATTACCTTAGCTACGTGGAATTGTGAGATTTTGACCAATTCTAACGGTATTTGATCTCAACTTGTTGGCTTTTTTTATACTGTTTACAGAAACTTGATAACGCTGGGCAATTTTAGATAATGAATCACCTCTCACCACTTTATATTTAATGGTGACCTGACTGGCTATTAAGGTATCGGAAGGCGCATTTTTCTTAAAATACTGATAGATGCCTTTATGAATAGCATTCGCAAGTCTATATTGATGATTATTCGAACGTAACAAACGCTCTTCTTTAGGGTTCGAAATAAACCCTGTCTCAACCAAAATGGACGGAATGTCCGGTGATTTTAACACAGCAAAACCTGCTGATTCAGTGTGCTTTTTATGAAGTTTGGTCACACGCCCCATCTGTTTTAGTACATCACTAGCAACGGTATGACTAATGGTTAATGACTTGTCTGATACCATTTCAATCAATGCTCTTGCGAGGTATTGTTCATTATCCGTGTTTTGAATGATCTCACCAGCACCGCCTAATAATTCAGAGTGGCGCTCTTTCTGCTCCAGCCAGCGACCCATTTCAGTTTCTGCTCGACCTTTTCTTAATACCCATACCGAAGCACCGCGCGGTTTAGGGGTGGTAAAGGCATCAGCGTGAATGGACACAAGTAAGTCCGCTTCTCGTTTACGCGCAATCTCACTACGGCGATTAAGATTGACAAAATAATCACCAGTTCTTGTCATTACCGCTTTCATTCCTGGGGTTTTATCAATAAGGGACTTTAAGCGCTTCGCAATTTGCAGAACCACCTTCTTCTCATGCATACCAGAAGGGCCAATTGACCCCGGATCATCACCACCGTGTCCAGCATCAATGGCAATGATAATATCTCTCAGTGCTGTTTTGGGTTGATGAACGATTTTTTTGGCTGTTTTTACCGCAGGCTCTAAATCGATTACCAAACGATTTCCATACGGTGCGGTTGGCTTAAGCGAGAATAGTTTTGCTTTGACTGACTTTTTCAGGTCAATAACCACTCGTAAGGTGCTTTTTTTAGGAGGCTTACTGACACGAACTCGTTTGATCAGCTTACTGCTATTTTTAATCTTACTAAAATTAAGCTTAGTTTTACTGTTGGATAAATCGATAACCAATCGATCAGGTTTGGAAAGGGTAAAATCATTAAATTTAGGCTTACTGCTGAGATCAAACACCACTCGTGTTGAATCAGGTGCCGCCCATATTCGAACACTTTTCAAATTATTGGCGGCTACAGCTTGCAAAGGCAACGTGAACAGCACCATTAAAACTAATTGTTTGCAGTAAGCTTTTATCGACATATTATTTTAATTGTTCTATTAATATCTTACCTTTAGAGGTAATTGCATCCATTCTTAAAGTTCGCCCCTCTTCCATATAATCAATATGTAAGTGTACATCAGCTTCTGGCAATAAGCCGTGACCACGATCAGGCCATTCCACAATACACAAACAATCATCAGAAAAATAGTCGCGGATCCCCATAAATTCCAATTCTTCGGGATCCATTAATCGATATAAATCAAAATGAAACACTCGCATTGATGGCAATTCATATGGTTCAACCAAGGTATAAGTAGGGCTTTTTACAGCACCTTGATGACCAAGTGATTGAATTAGACCACGAGAAAACGTGGTTTTTCCTGCACCTAAATCCCCTGTTAAGTACAAGGTTAAAGGCGGAGTGATCAAAGCTGAGAGTTGGCGACCTAAAGCCACAGTTTCGTCTTCATTTGTTAACGAAAAAACACGTTGACTCATTGAGTTATTTACACTTCAAAAAAAGAAAATAATTATACAGAAAAAAACCGCGTTCAAAAACTCGGCTTTTCTAGGGCTTATTGATCTTTCAGGCTTAAATTTTGTGCTATTTGAGTGCTTACCCTTGCTGTCTTTGCAAGTTTAATAACCACTTACCGTAAACATAAATACCGACTGCTGAAATACTTCCTATTGCAGCAATAATGTACCAAGCCATTCCGATATTATGGGTTTCGTACAAATATTGAGTCAACGCCTGTGGCGTATCGCCTGTGTAACTCACCAGAGTTTTGAAGGCTTCACCATGAGGAATTTTCTCCATATTTGCCACTGACATTCCACGCTCTACCAATAGCTCACGAGAGAATAATTCTTTCGAGGCATACCACTCATATAACTTAGGACCAAAGTAACCTTCTAAACCCCAGCCAATGCCTTGTGGTAGCATAACAAATCCAAGGTACATGGCTTTTTTGCCTTCTGGCGCAATATTCCCCATAAATTCATTCTTTTTAGGGCTGATCATCATTTCACCTAGCGAGAACATAGCAATAGCAAAAACCATTATCCAAGCGGCGTGGTACGACCCAATTAATAGGAATGCAAAAATACTCAACAAACAACCGCCTAACATTGCAGTCGTAACGCGAACTTTCGCCGTCAAACCCGCAACCAAGAAACAGCAAGTCATGATCAATGCCGCATTAATGTTCACTAAACCTTCAGGCAAAATCTTGGTTCCAGCAAAATCCATTGCCAACAAACCTCGCCAGAATGCACTCGGGGTTTCACCACCAAACAAACTGCTTACGATAACACTGGTATCAACCCACTCTTTAATGTGAATGGGCAATACGTCAAACAGAGAGTTAAATAAGAACCAAAAACCTGAAAATACCAACATGTAGTAAATCACAATGGGCTTTTTCAATTCATGCCAAGCGTCTTTCCAAAGCACATCTTGTTTAACTTCACCACTTTTGATTTGTGCCATACGTGCAAGACGAGCTTCTTTACCCGGTTCTTTGTAAGCAAGTAAAAGTACGAAGTTGAGAGAAATAATCGCGGCGCAGGTGAAGAATACATTTTCCCATGATAGCTGGCGCATATAAGCTGCGACGATAGGGCCTAAGAAGCCGCCAATATTCACAATCTGATAAAACAATCCCCATGCCATCGAGGTATTATTTCGATTAGTCGATAAAACCAGCGTCCCTTGAATACCCGGTTTGAAGATCCCTGTACCACCAGCAAGTAGCATAGCTCCAATTAAGAATCCCCAAAATGACGGGAAAAAAGCCATGACTAAATAAGCGGCAATTTTAATGACGGTTGAAGCAAAAATCGTCTCTTTGTAGCCAACACGGTCTGAAATACCGCCGGTAAAAACAGGTACAAAAGTTTGGGTTATCGCAAACCAAAACATAATAATACCGTAATCACCAAGACTAATACCTAAACCGCCTTCTGAAGCAGGTGCTTGGGCATATAACGAAGCTGTTGTTTTTACACCATAGTATGAAAGCCTTTCAACCAACTCCATACCGCCCACCAGCCAGAAAACATAACTAAGGCTAGCAATTGAAGCCCACATGCCCAATTGTTTTACTTCGCGCAGATCATTGCCCGATGTAGCATTCCCATTATCCATAATTAATCCTTATGGTTATTTTTGTTGTTATTTACTCGTTATCCTCGTAGATGCAAGACTTCTGCGAGGGTAAAAATATTACGAGTATATACCACTAAGACGGCCATCACGGATTTTACATGAGTAAAAATGCGAACATCAACGCAGATTTAACGAAAAGAAATAAATTAACTGCGTTGCAGTTTCAATAACCACTTGCCATAAAAATAAATGCCAACCGCCGAAATACACCCTATGACTGACATTATGTACCAAGCCAATCCGATATTATGGGTTTGATACAAAAATAACGTTAAGTCCTGCGCGGATTCACCTGTAAAGCTCACTAAAGCGCTAAATGCTTCACCTTGAGGAATGGCTTCCATATCATCAATTGACATACCACGCTCAACCAACAACTCACGAGAGAACAACTCTTTTGATGCATACCATTCATAGAGCTTAGGACCAAAATAACCTTCAAGTCCCCACCCAATACCTTGTGGCAGCATAACAAACCCAAGATACATGGCTTTTTTGCCTTTTGGAGCAATATTCCCCATAAACTCATTCTTTTTAGGGCTTATCATCATTTCGCCTATTGAAAACAAAACAATGGCAAATGCCATTACCCAAGCGGCCGTATAAAAACCAATAATCGCAAAGGATAAAATACACAAAATGCAGCCAATGAGCATGGCATTGGTAGCTCTAAATTTTGCCGCTAAACCAGCGATTAAAAAACAAGTGGTCATGATCAAAGCAAAGTTAATGCTGATCATTCCTTCTGGCAAAATTTTGGTGCCAGCAAAATCCATCGCCATCACTTTTTGCAAAAATACACTCGGCGTCTCTGAGCCAAAAATACTGGAAACAATCACGCTAGTATCCACCCATTCTTCGATATGAATCGGCAACACATCAAATAGTGAGTTGAACATAAACCAAAAGGCTGAGAACACCAGCATGTAATAAATCACAATCGGCTTTTTTAGTTCATTCCATGCATCTTTCCATAAGACTTCTTGTTGTAACTCACCGCTTTTCACTTGAGCCATTCGAGCTAAACGCTCTTCTTTACCGGGTTCTTTGTATGCAAGCAGCAGTAAAAAGTTGAAAGAAATAATAATGGCACAGGCAAAGAACACGTTTTCCCATGCCAGCTGCCTCATGTGCGCCGCCAGAAGCGGCCCAAGAAATCCACCAATATTGACCAGCTGATAGAAAATGCCCCATGCCATCGAAGTATTATTTCGATTAGTGGACATGACTAAAGTGCCTTGAATCCCCGGTTTGAAAATACCCGTACCACCAGCAAGTAACATTGCACCAATAAAGAATCCCCAAAACGAAGGATAAAAGGCCATAACTAAGTAACCAGCGATTTTGACAATGGTTGAGGCAAAAATGGTTTCCTTATAACCCACTCGATCTGATATGCCGCCAGTGAACACCGGAATAAAGGTTTGCATAATGGCCCACCAAAATAAGATGATGCCATAATCTCCAAGGCTAATTCCCAATCCTCCTTCTGAGGCTGGAGCCTTAGCATAAAGGCCTGCACTGGCTTTAACGCCGTAATAGGCCAACCGCTCAACGACTTCCATGCCACCGACAAGCCAAAACACATAGCTTAAGCTGGCAATAGATGCCCACATTCCAAGCTGTTTTACTTCCCTTAAATCATTGCCAGATGTCGAATTATCCTTTTCCATAATTGATCCCTATGGTCGTTATTTGTTGTTATTTACCACTAACAATCATGTTCAAATAACATCCTTGCATAAAATATACAAAGTAAAAAGTAATAGGATGGACTTAAATGTTGTTTTTGATCAGCTTAGATACAGAATCGATGCAAATGTCCCTGTTCTTAGTTAATGATTTTAGGCAGACTATATAGCCATACATCAAGGCTTCATTACCTTCTTAACTTTATATACTCGTGATACTTGAAGATGCAGGATTTAAGCGAGAATTAATTGCCATTTAGGCAAGGCACTTAACCGTAGAAATAGTCAGTCTATTTTAAGGGTAAGTAACGCAGCATAAATGGCAATTAAACTCGCACTGCGTGAGCTTTTCAGCATCGATTGTTCTTTGTTGCGAAAGCTTGAATTAGCCCGCTAGTTCTGCACTTTCACGCCTCGAATAATGCAACGCTGAACAAGCCCTGAAAGTTGCATCTTCAAGTGTCACGAGTATAAATGGGTGCTGTATGAAATATCTCAGTATTCTTATTTGCCTGTACTCTATGTGTGTGCATGCTTCGACACTTCATCTGCAAAATAATTTTGCTCAAACTTCTAGTTCCAATACCTGTGGAGTTCCATGTCAAAAATTTTTTATTAATAACCAAGAAGATGCAGACAATTTTAAACTTGAGTATGGTCAATGCACGGCCTTTGCAGGCTCTATATTAATCGATAGTGATAAAGTGGATAACTTAGAGGGCTTATCAAATCTCAACTCTATATCTGGAGATTTGCTGATAACAGACACAGTAGATTTAACTTCATTAAAAGATTTAAAAAATTTGACAAGCATAGGCGGCTCACTAGACCTTGAGGCCAACCAAGCATTAAGCGGCTTAGACGGATTACAACAACTTACTGATTTTCAAAGTCTGATTCTTGTTGGCAATAACATTTTAAAAGATATCAGCCCCTTAAAGGTTTCCAATGTCGCAACCATGGGTTTTATCTCAAATAACCCACTTTTACGAAACGTTACAAGTGCCACAGCTGCCTTGAGTAAAGACGCATCTAATCTATTTCAAGTAAATAATAGTCCCACTCTAACTACAATTGGTTTGTTAACTTCGAGTGATGGTGTATTTAATGGTGACATGTCTCTAGATAATGACGACGATATCAAACAAAGTGATTTCTTATCGCAATTTAAGAAAATAAATGGTCATTTTGGACTCTTCGATATGAAAAATTTAGCGTCACTAGACGGCTTTAAAAGCCTAACCGATATCAATGGTAGATTGATCATTGATAACCTTGCAAAGCTTACTAACCTAGATGGACTACAAAACATAAACCCACACTTTTCGGGGCAGTTAGGGATTTACGATAATTCTAACTTAGTGGATTGCAAAGCTCTTTGCCCTTTAATAGCGAACAAAAAGCATATCGAACTTACTGGAAACAATTCAAAATGTATTGAATCACTGAGCCAATGCAGTTAATCGAACACGCTCTCCCAAAAACTATATAAATCGAATGCTGCTCTTTAATAGAGCAAATCGATCTAATCAATTTTCTGGATAAGCGGTACTATCTTTCTTTGGCAAAAATACAGAAGAAACACAATGGCTCTACAATCTATCGCAAGAATACTCCCCATTTCCCAACGAGCATTTTCAACTACCAACGGGCTTGCCCGAGAAGTTCCTAATCAGGTACGACAGTTTATTGTAAAAGTAGGTGAACGTGAAAAGCTTTGGGCATTAGAGCAAGATGCAGAAAAAATGAGTCAGTGCCTTAGACAGAAGACTTCCTGGACAACCAACTCAACAACCACAGTAAAAACAGAAGAAACATCCTTGCCTAAATATCACGTAACAATCGCTAAATTCGGAAAGCCCAAATAGTTTATCATTGATCTTGAAGACATTTATCTTTCACAAACACAAGAAGAATGGGGATGTTCATTACCAGTCCGTAAGTCATGGGCAGCAAGGTCCATTCAGGCTGCTTCAAAATAACGGCGGCAATGAACATACCAGTACCCGCATTTTGAATACCGACCTCAATCAATAAGGTTCGACGATAGCTAAAATTCAGCTTAGCCTGTTTGCAGATCAGCTGAGTCACTAACATGGCCAGAATACAAACGCTCAAGCACATAAGCACCATTAACCAGCCTGATTTTAATAAATCTTGCTGAAAGCGCCATGCCATAAACACCACCAGCCCAAAAAATAAGATTGTCGCTATGCGGGAAATATAAGGCTGTGCTTTTTCCACTCCTTGTCTAAAAAAGGCTCGGATGATCATACCTACAATCACAGGTACGATAGTAATTGAAAGCAATTTTTGAAAGGTGATAAGAAAAGGCAAACTGACTTGTGAATCAATACCTAACCAAGACAACTGCCAAGATAGGCTTAAAGGAAGAATTACGGGCATCACAAGGCTTACAAAAGCAGTCATGCTCACCGAAAGTGCAGCGTTACCGCCTAATAAAAAAGCAATTAAATTTGACGTTGCTCCTCCGGGGCAAGAAGCCAAAATCACTAATCCAACCGTGACTAGCAGAGGTAACTCAATAAACTTACCAATCAGCAAAATATGCAACCAAGCAATCAAGGGTAATAGAAGAAGTTGAAGCGTAACTCCAAAGATAAAGGGCTTTGGATTAACTAAAGCTTCTTTAAAATCACGAATAGATAAACTCAACCCAAGCGTTAGCATCATCATTGCCAGAGCCAATGGTAATATCAGTTGAGTAAGTGTTGCTAATTCCATTTATATTTTCTTCTAATAAAAAAGGCAGCTCTTAAGAACTGCCCTTTATAGCAATAATTTATGACAAATTATGCGTCAAGTGCTGCAAATTCTGCTTTTGTTTCTTGAAGCTTGTCCATATCACGCTCAAGATCGGCCAGTTTTGCACGCTCTTTTTCAATAACGGCTTCAGGTGCTTTCGCCACAAAGCCTTCGTTAGAAAGTTTGCCTTGAATACGGCTCACTTCTTTCACGAGCTTTTCAAGCTGCTTGTCGATACGTGCCATTTCAGCCGCGACATCAACCAAACCAGCCATTGGGATAAGCAGCTCCATTTCACCTACTAATGCAGTAGTAGACATTGGCGCTTTTTCATCAGCGGCTAGAATCGTCATTGATTCAAGCTTAGCTAGAGTCGTAAAGAAGGCTTGGTTAGCTTCTAAACGTGCTTTGTCTTGCTCAGATACATTCTTAAGCAATGCATTTAGCGGCTTAGAAGGTGCAATGTTGAGCTCAGCACGAATGTTACGTACCGCAACAATCACTTGCTTAACCCACTCAAGATCGGCCATGGCTTGCTCATCCACCTGAGTTTCATCAAATTCAGGGAAAGCCGCTTGCATGATGGTTTCACCTTCAACTTTTGCCAGAGGCTTAACACGCTGCCAGATGGTTTCGGTGATGTAAGGCATGATTGGGTGCAGTAGACGCTGCATGGCTTCAAGCACAGTGATCAACGTAGAGCGAGTACCACGTTTTTGTGCTTCAGTGCCGTTGTTCAAAACAGGTTTGGTTAGCTCTAAGTACCAGTCACAGAACTGGTTCCATGTGAACTCATAAGCGGTATTCGCAGCAAGGTCGAAACGGTAAGCGTTAATGTGATCATCAAAGGTTTTCACGGTTTCGTTAAATAGACCTGAGATCCAACGATCTGCAAGCGAGAATTCCATCTCGCCACTTTCGTTAGACAAAGAGTCAAAGCCACAATCTTCACCTTCGGTGTTCATCAATACATAACGTGATGCGTTCCAAAGCTTGTTACAGAAGCTGCGGTAACCGTCTAGACGCTTCATATCCCAGTTGATGTCACGACCTGTTGATGCCATTGCCGCTAGGGTAAAGCGCAATGCATCTGTACCATGAGCTTCGATGCCTTCAGCGAACTCTTTACGTGTGCTCTTTTCAATCTTAGCCGCTAACTGCGGCTGCATCATGTTTCCAGTACGCTTGGTTACTAGTGACTCAAGATCGATACCGTCGATCATATCCAATGGATCAAGTACGTTACCCTTAGACTTAGACATCTTGTTGCCTTGTTCGTCACGGATAAGACCAGTCACATAAACGGTTTTAAATGGTACTTGTGGCTTGCCGTCTTCATCTTTAATGAAGTGCATGGTCATCATGATCATTCTGGCAACCCAGAAGAAGATGATGTCAAAACCTGTTACTAACACGTCCGTTGGGTGGAAGGTTTTTAGATCTTCCAAGTTGTCTGGCCAACCTAAAGTAGAGAAGGTCCACAATGCCGAGCTGAACCAAGTATCTAATACGTCATCGTCTTGGCGAAGCACCACTGAATCATCTAACTCATACTTAGCACGAACTTCTTCTTCGTTACGACCAACATACACTTTACCAGCTTCGTCATACCAAGCTGGAATACGGTGTCCCCACCACAACTGACGTGAAATACACCAGTCTTGAATGTCGCGCATCCAAGAGAAGTACATGTTTTCGTATTGCTGAGGTACAAATTTAATGTCGCCGTTTTCTACCGCTTCAATCGCTGTTTTCGCCATTGGCGCAACCGCAACGTACCATTGGTCAGTCAATAATGGTTCGATAACCACACCCGAGCGATCGCCATAAGGGACTTTCAAACCGTGTGGCTCGATTTTTTCAAGCAAACCAATACGCTCAAACTCAGCCACAATCGCTTTACGAGCGGCAAAACGTTCCATACCTGCAAATTCTTGCGGTAGGCTGCCGTCGATGTCTTTGTTGATGGTGCCGTCAGTGTTTACGACTTCCGCTTCACTACGGATAGCGGCATCAATGGTCAAGATATTGAACATTGGTAGTTGATGACGCTTACCCACTTCGTAATCGTTAAAATCGTGCGCAGGGGTGATTTTCACACAGCCTGTTCCGAACTCCATATCAACGTAATCATCAGCAACGATTGGAATACGACGATTCACGATTGGCAGCAGAATAAATTTACCAATCAGGTTTTGATAACGCTCATCATCAGGATGAACCGCAACTGCACTGTCACCTAACATGGTTTCAGGACGAGTGGTCGCCACTTCTAGGTAATCTTTTCCGTCAGCGGTCAGTTCGTTATCCGCTAATGGATAACGCAAGTGCCACATGCTGCCTTGCTTTTCTTTGTTCTCAACTTCTAAATCTGAAATCGCAGTATGAAGTTTTGGATCCCAGTTCACCAAACGCTTACCACGATAAATCAAATCATCTTCGTAAAGACGAACAAACACTTCTTGAACGGCTTTTGATAAACCTTCGTCCATGGTAAAACGTTCGCGATCCCAATCTACAGACGCACCAAGACGACGTAACTGCTGAGTGATATTACCGCCAGATTGTTTTTTCCAATCCCACACTTTGTCGATGAACGCATCACGACCTAAATCATGGCGAGATTTACCTTCTTCAGCATCCAGTTTACGTTCCACCAGCATTTGGGTTGCGATACCCGCATGATCCGTACCCACTTGCCATAAGGTGTTTTTACCTTTCATACGCTGGTAGCGAGTCAAGGTATCCATAATGGTGTCTTGGAATGCATGACCCATGTGTAGGCTACCCGTCACGTTCGGTGGTGGGATCATTATGGAGTAGTTGCCTTGGGTGGTATCACCATGCGGCTTGAAATAACCTTTCTCTTCCCAGTTTTGGTAAAGAGACTGTTCTATAGACTGAGGATCGTATGTTTTTTCCATGGGAGTTCGTCTTTTAAAAGCTTAATTGGGTTCGTGCCAATATGTGTTGTTAAGCGGATTAGAAAGAGTAATAGTACGAACTGTTGTCTTATCGTACTATTGCTCTTCTGAGTATCTGAAAATACTACACACTTTTCTAACTGTTCTGATTTTGGGTATTGAGTTCAATACTCATAGAACGATATTGGCGAAAACGGTCGCGAGCGATGGCTTTTTGATTCTCATCGGCCACAACAAAGTCAATAATTTGAGGGAAGTTTACCGCAAAAGCAGGGGCTTGGTCTGCAAGATTTATCAGAATATCGTAATCTTTTATTTGAGCTTGTTGATCAAAACCAATTTCTACTGGCGATCCACCTTTCAGCCCTTCCCCTTTGAGGTTGTGGGGAATAAAGGTTTCAGTTTCAAATGCCCACAATAAATCATCCATTTCATGAGCTTGAGTTCGTGTTCCACAATGCAGATAGACACGCTTTTGCTGCTGATAATGTTGCTTTACCAACTGACAGATAAAATGACGCAAGTCTTGTTCAGTGCTATTTGACTGCATTAAATAGAAAGTGCCTTGAGTCATTGTTGTCCTTTGTTGTTGGGGTGGTAAGGGGATGAGTATACAGGATTTTGGTTATAAGTATGGACAACTTATAAGTGTCGGTTTTAACGTCATGCCTGCATGTTGTTAGCAGCATCCAGTGACTTTTGGAAGTCGTACCGTCATGCCTGCGTGCTTTTAGCCGGCATCCAGTGACTTTCGGTAGTCGTACCGTCATGCCTGCGTGCTGTTAGCAGGCATCCAGTGACTTTCGGTAGTCGTACCGTCATGCCTGCATGCTTTTAGCAGGCATTCAATGACTTTTTTCTTTGCTTGTTTTTTGTGTAGTAGAAGCAAAACTTCTTCGAAGTTTAGAAAGTCGTGGGTTTACCACCCACACCCGTGAAAAAGGGGGATCACCAGCAATCCCCTTTTGGCGGTGTGGTGTGCAGCACCACGACTTTGTAAACTTCGTAGAAGTTTTATCTTAAGCTAAAAAGCCTCTAGACACCTGCCTTCGCAGGTGCGACGAACAAACGTCATTTTAAAATCACCATTGTCATAATCAGCCTATGATGTAGAAGTAACGACTAATTTAGCCAGTTTTTCAGGGAGTGATTGGGTATCCTCATCTTTAAGCAGGTCTTGAATACGCAATAGAGTTCCTCTATTTGTCTTTGCTTCTTCAATAAACTCTTGTTGTAAATCTGACGCTTGTTGTGCTTGAAAAAAAAGTTTTATTCGATATGCCGACAAAGATGAAATGGTGAATACTTTTGTGCTTGAATTTTCAACTATCCTTAAACATTTGATAAATGCTGACAGAGGTAACTCTTTAGCTATTTCACATAATTTTAAACTTGAGCAATGATTTACAATCAATCTTCTCATCTCAGTCGCGTCATACTGTTCTTGTGCCTGACATGTATCCTTTAATAGATTTACTAAAGCTCTATTTGGCAGGTTTTCGATAACATAATTAAATTGATCTTCTGCAAACATTCTAGAGTAAAGTAGAAACTCTGAGGTATCGTTAAGAGATTCAAAATAGAGTAAAGGCAGACAGTATTCTGGTTCTAAATCACAAGCCAGCACCTCAGTGTTACTCGCAAATAGTCTTCTGGCATAGGCTTGATGATGACGGTTATGAAGCTCTAACACGATAGCTTTTCTTAATGGTGGCTGCGTAATAATATGCTGTAAATTCTTACTACTGGGATCACACTCCGCCCTACTAGAAGGTTTCATACCAGCATTCAATCCATAATCATCAAGGGCTAGGATAAGGCTTGAAATTCTCTGTATCACCTTATGCTTCACATCACTACTTTCACTTTCTTGCCAAATTAAGATTGCCTTTTCGAGCGAGCAAAAAGACACAAAAGGGAGAAGCCCCATTTCAAAAGCAGAAATAACATCACGTGAACGAGCATCTGAAAGCTGTTCAAAACTATCAATGAACTGCTGCCTGATCTCTACATCATCTACGAGTTCTTTGCATACGCTATCAAAAGTGGATTGACAGTCTTTAATTTTCAACTGATTAGCTAAGATAGGTAATAGCTCTATTAAATCTTCATAGGCACTTTTTTTGATCGCAAAAATCATGTCATCTTCTTGCATTGCTGCAATTGAGTTAGCTTTATTAACCATCGAAATGGATGAGCAGGTTAACAATTTAGGATATATTTCTTTTGTGCGATTTGTCGTATGTGAAAAGTTGCAAGGGGTTATGTCATCCTCATTACCGAGCCAAACAACGAACCTCTGCTCAAGAGGCAAATCTGATGGAAGCAATTTGATTTTGTATGTTTGCTCTCCAAGCATCACTGTATCGAAATTGAGATCATTTTCTGGCTCGCTTATCAAACCAAAATAAACCGCTGCTTGATAACTCTTTTCAATTAATAATTGAAACATACACAATCAATTTGAATTTTGGAATGAATTCAGAGTATCAAGATATCTTGTAGGAGTTAAATCTGAATTAGTTAGTTTTAATACCTGTTTATACTTAAACCACTGACATAGCCCTGAGTAGAGCACATCCGATTGCAAATTTATATAATCGTTACTAGCCTTAAAAGAAAACAGTAAGGGGAACCGTTACCCTATCTTTTCCTTTATCTGTTTGCATTTTAGTATCAGGCTTAGTTCCCAGCAATGTACACTTTGTTTCACCCGGCTTTCTAAGGCAATCATCAAATAGAGGCTCCCCCCCCCTTGATAAGTGCTTTTTTACAACACTGTCACGTACTTTCATGAGCTCTAAATCTTTTTCAGTTTCAGCAATTATAAAACCATGTACGATATCATCTAGTTCAGGTATACCACAGTCCAAAAAGTCAAAACATCCACTATGAGAGTATACTTTTATCTTGCCTACTATTTCTCCTCTTCCAGTCATTATCTCATAATGGAGCCATAATTTTGTACTCGAAACGGGCTGATAATCAGAAGGAAGCTCGCCACAAAATCCTGTTTGCCCTTTAAAGCTCAACGTTACACCATCTTGTTCGAAAAAATGTTCAGCACATTCAAACCCACACAGATAGCTATGATCACCCGTTTTAGTTTTTACATTCACAAATCCGCTTATAGACTCTCCATCTCTCGAACCTGTTATTTTCAACTTTGCATCCGGCCCATACCAGAAAGCTTTCGGATGGTTTTTTATGTCAATTTTTAAGCCCACCTTAGCGCCAGCCCTAGATCCTATTTCGCCACAAACACTTGCAAGCGCTACGTTTACGATGAACCTTATCTTACTTTCTTGTGAGACATCCAAACGATCAAAAATTGTATTCGAAGCTAAAGTAGCCATGTCCACAGCTAGAAAAGAACCTAAATATGAGCAAAAGTGAACACCTGCACCACCAGCAGGACTGATAACATAAGTTATGCCTGCAGTAACGGTATATTTTAGAAAGGCTTGGGTTACTGATTGAAGTCTTCCATCCGTGTTTTCACAACCAAAAAAACGTCTTACTGTGTGGTTAGAAACTTTTGATATAGTAGGTGCAAAGCCACCTATTAATGCTCCAAAAGGCCCACCAGCTGCAGCGCCGCACATACTACTGATAAAAGTATCAGACAAATTTTGTCTAGAGCAAACACTGTCATATAAAGACATTCATCACCCACTTATTATGAAGTAAATTAAAAACCCCACCCCAAGGGGCGAGGAATCATTTAGTATTTTCGTCACTCCTGCGCAGGTATGACACAAAAAAGATCTAAAGTTAGTTCGCCTAAAGGGACAAGGAATTAAACCCAAACAAACTAAAAGATATTAACAATAAGTGCCTGAATTACAGCTTAATAACTCAAGTTTAGGAGTCCATTGTTAACTCAAAAAATGGGGGCATTCTGTAGAGACATTGAGTAGTGACTCTTTGACAAATATAAATATAGATATAGAACCGACCTTCAACCTAATCAAAAGCATTAGCAAACAATCGACTTCAGTTGCCTAATACCTGAACACTTACCTAAACCGCAAGTTCGTTCGTAATGACCGGTCTATTTCGGACGGCTCTAACACAGAAATACGCACAAGTAGCTGTGCTGTAGAGGTTGGCTTATGCAGAGCATAGGCTAATTAAACCAGTTTAATATCACATTGTGTTAATTGAGCGGCTCTTTTACAAGATTGTTCCATCCTGCCTCCAGTTTTTTTGTAGTGTTTATCTATTTTGTCTGAAACAGTTTCAGCAATACTTTGACTTTCTTCATCTGATATAAGTCTCATCCCATGTACTATATCTTTAGGTATTTTTGAAGAATCCGAAAAATCAAAGCATTTAGGTTCACAGTATACTTTTGCCGTTCCAACAACTTCATGTTTTTCGTTTATTACCTGATACTCAAAGCATAAAAAGCCTGAACCAACCTGCTCTGGCTTGGTTAATTCCCCACAGAAAAGCTCTTTCCCTGTAAAGCTAAGCTGTTTTCCATCGCTTTCGATATTGTATTTGATACATTCTTCACCACAATAGTAACTATGCTCACCCGCTTTAGCCTTAATTTTAATTATTGAACCTGCAGACTTACCATTCTGTTCAATGCCAACTTTCAATTCTACATCTTCACCCGGATAATATTGACACACCTCCGGACCACCAAGTTTTATCCTTATACGGTATTGGCCAATAGTTGCTCCGGCTCTTGCCCCATAATGAGATGCGACCCCTCCAAGTACTAGGTTAACTGCAAGTCTTATGTTGCTATCTTTCGCAACCCCAGCCTTATTAAGTACTGAATTAGAAGCCCAAACTGTAACATCAGAGGCTACATAAGCACCCAAAAAAGAGCAAAAATGCACACTCGCACTTCCTACTGGATTTATTACATAGGACAAACCTGCCGTTACCCCCAAATTAAATGCCTTGCGAGAAAGAGCTACAGCCCGGCTTTCATTAGTCCCACAATTAAAAAATTGACTAAAACCGCACTTGATAGTTCTTGATACCGTTGGAGCAAGCCCTCCCAGCAACGCTCCTGTTGGACCACCAGCAGCAGCCCCACACATCATAGAAGTAAAAGATTCAGATAGATTTTGCCTCGAGCAGACACTGGAATATAAAGACATTGTTTCCCCTAGTAGATGAAGGTAATCAAGGGTTCTTAAAATTAAAAATTTTCAAAAACTAGAAACAGTTATTATCAAAAAATGCCTGTATATCTACTTAATAAAAAGTGGTTATTGCATTCGAACCTAAGAGTTGGGGGCGCAAACAATCCACCTTTATTGAGTACTACTCTCACTCTTGGTCAACAACATCAACACAGAAGCAAAAATCAAAAAAGCACTCATGATAAAAAACACATCGTTATACGCCATAATGGCGGCATCTCTATGCATAGTCTGAAACAAAGACGCTTTGGCTTGCGTCATCGCCGTTGAGCTATCAAAACCAGAATGCAAAAAGTAAGCGGCTTTTTGCTGAAGTTGAAACCAAATTCCATCGTTGGTTGCATGTAACGCCGATTTCAACCTTTGAAAATGTTCATCGGTCTTATTGGTAATTAAGGTCGCAATAATGGCAATACCAAACGCCCCACCTAAATTACGTACCACATTACTTATTGTTGCGGCATCAGGTGTTTGTTCTTTAGTGATGTCTTGCAACGAAACTAATGACAAAGGGACGAGAATAAATGGACTGCCGATCGCTCTTAATGCCATCGAAATAATCAGTTGGTGCCCTGAATAGTTAATGTCCATATGCGTATTCACAAAACAGCTTACACCGAACATAAAAAAACCAAATGACACTAAATACTTAGGTTTTATGTGATTCACTAAACGAGGCACTATCGGGAAAAACAACAACTGCGGAAAGCCCATCCACATTAACACTTTACCGATTTCTAGAGCGTTATAACCTTGAACTTGTGATAAATACACAGGCAAAACATAAATCGAGCCTAATAAGGCCATACCCAAAATAAAATAAGCAGGGCAGCTCATGGCGAATTGCAGATTTTTGAATAGCCTCAAATTCACAAGTGGCTTACGGTGAGTCAATCCATTAACAATAAAGAAGAACATACTCACGCCCGAAATGACTGCAAGCGTAATAATAAAATGAGAGTCCCAACCTTTGCGGTTACCCTCTTCTAACACGACTTCTAAGCAACCTAGCCCAAGTGCCATAGTGATAATGCCTAACCAATCGACATCTTTAAGGGCTGAAAAATTCGGCTTTGCATCATCCAGTCCATAACGGATCATGCCGATTACTAATATTGCAGGCGGAATATTGATATAAAAAATATACTGCCAAGATAAGGTTTGGGTTAGCCATCCACCAAGGGTTGGCCCAATAGAAGGGGCAAACGTGGCCGTCACCCCGAACATCGCCATGCCCACTGCCCGTTTACTCAGCGGTAATTGTTGTACAATCAATGAAAAGGCCAATGGAATAAGTGCTCCACCGCTAAAGCCCTGAATGGCTCTAAAGATGGTCATGGAAGTCATATTCCATGAGAATGAACAGGCAATGGACGCCAAAATGAAGATGAATGTGGTACCAGTAAGATAGCGTCGTATTCCTAATGCACGAGACAACCAAGCACTTAATGGAATGGCAATCATTTCAGCGACTAAATACGAGGTCGATACCCACGAACTTTCTTCAATGGTAGCGGATAACGCCCCTTGAATATTCTGTAAGGACGAGTTGGTGATCTGAATATCCAAAATCGCCATAAATGCGCCAATAAGACCACCGATAATTGCGATCCATTGACGTACGCTGACGCTTTCGTTTTCATCAGCGGGTAATACATTGCTGGTTGTTGACTCCGACATGATTATTTTCTTAAATCAACCATCGCTTCGACCGACAAACCGGGAATTAACCTTCCTTGTAACTTTTCGGGGTGTAATAGTTTGATACGAACAGGAACACGTTGAACCACTTTGGTAAAATTACCAGTAGCATTTTCGGGTGGAAACAGTGCAAATTGAGCACCTGTGGCAGGCGAAAAGCTCTCTACTTCACCTTCAAGTGGTGTGTCTGGATAAGCGTCCAACGCCAGCTCAACTTTCATTCCGGGTTTAATATCAGCAATTTGAGTTTCTTTAAAATTGGCGGTTACCCAAATTTTATCGCTTGGCACAACACTTAACAGTGGCATTCCCGGCTGTACATAAAGTCCAACTCGCAAGCCTTTTTTACCCACAACACCATCTACTGGCGCTTTAATTTTGGTATAGCTGAGTGCGATTTTCGCTTGCTCTAATTGAGCATTGGCTACACTGATTTTGGCTTTGGCTTGTTGTAATTGGCTAGTGATCACATTGAGGCTGTCATTGGCAGCTTGAAGTCCTGCTTGCGCTTCTTTCACTTGAGCTTGAGTCACTTTTTGCTGTGAAATGGCGGTATCGAGATCTTTTTGTGAGGCATAGTTACTTTTTATCAAACTCTTAGCTCTGATCACTTGCTGTTTAGCTAAGTTATATTGCGCCTGTGCTGATGCAATTTTGCTCTTGGCTTGTGAGATTTTACTTTGCTGTAACTGCTGCTGGGCATGCAAGGTTTCAAGTTCAGTAGAGGCTAACGTCACGTTCGCTTTTGCTTTCTCTATCGAAACTAAAAAGTCCCTGTCATCAATTTTTCCCAGTAACTGCCCTGCCGATACCTTTTGGTTTTCAGATACAAAAGACTGGATCACTTTTCCTGAAATTTGAGCACTAATATTGGTGACATCGCCTGCGGTATAAGCGTTATCCGTTGATTCAAAATATTGGCCATAACTGAACCAATAGGCCGCAACGGCTAATATAACAACAAAAACTAAAGCAAAAGCTCTAATTAAAGGCGAGCGTTTTGACGATGGCGATACAGTTTGATCTGACATAAAACCTCTAACTTAATGAGTCGGATCTTTGAAAAGAACCATAAAAAAACGTTGATACGAACAATGAGAGATGAGGAAGAAATAACATGAAGTGATAAATGCTATTTGCATGTCATCATAATGGAGGCATACAGCTAAGTACACTGAGACAGCAATTCTTAAATTAAAATTGCGAGAACACTCGCATTCTCAATCAAGCTATCTCAAAAGTCGTTAATTTTATTGATAATTTATATAACTGCTTTGTAATTCACCATCCTCATTAAAAACTTTAGGATAACAAAACCGTACTATCTACCCAGTTTAATTATCTCTTGGTTAAAGATGGTTAACTTAACCTGAGCTTTTTATAAAGGGATCTGTATCGTTTCATTTTTATAGATAAAATATAAATTCAATCGACAGTGCGGCTAAATTTTGTGAAGTCCAAGGCAGAACGGTTCGTAATAGACGGCCTATTTCGGGCTGTTCTAACGCAGAAATACGCATGAGTAGTTGTGCTGAAATGTCTTGCTTACTCAGCTAACACTAGAGTATGAGGAAGTATTGCATATCTCAACAGATATGGAGAGTAAACCACTATGAAACATTTACTATTACTTGCTGCACTCACATCACCAGCACTAGCAGCACCCACAATAGAACATTTTGGGGATTGGACGGTTGAAACTGACACTTCAAATAATATAGTAATCGCTTTTTCCTTCCCGATAGATTCATCTGCTCGGTTATTTGAATTTTCTTGTGATAATTCACACCTTAATTGCAGAATGGCTGATATCAACGCCGGAAAGTGTTACACCAGCGGTAATTTTTATTCCTATTTTAGATTGCACTCAGTAGCGGATCGTCCACAGGATTTAGATTTTAAATCCACTTTTGTATTGAATTGCGTAAATCATCGGTGGGTCGATTATCAACAATTTGATTTAAAATATCTGCAACAAATGTTTCATTACACTTGGTTTCCAATTTTAAGTATTAAGTATGGAACTGCAGGCCAAGTTACCAATTACAGCACCAATGGCGCAGCCGCAGCAGCAGATAAAGTTATGGGAACATTCAATAACTTTAGTGAGTAGTAACATTTAGCTCTGTTGAGGCGGCATTCAAAGAGCCATGAGAGGGGGTTGCTGATAACCCCTACCTTGGTTGGGTGTGGGCTAACAGCACATGACTTTGTAAACTTCGCAAAAGTTTTGGGGATAGTCTGCCCCAACAGACAAAAATTAACTTCTCAAGCCAATGCCTCTAGAAACCAGATAATACGCCAAGCACCATAACCCTACACAGAAGCCTACAATGATGGCGAGTGACAAAGGAACACTCATATCAGCCACGCCTAAAAACCCATAACGGAAGACGTTGATCATATACACGATTGGATTCATGGCTGATACGCCTTTCCAAAAATCTGGAAGCAAAGAAAGTGAATAAAATACGCCACCAAGATACGTTAGTGGTGTTAATACAAATGTGGGTACGATACTGATATCGTCAAAGTTCTTAGCAAATACCGCATTAACTAGTCCACCAAGTGCAAATAACACGGAAGTCAGCACCACCGAAAGAACAACCAATAGTGGATTATGCAATTCAATATCTACAAAGCACATCGCCACACAAGTAACAATAGCGCCAACAATCAAACCTCGGCATACGCCACCGCCCACAAATCCTGCGATCATGACAAAATAAGGCACAGGTGCCACCATAACTTCTTCAAGATTTCGCTGGAATTTCTGGCTGTAGAACGAACTTGCCACGTTAGAGTATGAGTTTGTGATCACCGACATCATGATAAGCCCGGGTGCAATAAACTCCATGTAACTCACCCCTGACATTTGACCTACTCGACTACCAATCAAATTACCGAAGATCAGAAAATATAAGGTCATGGTAATAGCTGGCGGAACTAAGGTTTGGATCCAAATCCGAGTAAAACGATTGATCTCTTTGCCTAAAATGCTTTTAAAGGCCGTAAAATATAAATCTCTCATTATTTTTCGTCCTTAGCCTGTTCGAGCAGACCTACAAATAATTCTTCAAGTCGATTGGCTTTGTTACGCATTGAAATTACCGATATACCTTGCTCAGAAAGTAAAGCAAACAAATCATTGAGTCCATGGGCTTTTTCTACATCCACCTCTAGAGTATGTTTATCAATCAGTCGACAGGGAATTGAACCAAGAGCTGGCAATTTATGACAATCTTCTTTTAAGTCAAATACAAAGGTTTCAACATTCAACTTGCCGAGCAACTTCTTCATGCTGGTACATTCCACCAACACACCTTTGTCGATGATGCCTATGTTACGGCACAGCATTTCGGCTTCTTCAAGGTAGTGAGTCGTCAAAATAATGGTGACGCCTTGTGCGTTAATGGTTTTCAAAAACTCCCACATCGAGCGACGAAGTTCGATGTCTACCCCTGCTGTAGGCTCATCCAAAATCAACAGCTTGGGCTCATGCATTAAGGCTCTGGCGATCATTAGGCGGCGTTTCATTCCACCCGATAAATGCCTTGAGGCCGTATTCCGTTTGTCCCATAAATCGAGTTGCTTCAAATGCTTTTCAGCTCTCACAATGGCTTCAGCTTTTGATACACCATAGTAACCAGCTTGGTTGATCAAAATTTGGTTCAATGGTTCAAACTGATTGAAATTAAACTCTTGAGGAACTAAGCCTATGGATAGCTTGGCCTGTACGACTTGAGTATCTAAGTCATAGCCAAAAACATTGACTGAGCCAGACGTTTTTTGCACCAAAGAGCTAATAATGCCAATGGTGGTGGATTTTCCTGCACCATTAGGGCCGAGCAGAGCAAAGAAGTCTCCTTGCTCTACAGTAAGATCAATGCCTTTAACGGCTTCAACACCGCCTTTATAGGTCTTTTTTAGTTGTTTCAATTCTAGGGCAAACGGGGGGGTCACCGATTTTCACTCCTAATATATAGATAAAATAAAAACCTGATTTACAAGTAATACTGAATAGTTTTGAAGTATTTGTCATACCTGCGAAGGCAGGTATCCAGCTCCTTGTTTTACTTGAAACTAAAGACACTAGGCTCCTGCCTTCGCAGGAGCGACGATAGAAATAATTATCAAACTGACAAGACTGACTTTATCAAGGCACTATTTAATATTATTTATTCCTGCGGTATCACTTTCGCGATATAGGATAAATTGCGGTACTGCTCGGCATAATCAATACCATAGCCCACAATAAATTCGTCTGGAATGGTTTTACCGATAAAGTCGACATGGACATTCACTTCACGACGCTCCGGTTTATCCAGCAAAGTACAGATGGCTAAACTTTTAGGTGAGCGAAGCATCAGCATTTCTTTGACTTTATTTAGGGTATTACCTGAGTCAATCAGATCTTCAACAATCAGTACATCACGTCCTGCAATATCTGAGTCTATATCTTTGAGTATGCGAACATCACGGCTGCTGGTCATTTTATTGCCATAACTTGAAACCGCCATAAAATCGATTTCAACATGACCACGAATGCGGCGACATAGATCAGCCATAAATACCGCTGAACCTTTTAGCAGCCCAACCATAAGTAAGCGCTTATGCTCTTTGTAGTGTTCGTTAATTTCATCTGCAAGCCGATCAAGCATAGTCTCAATTTCAGCAGTTGAAATCATTTCTTCAATGGTGTGTTTCATAGACCTTCCAAACTGTAGAATACGACTGATTTTTATCAGTTCTTTGACTCATAACCCCAACGCTGAGTTAATTGATGTTCAACGCCTAAATGGTCCAATATGCGAGCCACCACGAAGTTTACCAGATCTGACATCGAAGTGGGATCATGATAAAAACCGGGAGACGCTGGCATAATAGTGGCACCAAGGCGACTAAGATTTAACATGTGCTCTAAATGGATTGAATTTAAAGGCATTTCTCTTGGTACTAGAATTAACTTCCCTTTTTCTTTTAACACCACATCGGCCGCACGCTCAAGTAAGTTATTACTCATGCCTGTAGCGATAGCCGCTAAACTGCCTGTTGAACAAGGGCAAACCACCATTTGCTTTGGCGCCGCACTGCCCGAGGCTGGCGGAGAAAACCACTCTTCTTTGCCAAGTACTACGAGTTCACCCGACATTTTGGCTTCATCCAAATTCAACGCTGCTAACAGTTGTTCTTTGGCTTTTTGAGGATTAGCACTTATCTTGATACCGCTTTCAGTATCTAACACCACTCGTGCAGCACTGGATATCATCAAAAACACACGTTTGTCAGCTTGTAATAAACACTCTAAAAGCTTAATGCCATACGGTGCGCCTGAAGCCCCCGTCCACGCTAGACTTATCGATGTTTTGTTGGTTTGAGATATCAAGCTTTACTTCCTCGCTTTTGTAATGCTTCAATTAATTGCCCGTGTAAGCCTTCAAAGCCGCCATTACTCATGATCACAATATGTTCATCTGCTTCGGCTTGATGACAAATAACTTGCACGAGTTCATCAACCTTATCTTTAATAATAATCTCTGAATCAATATCTTGACGAATATCGTCCAACGACCAACCGACATTGCCCGATTGATACAAGTAGACCTTATCAGCCAATGCCAACGATTGCCCCAGCGTGGATTTATGTACGCCTGACTTCATGGTGTTAGAACGAGGCTCTAATACTACGGTGACTTTTTGCTTACCGACTTTAGCGCGCATGGCTTGTAAAGTTGTTGCGATTGCGGTTGGATGATGAGCAAAATCATCGTAAATTGAAACACCCCTAACATTATCAAGCAGCTCTAAACGGCGTTTAGGCGGTTCAAATCGAGTTAATGACTCAATAGCCGCAATAGGGGCAGCCCCAACATGACGAGCCGCTGCAATGGCATTAATGGCATTTTCGATATTATGTTGACCTATCAGCGCCCAATCTAGTGTGCCTTGCAGTTCATCGTCAAAATACACTTCAAATTGATGACCATCATCCGCCAGTGATTTTGTATACCAACCTTTTGCACTCGGTTGTTGATGGAAACACTCCTGTTCACTCCAAATGCCTTTTTCAATCACTTGTTGCACAGCCTCAATATCAGCCGGCCATATGACTTTACCGGTTGAAGGTACTGTTCGGATCACATGGTGAAATTGTTTTTGGATATCGCCAAGAGAATCGAAAATATCGGCATGATCGAACTCAAGGTTATTGATCACAAGCGTTCTTGGTTGGTAATGAACAAACTTTGAGCGTTTATCAAAAAAAGCACTGTCATATTCATCGGCTTCAACCACGAAAAAGACTGAATCCCCCAACCTAGCCGAAACACCAAAATTTTGCGGAACACCACCAATTAAAAAGCCCGGCTGATAGCCGTTATCTTCAAGGATCCATGCCAGCATACTCGCAGTCGAGGTTTTACCGTGAGTACCCGCAATCGCTAACACCCAACGCTCAGGTAAAATATGATCAGATAAAAATTGTGGTCCCGATGTATAAGGCAAACCTTTATCCAGCACAGCTTCGACACATGGGTTACCACGCGACATGGCATTGCCAATCACAATCAAATCGGGTGTTTCACCTTGATCATTTTCCAGCTGAGCAGGATCAAAGCCTTGAATAAGCTCAATACCTTGCTCTTCAAGCTGTGTGCTCATTGGAGGGTAGACGTTAGCATCACTACCTGTGACTTTATGGCCTTTGGCTCTTGCCAATAGGGCTAAGCCGCCCATAAAGGTACCGCAAATCCCTAGGATATGTACGTGCATATCGGTTGCTCAATTTAATCGGAATAATGCCTTATTCTAATCAAGTTCTGCTAAGAATCACATAAATAAGAAGAAAAGCCAGAAACACTACTCGAACCAGCTTGAGTGCTGTTGCTATTGACTAAAACCACAAAAAAGCATCTGGACGTCTAGATTGACATTATAATTTGACGACTTTACACTGACTAGAAAATAGTCATTAATAGTAATACCTAAAAATACAGAGAGTCATTGTGAATCAATCTGATAATACAATCATCACTGCAAAGCCAAGCTTTGTTCCGCTCATTCCATTATTGGTATTTATCGCCCTTTTTGTGGGTGCAGGGCTTTATTTTCAAAACCAAGGCATCGGCTTTGCCTTTTATCAATTACCCAGCGTTGTCGCCATTTTACCCGCCATCATTCTGGCTCTATTGCTTTCTAAGCAAAAACTCAATCAAGCGATAGAGACCTTTATTCAAGGCATTGGCCATAACAATATCATCACCATGTGTTTGATTTACTTGTTGGCTGGTGCTTTTGCTTCTGTTGCCAAGGCAACTGGTGGTGTGGATGCCACGGTTGGGCTTGGTCTGTCTTTTATTCCACCTGAATTCTTACTGCCGGGCTTCTTTATCATCACAGCATTTATTGCCACAGCGATGGGAACCTCAATGGGCACCATTGCTGCAGTGGCACCGATTGCTTTTGGTGTGGTTGGCCAAACCGATATTTCTCCGCTTTTGATGGCTGGTGCAGTGATGTCTGGTGCTCTCTTTGGCGATAATCTTTCGATTATCTCTGATACCACCATTGCCGCAACTCGAACTCAGGGTTGTGAGATGAAAGATAAGTTCCGTGAGAATTTAATTTTCGCCATTCCCGCTGCATTAATCACGCTGATCTTTTTCATGTTTGCTGGAAGTGGTTCAGTTGAAATAAAGCAACAAGAATATGAGTTAGTTAAAGTGATTCCTTACTTAACCATTTTAGTGTTAGCTGTATCTGGACTAAATGTATTTGTAGTGCTGACCATAGGCATTGTGCTGGCAGGAATCACAGGCTTTGCCACAAGTGATTATCACACGCTTCAATTTACCAAGGACATTTATAGTGGCTTTAGCAGTATGCAAGAAATCTTTTTGCTATCGCTATTGGTCGGTGGTTTAGCGTCTTTGATGCAGCAACAAGGCGGACTTCAATTTATCTGCCAAAAGGTCGAGTCTCTGTTAAACACCCTATCGCGAAATGCCAAAGAAAAATCCCCAAAGTTAGTTGAAGCTTGTATTGCGTTTATGGTGGCTTTGACTAACACCTGCATTGCCAATAATACCGTTTCAATTGTGGTAACGGGAGATATTGCTAAAGAATTAGCTCATAAACATGGCATCAGTCCAAAGCGGAGTGCAAGCTTACTGGACATTTTCTCTTGTGTGGTTCAAGGGATGCTACCTTTTGGTGCTCAAGCCTTATTAATTGCCTCTATTTTTAAAATCACCCCGATTGAGGCTGGCTTACAAGCGACTTACTGTATGGTATTAGCGTTTGTTTCTTTAGTCATTATTGCAATAAGAAAGTAGTAATTCATCTGAAACTATCAACATTAACGGTGAGTATTTTCAATAATGGAGTGTCTAACAACCACCTTTAACCATTTTATTGCAGTAAAATGTCTTTCAGTATCTCAAACTTAGCGGGGTCTTTTTCAGACCCCTATGCACCGAGTCCAGTTGATGATTCTAGTTCTTTTATGCCTGAGGGCTTTAACGCTGAAGCAGCTGAACCAGTTTTGGCCGTGGATTGGTTAGTAGCCGCTGCAAACCAATCATCTTCTCCATCATTAATTCCCTTCGATACCGCTACCACAGGGGTAAATCATGAGGGGTTGCATTTTGACAGTAAAACCCGTTTTCGTGACTTATGCCATCAACTTATGAATCGTGATGATATTTCAGCGCAAGCCTACTATTTATGCACTAAGGATGAATTCTTAAAAGGCTTTATAAGGCAGTCAATTAGATCGAGTGCTATGCCAAAATATGGTGAGTTTGTCTGTGACCGCCTGTCAGAATGTTTTTTAAATTTTATACAACGTTTTGAAGCTAACTCACCCTTGATGTTTGGCACTTGCCTATTTTTAAATAAGTTTATTCATGAGGTGGGGATTAAAGTGGCGATAGCTAATATTCAACAATTACACAGCCATAAATCTGCTCTCATCGCGAGCCAACTTGCTCGTTTGGCCTTACCGACCAACTACTACCATGAGAAAAAATACGTTCTATTAGGTTATGCGCTCCCTCTAACCAAGTGCGAGTTGTCCCAACTTTCAAAGGCTGTGACTGCACATTAGAGGGAGAAAACATAAGCCCATGGCAACATTACAGACTCCACCAACCCGAGAAAGCCAGCGCTCACAGAGTTTTACCTCTCATAGAGAAAAAACAAATTCTCAACTAAATTACGTTAACTTAACGCCTAATAGCTCTGAGCTTTCTCTTTTACAATCACACCAAGACAAGCCATTCAAAGTTGAAGTAAAAGCTTCTACTTCTCAAGCTAATTGGCACGCTTCCCCTAAAGGTGAAATCACGGTTAAAAAAAAGACAGGGCCTTATATGGTCACTAGTTGTTTGGATTATACAGATACCACATCCTTTGAAGACCTCGCTCTCCAATTACAATATAATGTTTGTATTCCAAATAACGCCGTATACGCTTGTAGTGAATCAGAGTTACGCTTAGTTCTTGAACACTTCACTTCAGCTGAGCATCAACCATATAAGGGGGTATTTCGCTACTTTTAAGCAAAGCCTGGACCCATCAGAGCCAAGCTATTGGTTAGCAGAAACTAATTGCACATCCACCGCCACTCTACATATAGGCCATGGCACCACTCTTTTTCTTATCGTATTTATTAAAGACTACGGAAGAGAAGCCTTGGTTAATGCACTAAAAGCGAATGGTAACCCAAAATGTTCATTGCTGATTGAACTATTAGGCAGAACACTTAATTGGGAAACAGGCTTGCTCGCATCATCCATTCCGTCATCACCAAGTATTTCACCTTTCTATGCACTCACAAAATCCGATGTATTGCGCCTTTGGGAATACGTTCAACAAAATAACATTCAACGAAAGCCATCCCCCATAAAAGGTTTAAAAAAGCCCTTATTTCTATGTGCCCAAACCATACCTAATGAACTGTTTTCACAATTATCACTGATTGGCGAAAAGCTGGTATTTTATTGCAACGAGACGGAATGCAGCAACTTTTTTGCAAATACTGATCCTACTTATATAGGGCAGTGGATTGATCCTTTAACACGCGCTATAGGTGAGAATACTGCGAAGAAAGATTCTTTAACCCAAATGCTTTATGGAAAAGCAAGGGGAACAACCGTTCTGCTGTCTATCTTTATCAAATGTTATGGAATGGAGTTAACCATAGAGGCACTTTCTAACTTAGAGTCAAACCATTGATTTAGAGGTCAAGAAACACTAGAGCAAATAAAAAAAATGCCTCTATGTGAAAATGGTCATTTAACGAAAACGGTTGAACTGGGATTAGAACTTAACTGTTCAGATATTAAAGAAATGTATTCAAATCTAAGTAAGGCAAGAGACGAAACTTACGAACAAATATAAGAATAAAATGCGGCTATCCAAGCCGCATTTTTATGTAAAGTAAAAAGAATTACTTAACGATATCCATTTCTTCAAGTAGGTTATCAGCACCATCTAGGTACTTCATCACCCATAGCATATAACGGCTATCTACTTGAATTGAACGGTTAGTTTGAGGGTCATAACCCCAATCACCAATGATACTTTCATACACACCGTCAAACAGAAGCCCCACAAGTTCTGCTTTACCATTTAAGGTTGGAGAACCTGAATTACCGCCTGTGGTATCAAGCGTTGATAGGAAGTTCACTGGTACTGAGCCTATTTCTGGCATGTAATATTCACCGTACTTCTGTTGTTTAATCAACTCTAACTGCTTTTTAGGCGCATCAAACGGTTCTTTACCCGTATCTTTATGCTCGATACCTTCTAAAGTGGTAAATGGAACGGCGTATAATCCATCTTGTGGATAGTACCCCTGAACATGCCCCACTGTCACACGTAAGCTAGAGTTAGCATCTGCATATACAGGCTTACCTTGGCTACGGTTATAAGCAATGATGGCTTCCATATAAAGTGGACGCGCCTTCATGAAGTCACCAGCACGTTGTTTGCTTTCTTGCTCACGCTTCATATTGGTGTCATACATAGCCACAGCATATTGAATGAAAGGATCATCTGACGCTTTAAAGTCAGCAACTGACTTTTTCATCCAACCAAGACGAGTTTTACTGTTCGCTAATGTAGTATCGGCATACATGCTATCTAAACGCTGCTTCAACTTAGCTTTATTCAACCCGTTCTCTAAACCAAAGAATTGGTCAAATGCGTCAAGGCGCTCAGATTTAGGTAACTTAGCGTAACGCTGAAGTAGGTCAAATACGATGGCTTTTTCTACTTTTGGCGCATAGCTACGATCAATGCGTTGTAGACCTTGAGTAAATCGAGTCATATCACGATTTTGATAGCCTGATTCACGTTGCATATCTGGTAATTGCTTTTCGTGAGCTAAACGGTACAAGCGAGTTGCTGTACTTAGCATTCTGCTGTATCCCAAATAGCCCAAAATCAAGTTACGCTCTTTATGCTGTTGAGCTTGCGTCACTAAACGATCTAAATTGGTTAACGCTGCACCATACTTTGCTTGACGAGCAGAATCTTGTGCAATCCAAGCTGTTAGTTTTGCTTCACGAGCTTTGCGATCAGCCAGCAATGGCGATTTAGCGTAAAACTCGATCATAGAACCATAGTTTTTCGCATAGTTAGCTAAACCAGCCAGCGTGCTTTCATACTTGATGCGATCATCAGAACCTTCTGGCGCTGCTTTTTTGATGATATTGATAATATCTTCACGTAACGCTTTGCTATGTGGGTAAGTCCACTCAAACTGGTTTTCGACTTCTACAGAAGTGCGATAGCGATTAGTTCGCCCCGGATAACCCGCCACCATGACAAAGTCACCTTCCTTTACCCCTTTAGCGGATACTTTTAAGAAGCTCTTTGGCTCATAAGGTACGTTGTCTTTGCTGTAATCAGCTGGCTTACCATTTTTTCCAACATAAGCACGGTAGAATGAGAAGTCACCAGTATGGCGAGGCCACATCCAATTATCAATGTCACCACCATATTTACCGATACTACCTGCTGGGTTATACACTAAACGTACATCACGGATCTGCATCTGTTTGATTAGGTAATATTCTAAGCCACCGTGAAAGCTATATACGCTACAGCGATAGCCATCTTCTTTTTCACATTCAGCAACCAATTCTTTTCTATGGTTTTCGATGCCTTTATAGAATGCATCACCAGTAACGCCGTCAAGACCCGCTTTAACTTGATCGGTAACATTGGTCACTTTTTCAGTTACATAAATGCGAGAGCCCGGTGATGCAGGTAATTCTTCACTATATTTTTTTGCTAAAAAACCATCTTTAAGACGATTATTTTCAGCCGTAGAGTTATAAGCGATTGAGCCATAAGCACAGTGATGGTTCGTCACCACAAGTCCTTTAGGTGATACAAATGATGCTGAACAACCACCAAGGCTGACTACGGCATTCATTGGGAATTCAGTGAGTTTAGAAATTGATTTAGCATCAATCTCTAAACCCTTTGCTTTTAATTCAGCCGCCATAGAAGGAAGCTGGTAGGGTTGCCACATGCCTTCGTCTGCATGCGCACCAAAGCTAGCAGCAACAGCTGCAGCAATTAACCACTTTTTCATTGGAAAATCCTATTGTTTTTTAGCGCAATCAGCGACTCTAGCATAAAAAGCTTATGAAAAAGTGACTTGGTAATACTTTTATACAATTAATAATGAAATCAGAGGATTGTGTAGTACACAAGAAAAAGCCGCATTGAGTTAATGGCCAAATGCGACTTATTAAACAAGATAGAGTTAATTTGTTAAGAGACTAACTGAGCAATGATAATACCCAAACCGAGCAGAGCTAACGCTCCTAAACCTAAATTCCCCCCAGAAACCTGATAGCCTTCTAACGTCTGTTTACGACCAACAAATGCCATAGCGATTGGCAAGAAGATGATCATAATGACTAACGGGATCGCAGCATAGCCCAGCACTTTTACAAAGCCATCAGGGTAGAATAAAGCACATAACAATGGCGGAATAAAAGTCAGTATCCAAGTTTGCAAACGGCCTGCGACGCTATCTTTCGCTCTTGTTAACTCTTTTAAGAAGTCAAACAAACTCATTGTCACGCCTAAGAATGAAGTCAAAAGCGCAAGATCGGCAAAGACACTGATGCACTTATCAATCAAAGGAAAGTTCGATACGCCTTGAAGGGCTTTTACTAACATAGGAAGTGAGCCATTGAAACTTGAAATAGTTTCGCCACCTACCGTACCAATAGTAACAAGTAGCCATAAAATGTAGCAGAATAGCGGAATGGTTGAACCTACAAGCAGGACTTTTTTAAGGCTCTTCACATCACCCTCTAAATATCCAACTAGAGTAGCAATACACACATGAAAGCCAAACGAGGTAAATACGACTGGCACTGCAGCCATTAAAGCACCGCTAAATCCACCTTGCTGGATGCCCTCTTTAACCGTGTCAGCAACAATGGTTGAAAAGCTGACTTCAGGTAGTAAAAAGAAAACCACGACTACCAGCAATAACACCATAATCGGAAACAGTAAACGGGAGGCTTTATCGACCCAACTGACACCAATCGCAATCAAACCACCAAAGACTAACGTGAAAGTACTGATTGCCACTTCATGATTCATCGGCTCACCAGTTAATAGCTCAAACTTGGCACCTAATAACGACGAGCCCCCAAGCAAATACACCATCGTTAGGGCGTACAATAAGCTTAAAAATGAAGCCCCTTGAATAAACTGACCAAATTTACCTAATGTTTTTCCAGTGATGGCGTGTACGTTGTCACCAACACCAGAACGTAAATTAATTTCTAACATCAACAATGCGGTATACGCAGAAACGAGCCATAATACGACTAACAATGCCAACGCAGATACCGAACCTAAACCTGCAGTTGCAAGAGGTAATGCAAGCATGCCACCACCAATTGCCGTACCTGAAACAATGGCTATGGAGCCAAGAAGTTTTGAATTCACAATTTTACCTTTTTATTATTTTTCGAATATCATAGCCCGATCAAAATGACAAACAAATTAGTACCACTTCACTTAAAAATTTAGTGTCTCACAAAAATGGGTATATCAAGGGCGTATAAAAAAAGCTTGTGTTTTCACAAGCTTTTAAGAAGCTAACAGAAGTAAAATAAGGGAGCAAGACCCAAACTGTGAACTTGCATAAAATATTAAAAAAATTGCCTGAAATATCAAATAAAAAATCAAAAACTTATTGTATCTGAATTTGAGAATCTTCCATCGTGACAGGGTTTGAATTATCAACCGTTTCTACATTAGTCACATTTGGGTTCGCTATCGTAAAAACAGTTTCCAGACGACCAACGGTACTAAATGGTGATGCATACACCAAGTTACAGCTGTGTTTTGGTGTCACTCCACCTGTGTTATCAGCTTGACCCGCTCTAAGCCCTGCAAATTTATGATTGATATTGTAAGCTAGCTGAAACGCCCATTGTTTAGCTTTACCTTGTCTTGAACTGTTAATAGTTAGCGCCAACTGATTGGGTAGTAATCGATTTGATTTGTCATAAACCTTTACAGTGACTTTGTCTCCAACTTTCAGATCTCGACTTGGCACAATGCGACCTATAATAGAACGTCCATCTCCATCAGCAGAAATGATCGGTTCTTGTTGATTACACTGACTTGATTGAGTTTCACTGAGGGTAATTAGATCATCACCAGCTTTAGCAATATCAGAGGAACTTAAGCTTTCATTTACTGTTGAAAATGATGTTTTATGAATCGCAGGTACAAGCGTATGCTCTGCAACAGCTTGCACTCGAGAGCCGAACCAAAATAGCCCCCACAGCATAACACTAAAGGAGTAAATCCCCATACTCTTTAGAAAAAAGCTACTGCGCTGCATAGCTGTTTCTCCATATACATTAACTTAATGAACATAGTATATAGAGCACCTAAAGAATTATCCCTCAGGTGAACACCTGATGTATTTCTATCTTGAGTGAATTATACCAATTTGCGTTCAAATGTGATCTACTCAGAGTGATGCCAGTGGTTCAAGTACAAACAAAATTTGTGCAGTCATAGCCACTCTATGGCAAAGAAATTTTGACAGTAATTGGGCCACTGCCACACTCCCGAAGGGCTGTGCTAAAGGCTTCCATAGCTTCGTTGCAAGTTTTTATATTATTATTCCCTGCGGCCGCCATACAAAGATGGCGTTCAACGCACTTCGTGCTTTTGTCTCGGTAGCATTTCAATCGTAGAAACGACAGTTGTGTATGTCGGTAAACTGGCGCCTTGCTCTGAAAACCTGTAGCTACAGCTGAGCGATCACTATTGAATGCAAATTGGTATTAGTGTTTATTTTCGTTTCACAACTGCGGCCGTCATTCTCGATACACATACCAGTTCTCCACCGCTATTGGTGATATTGACTTCCCAAACCGAACTGCGCTTACCGATATGAACCGGCTTAGCCACAGCCGTTAGTAACCCTTTTCTTGACGCTCTGATATGGTTGGCATTGATCTCTTGGCCAACACAATAATACTCCGTAAAATCCACGACAAAGTTAGCGGCATAACTGGCAACCGTTTCGGCGAGTGCGACATTGGCTCCACCATGAACAATCCCGATAGGGTTATGGATTGATGGCTCAGCAAGCATGGTTGCAACAAGGTAATCATCACCAATTTCAGTGATTTTTATCCCTAACGTTTCCATTAAGGTTCCCTTTTGATGTAACCCTTTATCAAGTCTTTCACAATCCTCTAGGGTAACTGGGGCAAACCATATGCTCATTATTGTTCTTCCTTTGTTTTGATTTGCTTCGATATTACCACAAAAAAGGGATAGCAAATTCCATCCCCTTATATCACTTAATTTTATTTAGAATATCAACATCACAACAAATTCACCTCTATTTAGCTAAATCAAATAACAGTCAATATTTCATTCAATGGTTTCTTATTGATGGCATGTTCTGGAACTGTCGCATCTTCAGCAGGATAACCTACGACCAATAACATATAAGGTCGCTCATTATCTGGATTACGTTGGCAAATTTCAGTAAGAAAGCTCATTGGCTTAGGTGTGTGAGTCAGAGTGCCTAAGCCAGCATGGTGAAGCGCTTGGATCAAAAAGCCAGTCGCGATTCCAACAGATTCGTGAACATAGTAATTGGTTTTATCACCTTCCTCAGTATTCATGCGTTTTTGGCTAAAAATAGCAATTAACCAAGGCGCGGTATCAAGGTAGGATTTATTGGCATTGGTTCCCAGTGGTTTTAAAGCATCCAGCCACTCTTCTCCACCGCGCCCACCGTAAAACGCTTGCTCAATCGCTTCGGCTTGCTGGCGAATTTGTGACTTCACTTCTGGATCTTGGATCGCCACAAAATGCCAAGGCTGATGATTGGCACCATTTGGCGCTGTACCTGCTGCCAAAATCGCTTGCTCAATGATGGATTTATCTACTGGACGATCTGAGAACTTTCGAATGGAATGACGGCGTTTGATTTCAGAGTAATTATCTTGAGCGCGCTTGAGCATCTCATCCGTTGGATATTCAATAAAATCAGAAAGTGGAAAATGTTGCTCACTCATAATTGAGTTCTCCTGTTAGTCCAGTCGAAATAAAAGTTCTTGTTCATTTTCACAAGCCACATGAGTACAGAGCATGAAGCCGCAATTTTCTAGTACACGTTGCGATGCAATATTTGAAGTATGAACATAAGCAAATAGAGGGCGAGGCAGTAACTGAACAAACAGCTCTAATGCTAGTGAAGCAACGCCCTTTCCCCAATAGCTTTGCCCAAGCCAGAAGCCAATAAATCTTTGTTTATCTTGTTGCCAACTCACAAGATTTCCAACAACAACACCGTCTGAATCAATGGTCGCGATCTTTACATCTTCTCTACTAGTGATGGTTTGCCAATGCTGAATAAATTCTTCTTGAGTTCGAGATTCGAAATGAGCAACACGACACGCCACAGGATCAGCTTGATGCTCATAAAATACATCGGCATCCGTGGCAATTGGGTCTCTTAGGTCTATGTTCATGTTCATGCTTATGTACTAATGATGAATAGCACAACAAGTTAACACAAGGTTTTATTTATGTGAACAAATGTAACATTTGGTTAAGCTAGCTCAAATGTGATCATGAATAGCCCATTGGTATTTGGGTAAACTTTTTTGATCAGCGTCCTAAGTTCATCCAAAGGTAAGCTTTCTTGATTGGCATGAAACTCGTTAATTTCATCAAATTGCAGAGGTTCAACCGACAAAATACGAATATCACAGACTTTTACATTTGTTTCGAGTATATAAACTTCAACCACAGAATTGGGAATGTAGTGACTCTCTGATTCATCACGTATGGTAATGGTTTTAGCACCAGATTTAACCAGTGGCATTAGAAACTCAAAAAAAGTGATGGTAGTTGGATGCGACACGATAACTGACAACGAGATAAGACATTTTTCGGTAGATTAATTGTGGATGATTCAGGAGTCAAATGCTTGTGTTGCTTGCTTAGATGTTTTATTGCATTTAGGACATGGAATACCTAACTGAAAGTTTTTAATGCGTTTATTATCTTTAGGCTCTGACACTTTGTCGGTTTTTCTTTTTTTCTTTTTCTTATTGGACGCAGGAGGCAGAGCCTTTGCCGTTTGGTTCTCGGCGAGTATGTCAATGCATCCAGAACAAAAAGTATGACCACACCCGACTAAGAAAAACTTTCTTTTGGAAAGATCATCGAGTGAGTATTCCTCAAGACAAACGGCACATGTTGTAGAAGCTATATAACCATTAATTGTGACCTCAGTCCCTTTTGCAACGGATTCCACCTCAATTTTTTGCTCATTGCGTTCTGCTAGAAGCTCACTTTCGAATGGAACCCCTGCTGGAATCAATTTCGATTTAGCTTTTTCATCGCCTAGGGAGCGCTCTGCAATCAAAGGTTCGAGGGACGCCGAATGAGGAGCCATAGCTGAATCATGAACTATTCTTTTGGGAGTAATTTGTGGAATTGATGGTTGAATACCAGATTCGGGTACTTTTTCTGAGGAATATTGAAAAATTTGCTCACCTAGGTTTTCATCACATTTGGGAATAATTTTCTCATCGGCTTCAACCTCCTTGGCACTGTCCTTAGATAGTGAATCTTCTGTATTTAGCCTTCTTCTTAACTGTGGAGGTTCTAGCCCTCTACCAGCAAAATCATCTTCAGTCGGAATAACTGTGTCAGCAATACATATCGCAGGCTCTTTTTTATAAGCTAATACTCCCCGAGATGGTGCAATGTTTTCATTTTTAGCTACCGGCTCTGGCAAGGGCTGTGGTTGCTTTTTTTCTTCAGAAGCTAAAGCCTGTTTCCAAAGTCTAGGAATGCCATCAGCGATTTCTCCCAACCCCCATGAAAGAAAACTCGTTGATACAACCAATGCATCAATCACTAGCCTTCGACAACTATATTTGTTTTTATAGCAATCAAAACAAATAGTTTGTTTATGTTGACTACAATGAAAAACACGCAGTGCATCCCCATGAAGTGTCATGTTTTCATAGTTTGCCTTGATTAGATAATGCCCAACTTTCTTATCTTGCCAATAATACTGGCAACTAGAACACGAAATTGTTACTTCATTGGGAAGCTCACTCGGTTTCTCAGAATTTTGAGCGGTATCTTTTATTCGATAGCGAGATAAGACGAGAGCAACTGGAAAAGCCTTAATAGGAACGTGGCATTCAGGATGTGGGCAGCTTATCGTATCTTCACCACAAGGCACCACAGGGGTTGAAAAATCAGTTATAGCCCGTTCGATTAGTTCTGGTCTGCTCTTGTTTATTGCAGCAAATTCTATCCAAAGAATAGCAAGGTTATGTCCATTGGATGGGTAATCTTGTCCAAGATTACATCGCCAGAAATTAAACACTTCAACAGTTACATTCATCTTTTCTAATGAACTAATAATGACATTTTGTTGACAAATCCAGTGAAAACAATCCAAACGATGCTGGTCATGCTTACTTGCTGCTTTTATGACTAAATCGCGATCTTTTTTATCACAATTAGTTATCGTATAAGCAGCACAAATGGCTATTAGAGGACAATGCTCTTTAAAACTTTTAAATACTTCATGACGATTAGTGGGATCAACCGCAACAATATATTGCATTAATTCCAGAAGTGTTACTGTATCGAAGAGTTGTAATGCAGGCTGAAAGCAGTTGAACATAGAGTGATTTATTGCTGACAAAATTGTCTTAACATTAATCAATGGCAAGCAAACTTTTAAAACTTTAACTGCTTCAGAAACAGGGATTTTTCGAATAACCTCCATATCTTGTTCAATAAAATAGTCTGGTTGGTGCGTTAGTAACTCATTGATGTATTCATGCTTAGCCCCACAATATAACTCCAGTGCCTGTAATGCTTGCTTTGCCGTATCAATTAACACAAGTTTGGTGTATCTCTCCAACTCACCAAGATATTTGAACTTTCTTAACTGATATCCTAATGTTTTAGGAATGGTATTGGGCTTATCTTTATATTCATTCCTAAACCTTAACAATGCTTGATATGCTTCTTGTTGGCTTTTTGTAGCCTTGCTAAGCTTTTCAGGAAATGTCCAATCCGACATGACTCCGCAAAACCAATGACAGTAAAGAGCAAAATCATCGATAAAAATTTGAAGCTTATCGAACTCAACACTCGCGCTTGAAGCTCCTTGATGGATAGCTGTCATTGATATTTCAGAACGTTTAAGAGATGCTGATTGGGGATCAAAATCAAGCTTGTTTTCTAAAAAAACAAACCGACTAGATTTAAACCATCTTGACTCATAACGTTTAACCATTAGGTCAAAAATGTTCTTTCGTTTCCATGCTTGATTTGTGGGTGAAAATGTCAGCAAAAATTTAGTATAGAGAACTACAACTCTTCGGTCTTCATCACTTGGAGTCTTCATTGACAATGTTTTACTGTTTCCTACTCCTATTTCTGTTAGAACATAGGCGAACGAAAAAGATCCAGTAAGAAATTTGTGAACCCTTAAACCTAACTCTGTTGGGGATAAGCCAGCTCCTTGTTCAAGTAAATAAAAAACTCTATTATCGTGCACTAATCGAGCCGATGGATAATGATGCTCCCACACTTCCACCAGTTTTCTTATTGCAGCCAAAATATCTTTATTTTTAGCTTTTTCTTTTATTTCTACACAGGCAAGCGCTTTTCTCTCAGCCATAGACTCTGTTAATGAGTGAAGTACGCCTTTATGAGGAACATCTATAGTTTGAGTACCATCAACAAAGTAACAACTCATAAGCGTGGAACCTACACTTCGACATAGATACTTTCTGTCTAGAGCGATCTCAATTGTCGCTCCATCAGATAACTTCTCATCTAAGATGGGATATGCTCCCATTACCGGAGGCAGAGTTTCTGCTTTTGAAACGCTAACGGCCATTTCAGCTTTTAATTAATCGAACGAATGTCTTGTTTTCGGCGAATTTCGATCAGAAGGCAAGTTAATTATTATTAAAAAAAATGAGTGGGTTAACAAAAATAAGCGAATAGAGATGAGACTCTATTCGCTTGATTGGAAAAGATTACTTAGGTGCTTTTAGGCTCGATTTTAATATCATAAAGCCAACCAAACCTGAAACTAATGAGCCAACAATGATGCCTAAGCGCTCATCAAATAGTAGTAGATTGACACCAGTTTCTTCGAACGCCAGTGAACCGATAAATAAACTCATTGTAAATCCGATACCACACAATGCGGCTGTTCCGTATAAGCTCTTCCAATTCATGCCTTCAGGCAGTTTGGCAAGCTTGGCTTTTACTGCCAACCAGCACAGACCGAAAATACCGATTTGTTTACCAAAGAACAATCCCAGAGCGATACCCACGGGTACGCCATGCAGCACTTGCTCCATGGTCACACCCGTTAAATTCACACCAGCATTGGCGAAGGCAAACACAGGTAAAATAAAGAAGGCAACGACGGAATGTAAGTCATGTTCCATTTCTTTTAATGGCGATTCATTCTCATTCTTTTTAGAACGCATCGGGATAAACATCGCCACCAACACACCCGCTAATGTGGCATGAACACCAGATTTAAGAGTTGCTACCCAGATTATGAGACCAACCAAGATATAAACACTTTTGTTACATACATTACGACGGTTCAATAAATATAAAACCGCTGTTCCTGCAGCAACGACCAGTAACGCCGTCAGTGAGATTTTTGAGGTATAGAAAAACGCAATGATCAGGATTGCACCAATATCATCAAAAATCGCTAATGATGTTAGAAAAATTTTAATCGAAATTGGAACCCTTGAACCCAATAAGGCTAGCGCCCCCAATGCAAAAGCAATATCGGTTGCCGCAGGGATTGCCCAACCACGGATCGCTACTGGATCTTGGTTAAAATACACATAGATCAATGCAGGAAATACCATACCACCAATCGCGCCCACCGCGGGTAGAATAATATTTCGCTTATCTGAAAGCTCACCTTCGAGTAGCTCTCGCTTAAGCTCTAAGCCAACTAAGAAGAAAAACACCGCCATTAAGCCGTCGTTGATCCACAAAAGCATAGGCTTGGCGATTTCAAAAGTACCGACTCGAACTTCAACCTCGGTTGAGAGCAGCATTTTGTAGTATGGCTCAAGCCCAGTATTAGAAATCACAATAGCTAGACAGGCAGCAATAAAGAGTAAGATGCCTCCAGCGGATTCTAACTTAAAAAAGTCCTTCATAAAATCGTCGCTGTTACTCGTGTTTACAACTTTTTCGTCCACTCTTCCTCCTAAGATCATAGACATAATATGTCGGTTATTCTCATGGTAGACGAAATTCATTCTTGTTACCATAGCTGAGTATAGAACTTAAATAGCTATATCTATATAAAATGGCACACTCAGCTGGAACTAAAAGAAATTTAGACAAGGAAAATTGGTGAAGTCATAGCGCTCCTACGTCAAAGCAATTTAACGCAGAATAAATTTCTTTTAGACCAGCCTGTAAGGAGCTTTTGTGGAGACACACTTTTTTGTTGCATCAATTTGTAAGGTATTAACATTACTGCATTGATGCGCCTTAAATTGTGCCTCCACAGATAGCTCTGAGAATGCCATCTTATATTGATTTAGCTATACACCAACTTAGGACGAACCAAATTTATGAAAATGCTTTTAGCCGTCATTGTTATTGCTTTAGTGATTTTTTATTTTTACACCCAAAATGTGAACAATAAAATCGCACAAGAGAATCTTATCAAAGGGCAAGAGTTCTTAGCTCAAAACAAAGAAAAAGACGGAGTTAAAACCACAACTTCTGGACTTCAATATTTAATCTTAGAAAAAGGCACTGGTACTGTGCATCCCGCGCCCAGTAATGTTGTTAAGGTTCATTACCACGGCACCTTAATTGACGGAACGGTCTTTGATAGCTCGGTCGATCGCGGTGAACCTATCTCTTTTCCATTGAATCGAGTGATTAAGGGCTGGACTGAAGGACTGCAGTTAATGGTGGTTGGGGATAAATATCGCTTTTTTATTCCAAGTAATTTGGCTTATGGGAAGCGTGCTACGGGAAAAATCCCGGGGAATTCGGTATTGATATTTGACGTAGAGCTATTAGCGATAGAGCAATAACTCTGAGGTTTAGGCTACATAGGTAATCTGAGCTTTGTATAAGCAAACCTCTACAGCACAGATACTTACCCGTATTTCTGTGTTAGAACAGCTCGAAATAGGCGGGCTATTACGAGCTATTCTGCCTTGAACTACATGCTATTAGCAGCACTGTAGATTCAATATTACTTTTCTTTTTGAAACCAAAGCGTTGTTGATTTCTTTATACAGAGCTCAGATTAAGTAGCCTTTTTAAAGAAATGAAGCACCAGCGGGAACATCTATCACTTTCTCAGTATATTGCTTAGCGTTCATGTAGTTATCTGCAGTAATAGCTCTGATCTCATCAGGCTTAATGGTCAAGGGTTCAAAATGTCTAAACCAGCCCCCATATTGCTTTGGCGGTGCAAGCAATAACTTCACGACTCCATTTCTCGAGATCGTTAACCAATCATTGTCTGATGGAGTACTTGGATCCTGAGTCGTTGCTGTTTTTTCAGATTTGATTTTCAATTGCACTGCACTTCCATAATCTAGCTGCTCTCCTGTAATGGGGCATACCAAAGGTAATCCAGCTCTCCTTGATTTAAATTCAATCTCTAGTGGTGTCGCTGGGAGTTTATACATATGAAGAATCGCACTTTTTAGTGGTATAGCTGCATTCGTACGGGAAAGAGCACATAAATTATTTTTAGGTTTAGAATTCTTTTTCAAAGTTTCATTGAATTCACTCAAAAAAGTATGCTGATTATTAAGAGGGATGGTTAAAGCACTTTTTTTGGTATGAAAAGCCACAGACAGAGCACCTACCTTAGATTTACCATCTTTAATCACATAGCCTCTGTCTAGCAACCAAGATTTTCTGTAAGCACATATACCTGAACAAGATACGGCCTCGACTAATTCTTTGAAAGCATCGGGAAGATCTGTTCGATCACCCTCATAATAAACATGGACTGTGTCTTTTCCGCCAAATAATGCCGATTTCACTTCATATCGAAATTGATTCTTTCCCACTTTAAATACATCTGAGCCTAAATTTTGCCAAATTTGCGCTCCTACAATGGTGTCTAAACTGGTAGATGCTGGATTAAAAGTGACATCAGTACTCATTAATAACTCCAGAAAATCAAAGCTGAAAATCAATGAGTTAAGCTTCTTACTTAGTAGCGGTAAAAACAATAACTAGTAGCGCTAATCAAGAAAAATTAATCATACGTTAATGAAGCATTTCCCTCTCAGCCACTATCGTTTCTGATAACCAAAAGGATCATCAATTGAATACGAAGGCTGAGTAAACCACTTTGGACCTTGGCTTGTCATATAAAAATGATCTTCTAACCTAATGCCAAATTCATCGGGAATACAAATCATCGGCTCATTACTGAAGCACATTCCTTCTGCTAATAAGGTCGTTTCACTCGCCACTAAATAGGGACCTTCATGAATTTCAAGCCCTATACCGTGACCAGTACGGTGAGGTAACCCGGGTAATTGATAATCTGGCCCCAGACCAGCCCTAACTATAACGTCTCGCGCTGCATCATCGACCTGTCCACAGGCTTCACCAAGTTTAGCAGCGTCAAAAGCGGCTAATTGCGCTTGTTTTTCTAATGCCCAAATCTGTCTTTGTTTATCACTGGGGTTACCAAATACATAGGTTCGAGTAATATCAGAGTGATAACCAAACAACTCACACCCCGTATCGATAAGCACGGCATCACCCGCTTCTAATGTCTTAGGCGTTTTCACCCCGTGAGGATAAGATGAATCTTCACCAAACAGCACAATACAAAAATACGAGCCACCTGTTGCGCCAAGTTTTCGGTGGGCTTTGTCGATAAACTCTGTCACTTCTTGAGTGCTGATCCCCTCATAGAGAATCCTCGCGACAGCTTTTTGCACTTCTAACGTCATATCCATTGCGCGTTGCATAATGGCTAGCTCAGTGGCTGATTTTTGTCCTCGACATCCCTGAGTAACAGGTAAGGCATTGCTTGTTTCAATACTTACACAAGCCTTTTGAATTCCATCCACTAAAAAGAAAGGTGACGATTCATCAATGGCTAATTTACCTGAAGCTATACCATTTTCAGCTAAAGTGGCTGCCAATAATTCATAAGGCGATTCATGTTCATGCCAAGTCACAATTTCAGCTTCAATCTGTAAGTAATCGCTTAGTGTGCCGAGTTCAAAGTGTGGGGCGATGTAGAATAGTTTTCCATCACGAGTCAGTACAGCTCCAACCATACGTTCACTGGCATACCAATCCAACCCAGTAAAATAATACAAGTTGGTTCCGGCATTCAAATACAAAGCATCAATATTATGCACGGCCATCAGCGATTGTGCCTTAAGCTGGCGCTGACGAATTTCGTCTGCCGTAATTGGCATTAAATCAATTGTCCAAGAACTCAGTTTTACCAACTCTTGCTCTGGCGTAGAGCCACCTATCCCTATCGTCATCATTAATTTCCTGTAAGAACCCACATTTGATGTATAAAATATCCAATCATAATCAGAATGTCACCTTGCATATTCATCCTCTGCACTGAGATAATCATTCTCATATTAAGTAAATGGAGATCCTTATGTCTGTCGCAGCCAATATTATTGCTGAGCGCCTAAAGGCCTTACGAGCGGATATACTAAAACAACGTATTGATGCCTTTATCATTCCTCGTGCTGATGAATACTTAGGAGAATACGTTCCCGCCCACAATGAACGTTTACTATGGGCAACAGGGTTTACAGGTTCAGCAGGGGCGGCCATAGTGTTAAAAGACACCGCTGCGATTTTTACAGATGGGCGCTACACGGTTCAGGTTCGCCAGCAAGTGAGTCATGCTTTGTTCTCTTATGAAAGTCTGACCGACACTCCACAAGTCGAATGGCTCAAAGACAACCTACCAGAGGGCAGTAAAGTCGGTATTGATGCTCGCTTACACACCTTTAACTGGTATCAGCAAGCGCAACAAGAATTGGCAAAAGCCAATATAGAATTAGTTACTCTCGACAGTAATCCTGTTGATGCAAACTGGCAAGCCCGCCCAGTGTCATCTCAAGACAGTATCGTACTGTTCAGTGAGCAGCAAGCAGGCCAAAGCTGCGGTGATAAACGCCAAGCTATTGCCGATATAGTCGCTAAATCTAATGCCGATGTAGCGCTAATCACAGCTCTAGACTCAATTGCATGGTTACTCAACATTCGTGGAAATGATGTTCCTTGCTTGCCAGTGGTGCTATCTACTCTACTTATCGACACTAAAGGGCATGTAAAACTATTTGTTGATCTCACCAAGTTACCTGACAACATAGAAAAACATGTTGGTAAAGGTGTTACTTTTTATGCCGAAACTGAACTTAAGCATCATATCCAGCAATTAGCAGGGAAGCGTTTATTAGCCGACCCAGATACCGCCAATGCTTGGTCGCAAATCACCGCTAAAGACGCCAATGTAGAGTTAGTGAAAGGTGACGACCCAATTGCCCTGTTAAAAGCTCAAAAAAATCCGATTGAATTGCAAGGCATGCGCGATTGTCACGTTAGAGATGGTGTTGCCATTACTCGCTTTTTAGCTTGGCTAGATAGCGAAGTAAAAGATAATAACTTTCATGATGAAGGTGTACTGGCAGACAAGTTAGAAAGCTTTAGAAAGCAAGATCCTTTATACCAACAACCAAGCTTTGACACCATTTCTGCTGTAGGTGGTAATGCCGCAATGTGTCATTATAATCACCTTAATGGCACACCTGCTGTCATGCCAATGGATTCCATCTACCTTGTTGACTCTGGCGCTCAATATCTTGATGGAACTACCGACATCACGCGTACCGTTGCCATCGGTCATATCACCGCTGAGCATAAGCAAATGTTTACCTTAGTACTTAAAGGTCATATTGCACTCGACAGTGCCCGCTTCCCTAAAGGTACTTGTGGTCAACAATTGGATACTTTTGCCCGTCAATATTTATGGCAATACGGTTTCGATTTTGATCATGGTACTGGTCATGGTGTCGGTCATTTCCTCAATGTACATGAAGGGCCACAACGTATCGCCAGTAAAGGAAATCAAGTTCCCTTACTTGAAGGTATGGTGGTATCAAACGAACCGGGCTACTACCGTGCTGATGCTTTTGGAATTCGTATTGAAAACTTAATCGCGGTACAAAAGTGTCCAGAGCTAAGCAATGCAGAACGTGACATGTACTCATTCGAAGCACTTACCTTAGCGCCGATTGATTTCCGTTTGATTGATAAGATGTTATTAACAGAAACCGAAATCCAATGGCTCAATACTTACCACTCTAAAGTACGTAATGCACTCTCTCCAAACCTAAAAGGTCATGATCTTGAGTGGCTAACCAGAGCGACTGAAGCAATCTAGTTGGAACTCTGATATACTGCGCCGCCGCAAAGATACACATGTCTTTGCGGCGTTGTTGTTTGTAGGCGAATTAAGGAAATATTATGAATTTCGAATCTTTTAGCTTTCCCGAAGCACTGCTACGAGGTGTAACCGAATATGGCTATAAAAACTTAACGCCGATACAACAAAAAGCGATCCCTGTGATCCGTCGTGGCCATGATGTGATTGCCAACGCTCAAACCGGCACAGGTAAAACGGCTGCTTTTGCACTACCTATCTTACAAAAGCTGATTGAAAATCCAAAAGCCGTTGCCAAAGCCAACTGCCAAGCGGTCATTTTAACGCCGACTCGCGAACTTGCCGCTCAAATTGCCGATAATATTAATGCTTATACTCATTATCTCGAACTAAGCATAGTCACCGTATATGGTGGCACCAAAATGCAACCACAAGCGCTTAAGCTTAGAGAAGGTGCAGATATCATCATTGCTACTCCGGGACGATTATTGGAGCACCTTATCGGTGGCAACATCAGCCTAGCCAACATCGATTATTTGGTGCTAGATGAAGCCGACCGTATGTTGGATATGGGCTTTAGCACTGATATTCATAAAATTTTACAAGCCACCAGCAAGCAAAAACAAAGCATGCTGTTTTCTGCCACCTTTAACGGTTCAGTTAAGCGCCTTGCTAATGAACTGATGAAGAATCCAAAGATCGTCAGTGTCGGTAAGCAAAACACCACCGCAGAAACCGTTTCACAAGTAGTTTACCCGGTTGAACAACGCCGTAAACGTGAACTTTTGTCTGAATTGATCGGGAAGAAAAACTGGCAGCGAGTGTTGGTGTTCAGTGCCACCCGTGAAGATACCGATCGCTTAACCAAAGAGTTAAATCTAGACGGCATTCCAACCAAAGCCATCCACAGTGAGAAAAACCAAGGTAATCGTCGCCGTGCTTTGCGCGAATTTACCGAGGGTAAACTGCAAGTTTTAGTATCAACTGAAGTCGCAGCTCGAGGTTTAGATATTCCTAACCTCGAATATGTTGTTAACTATGACTTACCGTTTTTGGCCGAGGATTATGTGCACCGAATTGGTCGTACGGGTCGCGCAGGTAAAACCGGTGTTGCTATCTCTTTTGTGAGCCGTGAAGAAGAACGTACGCTTAAAGACATTGAAAAACTGATCGGATTTAAGCTTAAACGTATTATGGTTCCGGGCTATGAAGTCAGCAGTCGTGACTTACTCCTAAAGCAACTTCAAAAACGTCGCAGCTTCAGTAAGAACCGTGAACGTAGCGATAATGTGCGTGAGCAAATTGTCGCAGAAAAAAGCATGTCAGGTCGCCGCGTCAAAGTGAATGCAACAAAAAAAGCCAAGAAGTGAAATAAATGCTCCAGCTTTCAGGTCTTGTTCAGCTGAACAACAATGAATTAAGGCCTGATATGCTTACTCGACTTCTTACCACACTTGCGCTGATTTTCACTATCAGCGCTACCGCTAAACCCATCGCCACCAAAGATGAATTGGTTTCTCCATTACTCAACGGACAAAACATTCCTAATGTCAGTATTTCAGACATCAACGGAAAATCGACCAACCTAGCTAAGCTTGCTAACCAAAAGCCGACAATTTTCTTCTTTTATCGTGGTGGCTGGTGCCCATACTGCAATGCACAAATGGGACAAATTCAGTCTATTCAGCCCAAGCTTCTGAAAATGGGATTCCAAATTGTAGGCATTTCACCAGATACGCCTGAGAAACTGAAAGAGTCGATGACCAAAAATGATTTAGGCTACCAGTTGCTATCTGATCCAGAAATGAAAGCAGCTAAAGCCTTCGGTGTAGCCTTCTTCACCAGCGAGCGTACCACAAAGCGTTATGCTTCATTTGGTGTTACCAACCCAAGTTTCACAACACCTAAAGGCGAAAAGCGTTTAGTATTACCTGTACCAGCGATGTTTATGACCGACAATAAAGGCTTAGTACACTTCCAATACGTGAATCCAAATTTTAAAGTTCGTGCTGAACCAGAGTTGGTGTTAACTGCAGCTAAGTTAATTAAAAAGAAAGTTAAGTAACTCTGAACAAATCGTTGAAGTGAGTGACGTTTCTTTCAACTCAACCCAAGCTTAGATTTATTAACTACGTCGCTCCTGCGTAGGCAGGAGCCTAGTGTCTTTCGCAGCTTTTTTCAAAAAGTCGCTAGGTACCTGCCTTCGCAGGTACGACGGAAAACCTTCAATTGACCACTATTACCCATCTCGAAATATGCCTTATCATAGATTGGCTAGAGCTTTTCATTATCCAAATGGACACTGCTTTGCTCAATAAACCCACAACTAAATTTGTACTCATAAATCATAGCTGTAACAATACGCAGGACTTTTTATTCAGACGTTAACATCACTATGATTGTGCGCTCCGCCACTTTGCAAGATCTTAAGCAAATAGCTCAGCTCGAAATTAATAACCTTCATGATGAACACCAGCTTGATGCCAGCTCAAAACAAGGGCAATCTTTCTCCCTTGAGCAATTAACCACGATTCTCAACCTAGGCTTAATCTATATTGCAGAAGTGAACACTAACATCATTGGATATGTACTGGTTGCGCCATGGTCATTTTTCAACAAATGGTCAATTTATAAGAAAATCTATCAGCAGCTTCCCACGCACAACATTAGTCAAAAGCAAAGCTGCCAATATGGCCCTATTTGGGTTAATGAAGCTTATCGAGGTAAAAACGTTTTTCAGCCTTTATTTGAAGCGGTAAAACAGCAAGCATTATCAAATTATCAACACATGGTCACCTTTATTGCCGAAGATAACGAACGTTCCTTTCGAGCCCATACGAAAAATGACAATATGAAAGTATTGGATTTTTTTGAAATGGATGATCGGGGGTATTACTTATTAGCTTCCAGTTAAAAAGTTAGAAGCCCTCAGTGGGCTTCCATAATTTAGATGAAAATCTACCAATTACGCATTTCGTTTGCTTCTTTTGATAACTCCACCACTTCTGAACGTGTCATGGCATCTTGCAACGCGCGTTTATCTGAGTTGATCAAAATAAATAAATTTCCAATGCCAAGCAGTGACCAAATCACTCTTGCATAAGCAGTAATTAAACTTATCCGCTGACCATTGGGGTGTTGGACTTTAAGACGCCAAGCTCGCATTCCCAATGTTTGCCCACCTTTACTCCAAAATATCGCATAAAAACTGGCAACGGTTATAGCCAACCACAATTGGTAAACGCCTTTATAAACTGGAACATTATGTAGTGAGTCGGACATAATTTCATAGCCATGAGAGTTTAGTACGCCAGTTGAAACTAATACCGCAAAAACACCAAAACCAATGGCACCTGCAAACATATATATCGCTACAGCCAATAAAGAATCATAAATCATTGCGCCTAAACGACGTAAAAAACTGGCTCGTGGAAAATTCGCGTGTTCGGTATTGATCACCGGCATTTAAGACTCCTCGTCATCCTGAACAAAATGAATATTGGCAAATCCCATACGCAAAAACTCACTACGTCTGAAATCTCGCTCGGCTTTCGCCCCTTTTTTTGAAGTCATGGCAATTTGTTGTTCCATTTGTAAAAAGCGGGTTAAATCAATTCCCTCTGCCGCGGCTACTGCCTCATAAGGATCATGATGCTGACTAAAACTGAATGGAATAACTTTGATTTCACCTTTAAAGGTGTACTGCACTTGGCGAGGCATGACTTTTTCCTTGAGGCCACATTAATGCTCGATATTATCTGAGAAATCAAAACAAAATGCGAGTTTACTTTAAGAAGCTCACGGCTCACTCTATACTGTTGACCACTTCTCTTATCGGCGCCATTAGATCACTGGCAATCATGCCTCGTTCTCCTTTCTCTGCCGCTTTATCAGCCGCACAACCGTGAACAATCACACCAGTATAGGCCGCTTTCATCGGAGACAATCCTTGAGCCATTAGGGCACCAATGATACCTGACAGAACATCGCCACAACCACCACTTGATAAACCAGGGTTTCCAACGGTGGCTACGATGGTTTGGTTGCCATCACAAATCAAGGTACCCGCTCCTTTTAATACTGCCACGCCGCCGTATTTTTGCTGTAATTGCTTTACGGCAGAAAAACGATCAGCCTCAACCTTTTCAACACTACAATCTAGTAACCTTGCGGCCTCACCAGAGTGCGGGGTAAGCACCCAGTTTTCTTGCTGCATCGGTTCTTTGCTCAAGATATTTAATGCGTCAGCATCAATAACACTTGGTTTACCACTCAAGATTGTGGCTTTAAACAGATTTTGTCCCCAGTCTTGTCGACCGAGTCCGGGACCTAGCACCAATACATCCGCCCACCCTAAGCGATGGTATACGTCCATATCAATAAACTCAGCAGAACAATACATGAGCTCTGGGCAAGCTGTTACCACAATGTGTTGATGTTCTGGGCGACTCACCACTGCAACTAGGCCACTGCCAGCACGAAAACAGGCTTCGGCACATAATCGAACGGCTCCCGGCATGCCAATATCACCGCCAACGACACTCACCCTTCCAAAATCGCCTTTATGAGCGTGCCGCGCTCGCTTTCCTAGCTTTCCTTTAATATCGCTACAGTCAAACCTCAAAGTATCTGATCCAGCTAGGAACTCCTGTAATCCAATATCAGCGAAAAAGACCTCGCCACAAAAATGGCGAGCTTGATAAGTAAATAAGCCACGCTTCAAAGCACCAAAAACGAGGGTGGCATCAGCCGCAACCGCAAGCTCTCCAAAGCCTGAATCAGCGTTAACTCCAGAGGGGGCATCGAGCGATAATCGAAAAGCAGAGCTTTGATTAATCCGTTTAATGAGCGTTTGAAATTCTTCAGATAAAGGCCGTGATAACCCTGTACCAAATAAGGCATCCACAATGACATCGGCTTTATCAAGTTCATCGAGTTCAATGGCTTGTATTGATATATTCACTGTCTGTAAAGTTTGCAGTGCTTGTCCGTATTCTTTGGAATTTACAGGGCGTAATAATCCCATCACAGCCACTTGATACTCATGCTCAGCTAACCACCGAGCCAAAACTAATCCATCAGCACCATTGTTACCACTGCCGACCAGCACCGCTATTTTTTTCGCTTCAGGCTTATATTGCTGCAACCACTGAAACGCTGCTGCTCCGGCTTTTTCAACCAACTGATATAGGCCATTTTCAGTAGCTTGGCTTGCATCCAATTCGGCTTGACGAACCTGCTCGACACTATATAACTCTATAGGCAGTATCTTGTTCGTCATGGCGTTATTCTCCATAATATTGTCTGTTGCGGATAAATGGGCAAAATTGCCTCTTTGATAACAAAGCAGTACAGGCCAATTTCACTGCTTGAATACAGGTTAGCAAACACTTTTGCCGCAAAGCATGACCTAAATCAGAAATTATCGATAAAATGAGATCTTTCTCTTCAAGTGGGCACAAAAATTATGCAATGGTTTATTCCGTATTCAGTATCAACGATCCAGCCTTGGTTATCTCAACGTACGGGAGAAACTCGATTTGGAGACAAGATACGTTTTGTTGAGCAGCAACAAGATTTAACTCAACTAAAACGACAAGGGGTTAAATTTGTTCTCATTGGAGTCAATGAAGACATTGGCCCACAAGGAAACCTAGGCAAAGGCGGAAGCGGAGACGGCTTTAAAGCAGCCGTCAGTCAATGGATAAACCTACAAAGCAATGCTCATCTTACAGGCTCTGAATGTGCCATATGGGGTGAAATTGATTGTCGCGATCTTAATATTAACGCAGCTTCTGTTGAACAACTACGCGCCAATACTGAAATCATAGATCAACGAGTCATCGAAGCAGTTCAAGCCATATTTGATGCTGGACTTGAGCCTATTGTAATCGGTGGTGGTCACAACAACGCATATGGACTATTAACCGCAGCAAAGCAAAGTTTCAGCTCCCCTATGGCGGCAGTAAACCTTGATCCTCACTCTGATTTTCGCCTTAAAGAAGGCCGTCACAGTGGTAATGGGTTTAGCTATGCGGCCGCTGAAGGCGCTTTAGCTTGTTATCATGTACTTGGTTTACATGAACTCAAAAATAGTGCCGCTAATCTTGAGCAACTTCAAAAGTTTGGTGGCAGTTGGCACAGCTTGCAACAAATTTGGGTAAGACGAGAGCTATCTTTAACCGATGCTTTAGTCCAAATAACTGACAAACTGAAACAGAGCCAACTTCCCGTTGGGTTAGAATTAGATGTTGATTCCATTAACGCATTTCCATCCAGTGCCATGACTTATGCTGGTATTCCACTATTAGACGCGACCCACTATGTTTATTACATCGCCAAGCATAATGATTGCCGATACGCCCACTTCGCTGAGCCAGCGGCGGCAATTCACCCTATATCCGGCACTGAAGGCTTTAAGCAAGTAGGTCAAAGCTTATCGGAATTGATCTATGCCTATATTCAAGGTCGACTGGACAAATAACGTTCATTACAAATAAGTAACTCTTTTACAAAGATACACTTTTGAACTTTGGTGGGTATAATGGCTCACAGAAAAAGGCGTAAACAACACAGGATACCAAGACCATGTCTGATGGTGGCTCAAAACAAACCCACTTCGGTTACAAAACCGTAGATGCTGACAAAAAAGCCGATTTAGTAGCTGATGTCTTTCACTCAGTGGCTGCTAAATACGACATCATGAATGATGTTATGTCATTGGGTATCCATCGCTTTTGGAAGCGATTTACGATAGAAACTGCTGCGGCTCGACCAGGTATGAAAGTACTGGATCTTGCTGGTGGCACGGGCGATCTTACCGCTAAATTTTCACAACTTGTTGGCGCTGCAGGCTCAGTAACTTTGGCTGACATCAATGATTCTATGCTAAAAGTCGGTCGTGATAAGCTTCGTGACAAAGGCATTGTAGGTAATGTCAGCTATGTGCAAGCGAACGCAGAAGCTCTGCCTTTTCCTGATAATCATTTTGATATCATTACCATCGCATTTGGTTTGCGAAATGTTACCGACAAAGATGCAGCCCTTCGCTCAATGCAACGAGTGCTGAAACCCGGTGGAAAGCTGTTAGTTCTAGAGTTTTCTAAACCTCAACATGACTTAATGAAGAAAGTCTATGACTTATACAGCTTCAAAGTGATTCCTCAAATGGGCAAACTCATTACTAATGATGCTGATAGCTATGAATATCTTGCTGAATCAATTCGTATGCACCCTGATCAAGAAACATTAAAGCAAATGATGATTGATGCTGGACTTGAGCAAGTGGATTATACCAATATGACTGACGGTATTGTCGCACTGCACCGTGGATACAAGTTCTAATGTCATCTCATCAGCTTGCCTTAGTTTGTGTTAGTGTCGTTGAAACGGCACTGGCTCAGCTTGCGAAATTAAACCCTCATCTCAGTTCTGAGCAAAGCAAGCTCAAAGGTAAAATCATTAAAATTCAGCTGAAGCAGCTGCCCTTTCCGCTATTTTTCATCGGTGCCGAACAAATTTTAGTGATGAGTCAATTCTCAGGAGAAGCAGACGTTACCGTCAATGCCGATGCCACCACTTTGTACCGCCTTACTGAAGGTGCCAATCTAACTGAACTCATCAAAGCTGATAAGCTGCAATTAGATGGCGACCTCGCCGTGCTACAAAACTTTAATCATTATCTGCAGCAATTATCATTTGATTGGGGCGAAATCATGGCAAAAGTAATTGGTGATGCTCCTGCTCATTGGTTGCAAACAGGGCTTAAGCAGTTAAAGCATGATGTGACAAAGGTGATGTGCCGTACCCAAGAGCACGTAGCAGAGCTGGCTATTGAGGAATACAAATTAGCTCCCCATAAAATTGAATTTATTCATTTTCAAGATACGCTTGAAACACTAGAAAACGAAGCCGAACAATTAGCACAGCGCATCGCCATGTTAAGGAATCATATTAACTAATGAGTATCACAGGGATCCGGCGTGGATATCACATCATCAAGGTACTGCTTCAATTTGGCCTTGACGAACTTTTACCTAAAAAACTCAAGCCTTGGTATTTCAAGCTATTACGCAGTAGCTTTTTTTGGATCCGTAACAAGCACAAATCATTATCAGGCGGAGAACGTTTCCGCCTTGCCATGCTTGAACTTGGTCCCGTCTACATCAAGCTAGGACAGATGTTATCCACTCGCCGAGATCTATTGAGTGATGAATGGGCACAAGAGCTAGCCAAACTGCAAGACAGAGTGCCACCATTTTCATCTCAACTCGCCCGTGAAGCCATCGAAACCGAATTGGGTACAAGCATTGATGCCCATTTTGATGATTTTGATGACACGCCATTAGCGTCAGCGTCAATTGCACAAGTGCATTGTGCAACACTTAAATCTAGTGGGGCGCCAGTGGTATTAAAAGTGCTACGTCCTAATATCGAGCAACAAATCCAAGCTGATATTACTTTGATGGAGCAAGTTAGCCACACGATTGAAAAATTGCTCGGTAATAGTCGCCGTTTTCGTCCTGCAGATGTTATTGCTGATTACAAAAATACCATTCTGGGAGAGTTAGATTTAAAGCTTGAGGCCCACAACGCCACCAAACTTAGAAACAACTTCCTTGATTCAGACTCTTTATACATACCTTTCGTTTATGAAGAACTCTGTCACCGCCGTTTAATGGTGATGGAACGGATTGACGGCATTCCAGTTTCAAATGTTGAGGAGCTTACCGCTCAAGGTACCAATTTTAAGTTGTTGGCCGAACGTGGGGTTGAAATCTTTTTCACCCAAGTCTTTAGAGATAACTTTTTTCATGCCGATATGCATCCTGGCAATATTTTTATCTCCAAAGAACACCCTGACAACCCATATTACATTGGGCTAGACTGCGGGATCATGGGCATATTAAGTGATTCTGATAAACGTTACTTAGCTGAAAACTTTCTGGCATTCTTTAATCGCGATTATCAACGTATTGCTCACCTTTATATCGAGTCTGGTTGGATTTCTGGAGACACAGATGTTGTTGCCTTTGAGCAAGCAGTCAAAGCCATGTGTGAACCAATGTTTAACAAACCTCTCCATGAAATTTCGTTCGGGCATGTATTATTAGAGCTATTTAGAACCGCGAGACGGTTCGAGCTGATTGTGCAACCTCAATTAATTCTTCTTCAGAAAACCTTATTATATATTGAGGGCTTAGGTAGACAGTTGTATCCTCAGCTAGATTTATGGCAAACGGCGAAACCTTTTTTAGAAAACTGGATGTCAGAACAAGTCGGCCCTAAAGCTTTTTATCAAAAAGCCAAAGCCAACTTACCTTTTTGGTCTGAAAAATTACCAGAGTTGCCAGAATTAGTTTATGACAACTTAAAACTGGGCAGAAAGATGTTAGGTTCGCAGCAAGATATGCTCAATAGATACCTAAAACATCAACAACAGTTACATAAAAGTCACTATTTATTGATAACTTCAGCCGTTTTATTGATTTGTGGCACCTTTTTGTTCACACAAAGTGCGTATCCTGTATTGGCACAAAGTTGCATAGGGTTGGGTGTCGGTTGCTGGTTATTCGGTTGGTTCACACGACCTAAATCATAGAATTCATAGAGTAAATTAGGAGTATTTCATGGCGGGTATTAGCATTTGGCAACTACTTATTATTGCCGTAATCGTGGTGTTACTGTTTGGAACCAAAAAACTTCGTAATATCGGTAGCGATTTAGGCGGTGCGGTTAAAGGTTTTAAAAATGCCATGTCAGAAGAAGACAAAAAGTCTCTCACTGATGAAACAACGGCGAACAACACTGTAGACGTTGATAACAAAACCACCACTGAAACAAAAGATAAAGAACAGGCGTAACCAGCATGTTTGATGGCATCGGCTTTATGGAGCTGTTGCTGATAGGTATTATTGGCCTAGTTGTACTTGGGCCTGAACGCCTGCCAGTGGCAGTTCGTACAGTAGCAGGCTGGATCAAAGCAATAAAGCGCATGGTTAATTCAGTGAAAGATGAGCTGGAACAAGAGTTAAACATTGAGCAACTGCATAAAGATCTGAAAGAAGCAGAAAGTAAAGGGCTAGCCAATTTGTCTCCTGAACTACAAGAGTCAATCGACAAGCTCAAGCAAGCGGCAGAATCTGTGAATCGACCGTATAAAGTCGATTCGGAAACATCGTCATCTTCTGAGCAGGCTGACAAACCTTCTGTGGTAGATGAAGATTCGCAGAAGTCTCCTGCGCCTAAAGCGGATATGACTTCTAAGCCGGCAGATCACAACGGATAAACTATGGCAGAGCAACAACCTTTGATCAGCCACTTGCTGGAACTTCGCACAAAAGTGCTTAAGGCAATTGGTAGCATACTTTTTGTATTCATGTGTATTGTGTATTGGGCAAAAGATATTTATCACTTTGTGTCAGTACCACTAATGAGTACGCTTCCTACAGGTGGCAGTATGATTGCCACCGAAGTAACGGCGCCCTTTTTTGCTCCATTTAAGCTCACTCTGATCTTATCTTTCTTCATCGCCATACCATATGTGCTATTTCAGATTTGGTCTTTTATTGCGCCGGGGTTGTATCGACACGAAAAGCGTCTTATTGCTCCGCTGCTATTTAGCAGTACCTTTCTGTTTTATCTCGGGATTGCATTTGCGTACTTTGTGGTCTTTCCAGTGGTATTTGGCTTCTTCACTAGCGTTGCACCTGAAGGAGTTCAAATTGCAACAGATATAAACAGTTACCTTAACTTTGTACTAAAACTGTTTTTTGCGTTTGGATTGGCATTTGAGATACCTGTTGCTGTCGTCCTGTTATGTTGGGCAGGCGTCACCACAGTTGAGGATTTAAGTGCAAAACGCCCTTATATTGTCGTGGCCGCGTTTGTGATTGGGATGTTGCTTACACCACCGGATATCATTTCACAAACCATGTTGGCTGTGCCGATGCTATTGCTATTTGAAGGTGGTTTGCTTGCAGCCCGTTTCTACCGACCTAAGCCAGAGCAGCAAGAAAACGAAACTGAAAACAGTATCATTCCTAAAGATTAATCGTGCATATTTACCCTCTCTCGTTGTAGTATCTGTGCTACAACGAGAATAATTGATATTAATAAATAAAAGGTGAATCAAGATGCGTTATGGATGGTTAGCTTTTAGTGCCCTTTTTATATCCACATCTAGCTTTGCAGGTATTGAAACTCAGCTTAAACGTTGCCAAATCATCAACGACAAATTAGAACGATTGATATGCTACGATCGTGTGGCTAAATCGGTTAATTCAACCAGTACCACATCACTATCAAAAGCGAAGGTTCAGTCTGCTTCAAAGAACCTTATTCCTGCAAATCCTGAAGATGATTTTGGTCGTGTAAAACCTAAACCTGATGCCATTGCAAAATTAAACCTCACGGTAGCCAGTGTCACCAAGAGTCATTATGGTACATTGCGAATTCGTTTTAGCAATGGTCAATCATGGCGCCAGTTGGATTCACGCCGCTTTAGGCTCAAAAGAGGTGACAAAGTTTTTATAAAAAAAGCGGCTCTTGGCTCATTTTTATTAGGAATGGACGGACGTAACAGCACCATTCGAGTAAAAAGGGACAAGTAAGTTTTGCAGCAAAGGTATATTGATATCGGCGTTAACCTTGTCGGCAGCAAACTTGAACACCGTCTAGACACCATCTTGCAAGAAAACAAACAACATGGTGTTAATGCCATGGTGGTCATAAGTAGCGACCTTAATGAATCAGCAGATGTCATCAATATCTGTAATGACTACCCTCGACAATTATTTGCCACAGCTGGCGTGCATCCACACCACGCCAGTAGTTGGGGAAGCTCCAGCCAAGACCATTTAATTAAGCTTGTCACTCAAAATGAGGTAGTCGCGATTGGGGAATGTGGTTTAGATTTTAATCGCAATTACTCGCCACCACAGGCTCAATTACAGGCTTTTGAGCAGCAATTACAAATCGCTACAGAACTCAATAAACCCGTCTATATGCATTGTCGTGATGCCCATGACGAATTTATAGAATTAGTTGCGCGATATCGTAATCAATTGCCTAAGGCGGTATTACATTGCTTTACGGGCAATACTCAGCAACTGCAGGATTGCTTGAAGCTTGATCTGCATATCGGGGTTACCGGCTGGGTATGTGATGAGCGCCGTGGACAAGAACTGGCTGAAGCCGTAAAGCATATACCTAATGATAGGATTCTACTTGAAACTGACAGCCCTTATTTAATTCCAAGAAACCTAAAACCAAAACCTAAATCCAGTACTAATTACCCCAAATATTTACCCAATATTGCAGCGACGATTGCAGATCTTAGAGGTCAGCCACTAAAGGAGTTGGCCGAGCAATGCTATAAAAACACGCTGAACTTTTTCGACATGGATGTAAGCTAATGAAGCGACTTTGCTTATTAACCTGCTGTTTATTTTTGTGGTTTACCACTCAAGCTATTGCCGCTTCAGGCATTCCGGCTGCCAACGTAACTGGCCTGCCTAAATTGGATCTCACTCCTTATATTTATGTATTGCATGACCATGAAAGTGCAACGGCTCATACGATATTCAAAGTATCTGATAATGAATGGGTCAAATTTAGAGATGCAAATAAGCGCACGATCAGCGAACACAACTTCTGGTTTCAAGTAAAGCTCGAAACCCAACTAGATACAGTAAAACGTGCCATAGAAATCAATAATCCATTGTTGGATAAAATCACCATCTATCACCTTATTGATGGTGTATTAGTTGACTCCAAATCTTTAGGTGACACTCTGCCATTTTCAAGTAGAGATATCCTACACAACGACTTTATTTACCAAGTTGATTTAAAAAAAGGCGAACAACACAGTCTGTTATTCCATATTGAAACCTTGGGAAGTGCTGCCGTTCCTATGACCCTTTGGAGTAACAAGGCGCTGTTTCAATCCGATCAAGACAAACTGATGATAACGGGTGTATTGATTGGCATGTTATTTGGTGTTGGTATCTTTAGTCTGTTCTTTGCACTGGCCACAGGCTCGTTCAGTTATGGTTATTTTTCCGGCTATGTATTTGCCATGACCTTATTAGTTTCCAGTCTTTCTGGCTACGGTTATCAATTCCTTTGGCCTAACTCCCCTTATCTTCAAGGGTTGATCATGCCGCTGATCATTCCGATCAGCATGACCTTTGCCTTAATGCTGACGGAAAAAATCTTAGATTTAAAACGTAACAATGCTTATTTAGTGCGATCTTGCCGTTTAGGAGCAACAACTACCTTAGTATTAAGCTTATTGGCCTTTATTGTTCGTTACGACTGGCTGTTGCTCGTCCAAATTAATATGGCAATTTTACTGGTCTTTATGCTGATCATGATCACCTTTTTTCAGGTCATCAAAGGACATAAATTAGCACGTTTGTATGCCTTGGGCTGGGGTGCCATTTTATTCGGTGCAGGAACCAGTGCATTGAGTTATTTAGGGGTAATCTCATTTAACATTGAGCCGCAATTTCCAATCATGATTGGGCTCGGCGTCGAGGTGATAATGATCAGCTCAATTTTGGCGATTCGCTATAACAATGAACGAAAAGCAAAATCCCGAATTCAGCAAAAAGCGTTAATGCAAGCCGAGCGAATAAGGCAAGTAAAAGAAGAAGCTCTAAAAGCCGAAACGCTGAGTAACGAGCAATTAGGCAGCATGGTACAAGAACGGACGCTAGAACTTGAGATTGCTTATCGAGAGCTTAACGAAGCTCATCATAAGCTAAAAGAACAATCTACGATTGATACGCTCACCGGCGTAAAGAATCGCAGCACTTTTGACAAGCGTCTAACTGCTGAAGCAAAACTCAGCCGCCGACAGCAAACTCCACTTGCTGTGATGATGCTCGATATTGATAAATTTAAATTAATCAACGACACCTACGGCCACTTAGCCGGTGATGAAGCACTTAAATTTATTGCTAATGCTATCGCTTCTCAGCTTAAACGCCCAACTGACTTAGTGTCTCGATACGGCGGAGAAGAATTTGCGATCATTCTTCCAGCAACAGACATGGTTGGAGCACTCAAAGTTGCTGAAAATATTCGACAATTTATTAGTCAGAATCATATCAAATGGAAAGATCAGAGCATCTATCTTACTGTGAGCATTGGGGTTACAGCTGACGTTGTTCATGATAAAGAACAAGCAATTAAGCTACTCGAACAAGCCGATAAGGCGTTATACTACGCCAAAGACTCTGGCCGAGATCAAGTACAAGCCTACGCACTTCATCTTGAAGCACAAGAAAGCGAATCTTAAAACGAGGTACACGTGAATTTAGTAACTGGAGCATTTCCACAGCGCAGAATGCGTCGTATGCGTAAACATGACTTTAGTCGCCGTTTAATGGCTGAAAATCAATTAACCGTGAATGATTTGATTTACCCGATGTTTGTCTTAGAGGGTAAAAACCGAACTGAAGATGTCGCTTCAATGCCGGGCATAAAACGCTATTCATTAGACTTGCTGCTCAAAGAAGCTGGAGAGTTAGTTGCATTAGGTATTCCCCTAATTGCTCTATTCCCTGTTACTCCTGCTGATAAAAAGTCATTGATGGCAGAAGAAGCCTATAACCCAGAAGGGTTAGTTCAGCGTAGCGTTCGAGCGTTAAAAGCGGCTTATCCTGAGCTTGGGATCATGACTGACGTTGCTTTAGACCCATTCACCACTCACGGTCAAGATGGGATCATTGATGATGAAGGCTACATCATAAACGATGTCACCACAGAAGTATTAATCAAACAGGCCCTGTCTCACGCTGAAGCGGGTGCCGATATGGTCGGCCCATCAGACATGATGGACGGTCGTATTGGTGCCATTCGTAATGCGCTTGAGCAAGCAGGTCATGTAAACACCCAAATCATGGCTTACTCAGCTAAGTACTCATCGAGCTACTACGGCCCATTTAGAGATGCCGTAGGCTCAGCGGGTAACCTAAAAGGTGGCAATAAGCACTCATACCAAATGGATCCTGCCAATATCGATGAAGCGATACATGAAGTAGCATTGGATATTCAAGAAGGTGCGGATATGGTTATGGTTAAGCCTGGTATGCCGTATTTAGACGTCGTACGCCGAGTGAAATCTGAGCTTGCAGTTCCAACCTTTGCTTACCAAGTCAGTGGCGAATACGCCATGCACATGGCCGCCATTCAAAATGGCTGGTTGGCTGAAAAGCCTATCGTGATGGAATCACTGCTTTGCTTTAAGCGCGCGGGTGCTGATGGCATTTTGACTTACTTTGCTAAGAGTGTTGCACAGTGGTTAAAAGAAGACGCTAGATAAAGTTTAATTTATAAGATCAAAAAAAGCCCCAAGAATATATCTTCTTGGGGCTTTTTTATTTAGTTCAATTACAGACCAGCATCAGCCTTTAGTGCTTCCGCTTTATCCGTCGCTTCCCATGGGAAGATATCGCGACCAAAGTGACCGTAAGCCGCCGTTTCTTGGTAGATAGGACGCTCTAGGTTCAACATTTGAGTCAGACCATAAGGACGAAGATCAAAGTGACGACGAACCAGATCAATCAATAATGCTTCTGAAACTTTACCTGTACCAAACGTCTCAACACTGATAGATGTTGGCTCAGCTACACCAATAGCGTAAGACACTTGAATTTCACAACGCTCTGCAAGACCTGCCGCAACGATGTTCTTGGCCACATAACGCGCTGCATAAGCGGCACTGCGGTCAACTTTTGATGGATCTTTACCAGAGAAAGCACCACCACCGTGACGAGCCATACCGCCATAAGTATCAACAATGATCTTACGACCAGTTAAACCACAGTCTCCCATTGGACCACCAATCACAAAGCGACCGGTTGGATTAATGAAGTATTTCGTGTCTTGATTTAACCATTTTGCTGGCAATACAGGCTTAACGATGGTTTCCATCACACCTTCAATCAAATCAGCTTGAGCAATGTCTTCACTGTGTTGAGTGGAAAGCACAACCGCATCAATACCCACAATTTTATCTTCGTCATAAGCGAAGGTAACTTGGCTTTTTGCATCTGGGCGTAACCACGGTAAAGTGCCATCTTTACGCACTTCAGATTGACGCTTAACTAGAGCGTGAGAATACGTAATTGGCGCAGGCATTAGCACGTCAGTTTCGTTACTGGCGTAACCAAACATCAAGCCTTGGTCACCGGCACCTTGCTCTGCTGGATCCGCGCGATCAACACCTTGATTAATATCTGGTGATTGCTTACCTATGGTATTTAAAATAGCACAAGAATCCGCATCGAATCCCATATCTGAATTGGTGTAACCAATTTCACGAACGGTTTTACGGGTTAACTCTTCAATATCCACCCAAGCGGAGGTCGTCACTTCACCACCCACCATAACCATACCTGTCTTTACATAAGTCTCACAGGCGACACGGGCTTTAGGATCTTGCTCTAGGATTGCATCAAGTACGGCATCAGAGATCTGATCCGCAATTTTATCTGGATGACCTTCTGAAACCGATTCAGAAGTAAATAAATGTTTTGCCATTATGTTGTGCTCTCAGTCACTAAAAGAAGCTTCCACAACAATTAACTAACAACTGGAAGCGTTGACATCTAGATGGCTATTCTAAATGATTTAATAACAAGTTTCACGCTTTAAAAAACAATATTTCTTTGTATCCATAGAAATTAGACCCGTACCACACACCTCAAGTCAGCTATGATTCAGTGCAGCCACTTTATATTATTGTTTTAATATCAAATGCTAAGCATGATGGAACAACTGACTCAATCAGATCATGTCACTGAAATTGTAACAACCCCAATTTCCTCAAATTCGAAGACGGAAACAAATACACTGACCTTTGAAAAAAAGCCGCAGCCTGCATCCGAAAATCCAAGGCCTGAATTTGAATATGAGGCTAAACACCAACAATCTAGCCCACAATTAGCCAGATATATGAAGGAAGAAAGTGTAAGTCATGCGATAGTAACCAATACCGAACCTAAGCCCAAACTTACCGTTACTCCACCTAGCTCTCAAATATGTCTAGAAAGAAGCATTCCTCAATCTCTACAGATCAAATATGAATTTACTCTAATTTTCCAAGAGATAACAAAACTTGAACGCGAATATAATGTACTGGCTAGTCTGAGCTCAAAACTTCCAGATCATACAATTAAAGAGAGAGCCGTTAACTTAGTAATACGATATATCACGGTGAGTAAAAAGCATTATGATTTTCTTCAAAAATCTCCTGAAACCTTAACATTACTCACCTCAATGCCTGATGTTCAATTTCAAACACCTTCTGAGTTTGGCCTGTATCTATCCCATGTTAACGTGTGCCAGAGTATACTCGGTCAAGTAAATTGTATTGGCCGTGATTTTTCTTTGGATAGTGAAATTAGTGGTGCTTTTATTTGCTTTTATTGCAGACCCTATTGTTCGGAATGTTCAGCAGATGACGAAGTAGAGGCGACTATCTTTGAGGCACTGACTCAATTTACGCCAATAAACTGGTTAAAGTATCAATTTGATTTATTAAATATACTGCAAGGTTCTCGTACCGTTCGTCTGCTCCCAAAATTTGAACGCATTAGTTTAGAAGAATTCAATATATCCGACCCTGAAATATACAAAGTGACTTATCTATTTATAGCCGCACAGGCCCAATTTATAAGACGCAGCTATTCAAAATTATATATCCAAAGTCAAGGAAAAGCTGAAGAACGTTTATTACAGGATATCGCTAAAATTAAAGAAGGTGTCACCGTATCCCCCACTCTATTCACTCTGTTCGAGTCTACTCAACACTTCATATTCAACGGGGATTTTGAGTCAGAAAGTAATAAGACAACCTTCATCGAAGAATGCTTGTGGTTTCTGCACTATTTTTGCGATAGTTTTCAAATTATTCAGCCACTTCATCAGCTACATCGACGACCAAGCGGAATGCTAACTAACAATGGTGTTTTATGCTGGTCTCTCTCTTATCATATAAACTTTTTAGCTGAACAGACGACATCATGGCCTAAGCAGCACCCTCATCTAACATTACTCATACATTGGCTTAAAGATAAAGTCATGGCTGAACAGGCTCCTGTTAATTCCCATTTATGGAGATTACAATACCACCTTGAGCAATTATGCAAATCTCACCCTTTTTTCAACGATAAGTGCCAACAAGCTCTTCCAAGCTACCCAAGAAAACGGCAGCTAAAACAAATCGAAAAGCCATTCCCTGAAACACCTATAAAACTGCCATCCAATCCTTCAACATTGATGTTCCAAGCAGATACTGCCTTACGACATTTATTAAAAAATATGGTCTTTTTTGAGTCCAGAGAAAGCTTCACCCAACAAGAAGTTAATCGACAATTAACCCTGCTTAGTAAAAACGATCTTCTCGCTGCTAAGCATATTGAAGTAGCAAGAGCAAAAGGGAGGAACTTAGTAAAAATCGTACAGTGGTACGATAATTACTTAGATTGTAATGCTTTCGAACGATTTATTCTTACAGAGCCTTCATTAAAAGTTTCACCAAAATTACAAGACACTTTTGATACACATATGAAGGCCCACCATAGATTGTTATCAGCACGCCGAAGCTTATTAATGTCAAAGCATGATCCAGATAAAGATTCTGATAAATTGCTTTCCTTATCAAGGGAAATAGCTCAATGTCGTATGCAAGGCTCTTTATCCAAAAAAATAAAAGAGCAATCTCAACAATTACTGCAAACATTCGAGCAATGCAACTCGAACTTAGTAAAGGTCGTCCAAACAGATATATTGATGGCCTACAGTGGTCGTTTCCAAAACCTTCCAACCACAACCGAAGCAGGATTACTGAGCTGTACAGCAGCAACCGCTTTTATCGCGATACAAAAACGAGCCACCGTAATGCAAGTGCTGCTTATGGGAACCAACTTTAAAAAGAATGAAGAATATAGCCTATATAGAGAGCAATTAATCCATCAAGTGCAACATGGAAATTTACATCAATTAAGCTATTTAATTTTTGACGTTTGGCCTCAATCAACAAGTTTTTCTTCTGAAAATCATCAACCGTTAGTTCTCTTAAAAATAATGTTTGCGCCAGATGATTTTTTAAATCATTTAAAAAGCTTAGATGCTATTGAATACCTGCAATATACTCACTCCTACTATACGATTCCCTTGTGTTTAATACTGAATGAACAATATGAAGCGCACTGCAAAGCACTCATAAAATGTCCAACATTAGCTGATTTTGAATTTCATCAGCAAAGATTACTTGCTATCGAACACACAATTACCAAAGGTTGGCTACATAAACATATCTATGCTGACACCATATTAGGCAACTTGAATATTGACCTTTGTAATCAGTTATTAACACTTATCATAGAATTTCCACAAGATGAGGTATTAAAACATCATGCTGAATTAAGTGAAGCATTACAAATAAAACGGCAAGAAAGCCTAACATTCGAAGCCTCATTGCCTTCCCCTCCAAAAAAAGAGCCGTGCGTAACAAAGAAATCCGTTTTTATGCCCCGTAAGCCACAAAATGAAGAGCGCGAGAGTCCTAAGGCACCAATACCAGAGGTCATCAGCGAAGCCGATCAATTACTTATGCCAATTGAAAAAATGTCGACCTCTGAGCCTCAGCAAGCGATCGATAAATTTTCTAAAATTTTAACGGAGCACTCAAGTAAGACAGAGGTCTGCATACGAGCTAGAATTAGTAAGGCTCATGCAGCAATGTTACTGGTCTCACCTACCTTGGATAAACTACTTCTATTCCAAAAGAAAACGCTAGATTTCAATCAAGGTTTTCGTGATGCTATTGCAACTCATAAACAAGATTTAGACACCAAAATTACCCATCCAAACCCAGATTTATTCTCTTATATGGTCGATCACTGTATCAGTAGAATGCCTATACTGGCAGATGAATTAGTGGGGGGAATACAGAAAGCCCAGTTTCACCTAGCTGAAATTGACGAAATTCCTCCAGATATGACACACGACCTAGACAACCTAGCCCTTTGCTGCAAAGAAGTCAGAGAGGTAGAGCAGAAAATTAAGCAATCGCTACTGTTGATAAGGCAATTTGATGAACTTTTACTGTTGAGAACTGAATTTAATGCTTATCTAAAGTGCTACAGAGATAACCACAGAGAAGAAATAAAAATCAAAAGCCGCAATCAAATTAAAAATTCTGGTGAAAAATATGATGAATTTGCTGAAAAAATTGACATATTACGTCGGGCATTTTCTGAATTTCAAGGAACCTGCCATACCATGATGCGAAATACTGATTAATGGGTGGAAATTGTCAGTCGTTATTCAGCACGACTGACATATATTTGTATTTCTTATTAATGAGTTATGTGAAATGCAAGCGCCTCCATATCCATATATTGAAACACCATCATTATTGCTGCCAAGCGACTTAGACTTCAGCGCATTGCCTTATTACTCACAACCACTACCACAATATTTTCATGTTCAACAGCATCACGGGGGATTCTGCTCATCTACGCAGCTTTATCAATACCAAGTTCTGCCCGTTTATCAAGATGCATTTGTATTATGGCATTTTACTGAAAGTGCGCAGGCTCCGATAGAAAGAGAAGATGAGCAGGAACAGCCAAAAATAGTAACAGAACATACACCAACTAAAGTGAAAAGTTTTACTGAAGCGACAAACACATCAAGCACTCCGCCAATTCATCAAGGTAATGTTTCGTCTGATTCTCCCCCTTGCCCCCCTATACCTTCACAAATAAAAGAAAGCCTACCCTCTGCCCATTCGAAGTTTGAGATAACTCAAATTTATACTGAACTCATATCTATTGATGCCGCATTTCGAACTAGCTTAAATTTAAAGGAACGTATCGATGAAGATAGATTTAAGAATAAAATAACGGAATTATTACAGCGTACTCTTATTGTTAGTAAAAAGTACTGTGACTTTCTTCATGCTCACTCAGAAATTACTCAATGGCTAAAATCAATGCCCGACGGTAATTTTAAAACACCTTCGGATTTAGGGCTGTATTCTATTCATATTCGAACCTGCTATGCCCTATTTAACACTCAGCAATCCGCCATCTACGATGCAGACATGGGTGCTGAGCTAAGCACCTGCTTGAGCTGTTTTTATTGTTCTCACTACTTTTCAGCTTTTTCAGTAGAAACAGAAAATGAACACACCATCTATAAAGGATTTAGGGGCTTTACTCCTTCGAGCTGGCTAGTATTTCAATTCGAATTGATGGAAATCATTCAAAAATCGCTCACCATCGAGGTCATTCCCAATACCGACTCATCAAAAAAATACGAAATGGGTATAAATAGGGATATGTTCTACCACTCAACCTATATATTCATGACCTTTCAGTCACAGGTCTTAAGAACGAGCCATCAATTATTAAGTGAATTGCAACGCACACAAAAGTGCCAACCGATAAGGCGTGTCCACAAAGAACTCGCTCCACAAATTGAACCTAAATTGCGCCCTCAGTATATAGAACGGTTCATGAATGATCTTGCTCGGGTAAAAAGATCCGTCGTTAACAACCACTCATTATCGGTGTTGTTCATTTCTTGTCAGAAGTTTGTATTGCTAAATAAAGTACAACAATTTAAAAATCGGCTGAGTTACATTCATGAAACCTTAGTGTTCCTTGGCTTTTTTAGTAATGCGTTCCAAACCGCTCAAGTATTATGTGCATTATGCCAGCTACCAATAAGTAAGGCACCCCAACCGCAACAAAGACAACTCTACCAAGCATTAGCTCAGCACATTGATTTTTTAACAAAGCAACCCAAATGGACTGGGAGACACAAAACATTCGCACTTGTTATCCATCATTTAATGAAAACAATTGCAGTTGTTACCTCTTGCGATGATGCTGATTTAAAAAGTTTGCAACTAGAATTTGAAAAATTAAGCGCTGCGCACCCTGAATTTGCTAATGAGCCTTCCCAGCCACTCCCAAGGATATCTAAACGCTCACCTTTAAAGCCCAGTGTAAAACACAGCCCCAAAACTGAAATTCCAGCTCCGCAAATGTCCAAAAGATTGATTTTCAGATCGGATATTGCCTTACAACACCTGCTAAAGAAAACACCTATTTTTAAACATAAAGGCAAATTTAGTGACTACGAAATAGTCCGTAACCTTAGCTCAGATGTCGATGTACAAGTTTTAAAATCTAAAATGCCTCCAGTCCCAGAGAAACAATCGACAATGGCTGTTGATAAAGCTTTAGCTCAATGGTACACCCAGTACCTTGATGACCATCCTTTCGATTGTTTTCTACTGACAGAACCTCACCTTAAGGTTCCAAAAAAGGTGCAATCAGCACTCAATTTCCGCATGAAATGGCACGACGTTATGCTACGAAATCGCCTTCAAGCATTGCTAACTGAGTACGTCCCTCTAGAAAAACCAACTGAATTGAGCTTCCTTTGTGAAACCCTAAGAAACAATTATTTCAAAACCCCAAACGCTAAGGCGTTAACCTCACAAATGCAACAACTGTTGAGCCTACTCAAACTTCGTAACCATCAACTTTCTGAATTAATCAAAATTGGATTAATGATTGCCCATTGCAATCAATTCATAAAAAAACCGCTGGGAAAAAATGAAGATATGTTTTCAGAAAACGCACAGCAAGCTATTGCCGCTTTACAACAGCGAGTTAATGCTCTGCAAGCGTTAGATATAGGAGTAAAAAAAATAAACAAAAAAGAATATACCGATTTTGTAAAGACGTTTTCTGACTTAGCCATTCACGGAGAACATAGCCAGCTAAATTATATGATTTTCGAAGTCTGGCCGAACTCAACTCAATTTAAGCAAGCGTATCATCAACAATTGTTATCCCTTCAAATTCTCATTTCACCTGACAATTTTCTTCCCCATTTACAAGCCCTTGATGCCATCGAATACCAACAACATAGCTTTTCCTGTATCACAATAAGGCTGTGCGCCACTTTGACTAGCCTATACAAAAGCAATACTGAAGCATTACTTAAATGTGCTACTTTAGGGGAATTTGAGAAGCATCAACAGCGCAAGAAAGCCATCGAACACACTATTGAAAAAGGGTGGCTACATAAACATATGTTTGCATGTTGTGATGCAGAAGATTTGAGCATCGAAACCTGTCAACAGTTACTCCAGCAAATTGTAAGTTTTCCTCTTTATAAGGCGCTGGCTCATGAAGCACATTTAAAAATTCAAGTGAGAAAACTGCAACAGCAAAACCAGGCATTTGTAGCATCTTTACCCGAAACAACCGCAAAAACCCAACAAATAGCTAAGTCGACTTTTGTGCCCCCAAAGCAAACCTCTATATCTTCCGAGCAACGAGTCGAAGAAGTGCCTATCCCGCAGTCTCATTTTGCTAGCGATGCCGATAAATGGTTGCAACCTATCGAAGCCATGGCGCCCACTGAGCCACTTCTCGCTATCGAACATTATTCATCAATGATTATGATGCACTCAGAAAATTTACATCTATGCTTTCGTGCGAGGATCGGCAAGGCTCATGCCGCAATGATGCTATTGTCCCCGAGATTAAACGAATTACTCGCTTTTAATAGTGACACTTTAAAATTTAATGAAGGTTTTCGTAAAGCTATTGAACAACATAATAAAAATCCACGCGCTAGAATAACACACCCGGATCCCAGTTTATTCACTCGTATGCGTACAGATTGTATTGAAGTGCTACCCACTATCGCTAAAAAAGTTATCCCTGATATTCAGCAAACTCAATTCCACATATCAGATATTGACGCTATTCCTGATGATTTGATGGATGAACCTCGCACCTTAGCGTTTTGTAGAGATGAAATAAAAGAGACAGAACAAAAGATCCTAAGTGCTTTAGAATTATTGCATCAATTTGAGGTGTTCAAAGTTTTGAAAAAAGAATTCAATGCTCGCCTCGCAGTCCATAGGCATGAAAACCCAAGCGAACATAAAGTTAAAACAATTGAGGAGATCGAACAAGCTACGCAAACTTACCTTAAATTTTCAATAAACGTCAAATCGATGAGAGAATCTTTCACTGAACTACAGCAAGCTTGTAAAAGCATGCACTCAAGCTTGGTTGAAAATTGATCAAGCCTCAACTCTGGATAACTAAGTAAATAACATTTTGATTTACAATACAAACCTTAAACTTATATCTTCAGTGCTGTTAATTTTGTGTAGTTCAAGGCGGAACGGAACAGTTCGTAATAACAGGTCTATGATGGGTTGTTCTAATACAGAAATACACATAGGTGATTATGCTGTAGAGGTTGGATTATGCAGAACTTAGGTTAGCGATGCTCACCAATTGATCATTTCATAAAGCGGTACTTTTGGCTGAGAGAGCGAAAGCTTAATTTTCAGGGTTAAAGCAAGATTGTAGAGTTATGTATTCCAGCATAACCAACAACGAAACGTGATTTTTTAATAGTAGAGTGTTTGGATTATTTCCACTTAATAACCTTATACAAGGAGTTAGGAAGTGGATATTTTGCCGGATCTTTTAAAAATTTTCGAACGGCTTCTTGGTGTTGAGGCATAATATTATTTACTACCCAAACCCGAATATTATGATTGAACTCGTCGCCCGCCAGCACACCAAATTGATTAAAACGTTCAGGATCTAGCTCTATATTCGCGTCCTTGCTACAAGTAGCCTCAAGCATACAGAGCAATAACGCGTATTCATCTCCCGCCCTATTCATCTGCTTTATTTCACGTTTCAGTTTCTGCTTGCTAGGTTTATCAGCGTCTTCTGGTATCTTTTTTTCCCTACCCGCAATGAGTTTTCTGGTGGTATAAGCAGGCGTTAACGGCCTGTATTTGTTTTTCCCTACTCTATTGTATACTTCAGGATGATTTTTTTGATCCTGCAATAAATCAAAAGTAGCGATACAATCCAAGTCAATGAGCATCACTGGATCAGTATCACTCTTAATTACAAAGTTAGGGTTTTTAATATCACCAAAATAGATTTCTCTAGCATGAGCTTTCATCATGTCTTTACAAAAACCTTTGTATTGTGAAATAGATATTTTTTTTCCTTCATCTATGATATCGCAATAGACATCTTTTCCACCGTCAGGTGCAAGTACTGTATTTCTATCAACAATGACACAAGGACAAATGGATTGATAAGGACTTAATAATCGAAGGGCATAACGGTTCTGTCTAATTTGTTGATCACTAAACCGCCCTAAAAATTTTCGAAGCTTGAGTTGTATGCTTTGCGCCCCTCTTTTATCTACCCTTTTTTCTTGACCGTGAGGACCTGACTTTCTGGAATTAGCTAAATGAAATTTTTTAACTTCCCAAGCTGTGGGTCTTGAAACCGCTTTGAACATATTGAGCGGATCACTAAACTGCCTATGTAATTGAGTTTGCTCTGTTGGTTGAATTATCTGCCTTATTAGTCGCGTATCTGCAGGGAGCGGTTTTATTTTATAAATACGTTTAAAAGGATTTTTTAACCGTTTTTTTTCAGCGAGTGTGGACTGAGTTCTGAGCTGTTCAAAAATTTCATTAGGCTTAAGCCAGCCAATCATCGCTGCTCCAATCACACTACGGTTGCGCCTGTCTTTTATTTCCCATAATTTTTTTAGCGATTCAAACCGTGAGTCGTCGCCGTCATCAATACGTTCGATACTCTTTAAACGCCACAAGTCGGTGTCAAATTTATCTTTAACAAAATCAGCTTGATACTGTTTATCTCCTAGTGACAGCAAGTATTTGCCATCTTCTATTTTACTAATTTCATATTCTTCAAAAGCTGGAGTTCTCATCAACTTTTGCAGTAAAGAAAACATAGTCCCTTTCCTTGTGTGCTAAGGCTTATCCTTAAGGTTAGAGCCTGTTGAACTTTCGTGCTTATTTTTGCAGCGATAAATTGGTTATCTTATGCAAGGCAGAGTTTGTGAAGTGTAGTTACTCTACATAAACAAACGATAACGCAGCAGAAGTGACCAATTTACGCTGTCTTCGATGCTTTTGAGCACTTCCTGTTCTGTGTTGTGACAGCTTACTTAGATTACTAAGCTTCACTGTTCACGCCTTGAACAGAAAAGTGCTCAAATAGCACAAAATTTAAGCCTGAAAGATCAACAGGCTCTAATCTAACAATCTGTTTTCGAAAATGTCATCAGCAACAAACACACAGTTCACAATTTACATTTGCTTCAAAACTTCGAGTAAGCGAAAATACCCCGCATAATCAACTGCCGTTTATCCAAATTGGCCGTTACCTCACACAAATGCAGCAGGAGAGAGCATGTCTTCCCGTAAAGAACTCGCTAACGCTATTCGTATCCTAAGTATGGATGCGGTTCAAAAAGCAAAATCTGGTCACCCAGGCGCACCGCTTGGTATGGCTGATATTGCGGAAGTGCTATGGAATGATTTTCTTAAACACAATCCAAGCAATCCAAACTGGGTAGACAGAGACCGTTTTATTCTTTCTAACGGCCACGGTTCTATGCTGATTTATTCATTACTGCACCTAAGCGGTTATGATTTACCAATGTCAGAGCTCAAGCAGTTCCGTCAACTTCACTCTAAGACGCCAGGTCATCCAGAATATGGTTATACGCCAGGTGTTGAAACCACTACTGGTCCATTAGGAGCTGGTATCAGTAATGCTGTTGGTATGGCGATTGCCGAAAAAACGTTGGCGGCACAATTTAACCGTGACGGCCACGACGTAGTTGACCACTACACCTACTGTTTCTTGGGTGACGGCTGCATGATGGAAGGTATTTCACATGAAGCGTGCTCATTAGCAGGCACGTTAAAGCTAGGTAAGCTGATCGCATTTTGGGATGACAACGGCATCTCAATCGACGGTGAAGTAGAAGGTTGGTTTACTGACGATACTTCTAAGCGTTTTGACTCGTACGGCTGGCACGTAATTTCAGACGTTGATGGCCACGATCCAGAAGCGATCCGTAAAGCTATCGAAGAAGCGAAATCTATTACTGACAAGCCAACCATGATTTGCTGTAAAACCGTTATCGGTTACGGCTCTCCAAACAAGTCTGGCTCTCACGATTGTCACGGCGCACCGCTAGGTGACGAAGAAATCGCAGCCGCACGTGAGTTCCTAGGTTGGGAAGCCGCGGCATTTGAAATTCCAGCGAACGTTTATCAAGGTTGGGACGCAAAAGAAGTTGGCAGCCAAAACGAACAAGCTTGGGATGCTAAATTTGATGCTTACAAGGCAGCACACCCAGAACTTGCAGCAGAATTTGAACGTCGTGTTATTAAAGGTGAGCTACCTGCTGATTTTGAAGCTAAAGCTCAAGCTTACATTCAAGAGTGTCAAGACAAAGGCGAGTCTATCGCTTCACGTAAAGCGTCACAAAACGCCATTGGAGCATTTGGTGCGCTACTGCCTGAACTAATGGGCGGCTCTGCGGATCTTGCTGGTTCTAACCTAACGCTTTGGTCTGGTTCTAAAGGCATTCAAGAACATGCTGATGGTAACTACATCTTCTATGGTGTACGTGAATTCGGTATGGGCGGTATCATGAATGGTCTGTCTCTGCATGGCGGTTTCATCAACTATGGTGCAACCTTCTTAATGTTCATGGAGTACATGCGTAACGCCACTCGTATGTCTGCATTGATGGGTATTCAAAACGTGTTCGTATTCACCCATGACTCGATTGGTCAAGGCGAAGATGGCCCAACTCACCAGCCAGTTGAGCAAATCGCTAACTTGCGTATGACGCCAAGAATGGCAGTATGGCGTCCATGTGATGCAACTGAGACTGCTGTGGCTTGGAAAGCAGCAATTGAGCGTCAAGATGCACCAACGTCATTGATCTTCAGCCGCCAAGGTCTTCCGGCTCAAGCTCGTAGCGCAGAGCAAGTAGCTGATATCGCTAAAGGTGGTTACATCATCAAAGATTCTGAGCAAACGCCAGAAATCATTTTGATTGCCACAGGCTCTGAGGTACAACTAGCACTTGATTCTGCTACTGAGCTAACGGCTCAAGGCAAGCAAGTACGTGTGGTTTCTATGCCGTCAACCACTGAGTTTGATAAGCAATCGGCTGAATACAAAGAACACGTTCTTCCTTCTACTATCACTAAACGCGTAGCGATTGAAGCGGCTCACACTGACTTCTGGTACAAGTATGTGGGTATGAACGGTGGCGTTGTTGGGATGCAAACCTTCGGTGAATCTGCACCGGGTGGCGCATTGATGAAGCACTTTGGCTTTACTGTGGAAAATGTTGTTAAAACGGTTAACTCATTAAGCTAAGCATTACTTATTCGACGATTTTGAGCGCAAGAGATTGCGCTCATTTTTTTCCCACGCCTACCTTCCTTAACGCTATCACTCACTAAGAATTAATTATTCCCTTAATTTTGTTGTAACTGGCGTAAACTTGCTTTTAATTGCTGGCATAACATCGCATGACAAGTATCTCTAGCCATCAAGTTAACAAAATCTTTCGCTTTTATGGTCGGTTTTTTAGATGTAACAATTGTTTTCCTGATTTCAGCTAGCACAGCAGTTAGCTGAGTTTTTATTATACTTTGCTCTTCTACTTTATTAAGCAATACCATGTTTAACGTTGGCATAGATATAAGCCCTTTACTGAAAGCTTCCTGACACATAGGCAGAAGCGTGTCCTTAAGAGTTATTCGAATCAATATTTTCTCTTGGTCTGCATCAAAAGACTCTAATAATTTCGCTCTTTGTTGCTCTATAGGATCAATCGTACTCGAAAAGACTGCTGGCTTATCTACCCTTTCTTGATGAAACCCTCCGAGCGCCTGATTTGCTGACGAACTGGTATCGTACTTATGTTGGCTACTGTCATCAAAGCTCAATTCTTCTGTACCATTCCGTGATAAACCTCTACTTTGTTCTGCCATTGCAGCTTGAGACATACCGGGTGCAGAATTTCCGACACTGGGATCGAAACTCATTTATGGTTCTCTTAATATTAAAAAAACAATTATGTCTAAACGAGTGTTAAGAGAGCCTTTAATTCCAATTAAATTTATTTCATTGGAAACTTTGAGTCATAAGTCATTGAGCGCTATAATCCAGCATCTTTTTTAGGTCGTTAGTTCTATGATTTTTCGAACTCAATAGATCTGCTTTGAATCACAAAGGAACGCTGATTTGAAAACCCGTGTTGCTATTAATGGTTATGGTCGAATTGGCCGCTCTATTCTTCGTGCGCTTTACGAATCTGACAAACATCAACACATCGAAATTGTCGCCATCAACGAACTCGCCAATACCGATGCCATTGTCCATCTCACCAAATACGACACCACCCATGGCCGCTTTCAAGGCACAGTAAATCAACAAAAAAATACTCTGATCATCAATGATGATCACATCCAATTACTGAAAGAATCCGACCCGAATAAATTGCCTTGGAAAGATCTCAAAGTTGATATTGTGTTGGAAGCAACTGGTCAGTTGAAAACCCGTGAAGAATGTGAAGTCCATCTAAAAGCTGGTGCTAAGCAAGTATTGATCAGTCATCCATCTACGCCTGATGTCGATGCCACTATCGTATATGGCGTTAATGAACAGCAGCTAAAAAATACAGATAAAGTGGTTTCCAACGCCTCATGCACGACTAACTGTTTAGTGCCTGTTATCGATCTTTTAGATAAAGAATTCGGTGTAAAAAGCGGTGCCATCACCACCATTCATTCCGCGATGCATGATCAACCTGTGATTGATGCTTATCATGATGATTTACGCCGAACTCGGGCGGCAGGTCAATCCATTATTCCCGTTGATACTAAACTCGCTCGTGGTATCGAACGCATATTGTCGCACCTCAAAGACAAGTTTGAGGCGATTTCTGTACGAGTTCCCACCATCAATGTGACCGCAATTGACTTATCGGTCACAGTTGCGAAACGTGTCGATATTGCAAGCGTAAATAATGTTTTAGAATCGGCAGCATTAGGACATTTCTCTGCCGTGCTGGGTTATACCGATGAGCCACTAGTTTCTTGTGATTTTAATCACGATCCTCGCTCTAGTATTGTCGACGGCACCCAAACGCGTGTCAGTGACGGTCATTTGATCAAATTGCTACTTTGGTGTGATAACGAATGGGGCTTTGCAAATCGTATGCTTGATACCACGCTGGCAATGACCGCAACTCAGTAGGGATAGTCAAGGACAACCGAATTCAAGAATTACTGCTTAAATAGGAAAAACTTATGACAATCATTCGTATGTCAGATCTTGATCTTCAAGGTAAACGCGTACTTATTCGTGAAGATCTTAATGTGCCAGTTGCCGACGGCAAAGTGACCAGTGACGCTCGTCTTCGTGCAGCACTTCCTACCATCAAACTTGCCCTTGAAAAAGGCGCGGCGGTTATGGTGATGTCTCACCTTGGTCGTCCAACCGAAGGCGAATTCAACGCTGAGTTTTCTTTAAAGCCTGTGGTTGATTACCTAAACGATGCGCTAGATTGCAACGTGACTTTGGCTTCTGACTACCTTGACGGTGTTGAAGCAAATGCTGGTGAAGTGGTTGTGTTCGAAAACGTACGCTTTAACGTAGGTGAGAAGAAAAACGACGAAGCACTAAGTAAAAAACTGGCAGCACTTTGTGATCTGTATGTAATGGATGCGTTTGGTACCGCACACCGCGCTCAAGCTTCGACTCATGGCGTTGGCCAACATGCCCCTATTGCTTGTGCAGGTCCACTGCTTGTTGGGGAATTAGAAGCGCTGGGTAAAGCATTAGACAACCCTGCACGCCCTATGGTTGCAATTGTAGGTGGCTCCAAAGTGTCTACCAAACTGACCGTACTTGAAAGCTTATCAACTAAAGTTGACCAACTTGTGGTTGGTGGCGGTATTGCTAACACCTTTATTGCCGCAGCGGGCAATGGTGTAGGTAAATCATTGTATGAAGCCGACTTGATGGAAGAAGCCACTCGCCTTGTCAATAACGCGCAAAGCCGTGGCGGTGATATTCCTGTACCGACTGATGTGATTACAGGCAAAGAGTTCAGCCCAACCGCAGAAGCGACATTAAAACCAGTAGCCGACGTTGCTGAAGATGATATGATCTTCGACATTGGTCCAGACAGCGCAGAAGCTCTGGCTGAAATTCTGAAGAACGCTGGCACTATCGTATGGAATGGTCCAGTTGGTGTATTCGAGTTCGATCAATTCGGTGAAGGCACTAAGCGTATTGCTCAAGCGATTGCTGAATCTGCAGCATTCTCAATTGCAGGCGGTGGTGACACCCTAGCGGCCGTTGATAAATACGACATTGCAGACAAAGTATCTTATATTTCAACGGGTGGCGGTGCTTTCTTAGAATTCCTAGAAGGCAAAAAGCTTCCAGCGGTAGAAATGCTCGAAGCTCGCGGTAAGTAATATCGCATAGCGGCTCCCGTTCTTACTTTTGTTGAGGGCGGGAGTTCAAGTAAAGCTGCTGACTTTAGTAGATAAAACGGCATATTCAGCACACAAAAATAATATGCAGACTCAAAAAGAAACTGCAACTTGCCAAAAGGCAGAAAAAAGAATTTAAAAGACATCAATTATCCATGCGAGTATGCATGGTGCCCTAACAACGGAGCAATCTCATGGCACTTATCTCATTAAGACAAATGCTAGATCACGCAGCAGAACACAACTACGGTGTTCCAGCGTTCAACGTAAACAACCTAGAACAAATGCGCGCTATTATGCAGGCAGCGGAAGCCACTGACAGCCCTGTGATTGTGCAAGCTTCAGCGGGTGCTCGTAAATATGCCCGTCCTCAGTTCTTAAAATATTTGATGAATGCCGCGCTTGAGCAATACCCTGATATCCCTGTGTGTATTCATCAAGACCACGGTACTCACCCTGACGTTTGTCAGCGCTCCATCCAATTAGGTATGTCATCAGTAATGATGGACGGCTCACTAATGGCTGACGGTAAAACCCCTGCAAGCTATGAATACAACGTAGATGTGACTCGTAAAACCGTAGCTTTTGCTCACGCTTGTGGTGTGTCGGTAGAAGGTGAAATCGGCTGTCTAGGTAGCTTAGAAACCGGTCAAGCGGGTGAAGAAGATGGTATTGGTGCAGAAGGCATTTTAAGCATGGATCAAATGCTGACTACACCTGACGAAGCGGCTCGTTTTGTTGCTGACACTCACGTAGATGCGTTAGCAATTGCGATTGGTACCAGCCACGGTGCATACAAGTTCACTAAAAAACCTACAGGTGATGTACTGCGTATCGACCGCATCAAGGAAATCCACGCTCGTATTCCTAACACACACTTGGTAATGCACGGTTCTTCTTCTGTACCACAAGAGTGGCTGAAAGTGATCAATGAATACGGCGGTGAAATGCCAGAAACGTACGGTGTACCTGTTGAAGAAATCGTTGAAGGCATCAAGCACGGTGTTCGTAAAGTTAACATCGACACTGACTTACGTTTAGCATCTACTGGTGCAGTGCGTAAATTCCTTGCTGAAAACCCAAGCGAATTTGACCCTCGTAAATTCCTAAAAGCGTCTATGGAAGCCATGGCTCAAATCTGTACTGACCGTTACGAAGCCTTCGGTTGTGCGGGAATGGCATCGAAGATCAAGCCTAAATCGCTACAAGCGATGTATAAGTCTTATCAAGCGGGTGAGCTTGATCCTAAGATCAATTAACAATCTCTTTTAACGCCCAAAAGCCTGCTTTTTAGCAGGCTTTTTGTTAACAATATTTCATTAGTCGAGGTTTTGCTATCACCTTAGTATAAAGTTAACACTTAATCAGACCATTATGTCTATGTCATATGTATAATAATGCCGATGTCACTGTAGATGCTAGCCAATTTTTTCGTAGTTCAATTGACACTTTCTTGTTTGATGCCTCAATTTCTGCCGGAATGGGATTTGCTGTAGGTGGGCCAACAGGAGCAGGGGTAGCGTTGTCGGTTACTTTATTAAAATTTTTTGCTGATGATGCTATCACAAAATATGCACCAAATTTTATTGTGTCACCTTTTTACATTGGCGCTGGAGCTGGTATTAGCGCGATGGCGCCAACCGTTTGTGCAAGTTGGACTGTAGGCACAAATGTAAAAAGTGCTTTCAGCATAGGTTTGAACTTTTTCTACAGCCGTTGCTTACAGTTTGGAGTAACGAAAATAGCCCAAAAAGTCACTAGTAATAAACATATATCATCAGCCATTGCTACCGTGACTGGGTTTTATGCAGGTAAATTTTATATGTCTTGAGATTGATTTTCGATATCTTTAATTAACAAATCACACCAAAAATGCCTTTAATATCTTTCTTAAGAGATATGGGCAGAAATCTGTTTATCACTGATTAGCTAAATAAATATTCCACATTATTCAGTGGGATTATCATGATTTAACATCCTGACAGACCCATAATGCAAACTCTATGCTATCTCCTTATGCTTAAGCATCCCCTCATATAAATCAGTCATATCAACGGCTCACGTCAATCATAAATAAAGACATTCAAGCTGCAGAGCAATACTTTGATGACGCGAGCTACGGTGGCTTTCATCAAAGTACAGCACAAAAAACGGCTGTATTTCTTCGAGGCAACGCTTAATGTGATTGGATAATCGCCTCTTTTCATAAACGGTATGCGAAAGAGGCTAACTTTACCAACGAATAATACTGAGCAGTTCTAATTCCTTATCTGAAACACCTGCTTGTATCAAAACAACCGTTATTTTTCATAAATTAACTTTCATTTGGAAACGGTTTTAGCAACGTTTAATATCCTTTGAAAAATCAATGATGAACTCACATAGAATATGGCATCTGAGCTTGGGGGATTTTTTCCATTCTATCTGGATTGGCACTTTCCGATAGAACCACACCTCTACGAACTAAAAGAAGATGATAAATTCACCCTCGAGTTAAAGCATGAAAGTGGCGCTACTTGCCACTATAAAGTAGCCATCAAACATGATTTATTATGGCTGCATTTTCATGCGTCGACCACAACATACTCGCCTCCAATCGATGTAGTTTATAAAACCCTTTTGCAATTACAGCCGGAGCAAGAGTCGTTTTTCATTACTGAGAGCTTAGAAAAGGAGCCTTATTGGGCCGCTGAAAGCATTTTAATGAGCTCCGAAAAAAGAGCAGCATTTAGACTATTATCCCTCTATTATGAATGGGTAGAAAAAACCAATGCCACCATCGCCTTAAAGGTCATTAATGACATTAAATATTTCATTGATGCATTAAGCCCAAGAGGCATCACTATTAATCGCCTTTTTGATATTGCCCTACCATTAAGTAAAGATGGTAAAAAGGATGAGCTAGAAAATATTGTCGAAAGCATTAGCGGTATGGATATCCTTCGCTTTCAAATAGAGCGCAACCAATTTCATTTTGTCTTACAAGATGATCCAGCGTTAAAAGCTTGTTTTGAACAAAGAACACCATTAGTTCTTCCATTACCAAACAGCATAGTCATTCTTGCTAGAGACACTTTATCTAAGTGTAATGCCATTGAGATAAAACAACTTAATATCGCATTCGTTGAAATGTGTTATTCAATACCAGAGCTTAACCCTTCACACCCATTTCACGATCAAATCCAAACAAATTTAAGAGACTTATTTATTGAGATTATCGCTCATGAAGCTTTTATCTCAGCGTTAACCATATTAATGGATAATGAAACTAACCAGATCCAAACGAAATCGAACAATACAACACGTAATGATCGCTTAGAAGAAAAAATTCATTTGTTCCAACAGGTTGTCCAATCTGGTTCGTTAGCCTTATTTCCTCAAATTGAGAAACTCATCAGAACGTCGCTGAAAACAACGGTTCCAAAGTATTTAACTGACATAGAAGATGAAAAAATCGATGATGGGATGCTAGCTCCTGTTGAGGTTCAAGATCAGTTGTTAGAACTCATTTTTGATATTCATTCCATTTCTGCATTATCAGCCAAAAGACAACGAGCAGAGTTAAGTGCAACCGTTCAAGAGTTGACTGATATGGCAGATAAGAGCGATGAGCCTATAGATTTTGAGCTTATTGACACTCTAAATACTCAGATACAAGCCATCACAGATAATCTAGAGGAAGCCGAACGCTTAAGCGATCAAAGAAGCTACGAGAAAGTTCATCAATCTATTATTGTAAAAGTGATCAAGGCACTCGATGAGTATTTAGGCAAGCGCATTCAACTGGAGGTTGACAGTTATTCCACTTAAACCTGCTCATCATGAGCTTCAAGAAAAGTAAACACACAAAACACCACTAAAATAAACTTATTTTCCTATTTTTGATTTGTCTCACAGTCGTTAAACTATAAGTATCTAATTAAATCAATATTGCTACCAGCCGTTAGATTATGAATACACTTAGACTCCAAGCCCGTTTTTATAAATTGCGCACCAATAAAGCCTTTGAGCTTTTTGTGATCAGCGTCATTATTCTCTCAGCCATGATGATAGGTGTAAAAACCTATGAATTGCCCGTTCAAGTAGAGGGAGCCATTCGTGTCCTAGACTTCGCCATCACACTATTTTTTCTGTGTGAAATTAGCGTCAGGTTTATCGGTGAAAATCGCAAACTCAAATTCTTTAAGTCAGCTTGGAATGTTTTTGATACCGCTATCGTCATTTTGAGTTTAGTGCCGATTGAAAACAGTGAAATGGCAATGATCGGGCGTTTGATCCGCGTATTTAGAGTCCTGAGAATGGTATCTATCATTCCAGAATTGCGCATGCTGCTTAACTCATTGCTAAAAGCTCTACCACAACTAGGCTATATCGGCTTACTAATGTTTATTATTTTCTACATTTATGCCGCCATTGGAACTACGTTTTTCGCCAGCATCAACCCTGAATTATGGGACAATATATCCATCAGCATGCTGACCTTATTTAGGGTAATGACCTTTGAAGATTGGACGGATGTGATGTATGAAACCATGGCGCATTACCCGTTGAGCTGGGCGTACTATTTAAGCTTTATCTTCCTTACAGCGTTTGCCTTTTTGAACATGATCATTGGTATTGTGGTCAATGTACTGGAAGATGAGCGCCAAAAAATAGCTGCGTTAAAAGCCAAAAAAGAAGCGTCGACACAGCCAAGTTTATCAGACTTACAAGCACAACTTGAAGAAATGAAGGCCTTACTGTTAAAACAACAAAAATGAAGGTTATTCCTGCAACACTGATATAGCTCCATACTGACCACTTCTCAATCTGGTTTGGTATACGCCAGCTCTCGAAGCTGGCGTTAATTTAACCAAAAAATTCTAATTTTATGGGAAAGTGGCATTGACAATTATGCCCAAAAAACTAACCTATGCAGACTTTGATCACACTTTGGATTCCTGACGTTATGAAACACATCATCGGTTCTTTATTTATTCTTTTACCTTGTACAGCTATGGCTAACAGCAACTGGGTACCTGGCCCAGCTACTTTTGGTGGAACGACAGAATTCGGTGGCACTTTTACTACAGGTAATACCAAAACCTCTTCAATAAAAGGCAAAGTCGATCTCAAGCATGAGCTTGGCAACTGGGAAAACGAATATATTGTCGAAGGGCTATATAAAAAAGATGAATCAGACGGTAAAAGTGAAACCACAGCATCACGTTATCAAATAGGCGCTCAGGGTAACTATCGTTTTGACGAAGATAATTACATGTTTGCTAATGCTACATACGAAAATGATAGATTTAGAGGATTTGATTACCGCATTTCAACTGCTGCGGGCTACGGTCATAAGTTTTTTGATGATGGCGGTGATCTTTTGAAGGCAGAATTTGGCCCTGGTTACGTGTACACCAAACCATTAGCTAATAGCTCAGCAAATGAAAACGATAAAAACCTCGTTGCCCATATCAATGCTGAGTTCCAAAAGAAAATCAGTGAAAGTGCCACTTTTTCACAGAAAATGACCGCTGATTGGGGCGAACGTTTAGATGTAAGATCTGAATCCGCATTAAGCACGAAAGTGATTGGTGCGTTAGCAATGAAGTTTGGAGTAACAGTTAGATACTCTAGCAAGCCGCTAGATGAGAAGAAGAGTACCGATACTGAGACAACATTAACCTTGTTGTACTCTTTCTAACGTCACAAGGCTTTGATCAAAAAGAGGAAGCTTGGACTTCCTCTTTTTGTTTATGCCTATTTGGGTTTATGCCTAAAGAAAACTTTCCAGCTTCTTAGCTAAATCGGTATTATCCTGTGAGCCAATAAACTTTTTATAACCTTTACCGAAAGCAAAAACTTGAACATCCATCGCAGTATGACTTCCTGTTGTCCAGCCGGTATTACTACGAATATCAATGATACGTTTGATCTCATCAGTAAATTCACTTTCACCTTGAGCACGAGCTTTTTTCAATGCGTTCCATTCGTGCTTATTTGGTTCAAACCCAAGCAATGAGGTTAATTCAGGCTGCCACTTTTTCACTGTATTTAGCTTACTAGCAATGCGATCCGGTGACGCTTTTACATTACGAAGTACTTCAGGGTGCCACGCTTTTTTACCGTTAGCACCGACAGTTAAACCACCAGTTGAGTGATCAGCTGTGACCACCAATAAAGTGTCTGGGTGTTGTTTTACGAATTGCTCTGCAACTTTAATTGAGCGAGCAAATTCGTCCATTTCGCCCATGGCGGTTACGATATCATTGTTATGGCCAGCCCAATCTATCAAAGAGCCTTCCACTAGCAGTACAAAGCCTTTTTTATCTTGAGATAGCAGCTCTAATGCTTTTTGGGTCATTTGACTTAGTTTATGAGCTTTAGGTTCATTAACCACCCAAGGTAATTGAACATTAGCAAACAAGCCCAACACTTTGCCCGATTTCACACTATCCAGCTTGTTGATGTTATCCAAATAGCGGTAGCCTTTGCTCTTAAATTGGTTGACTAAGTCTTTTGAGAAATACTTTTGCCCGCCACCTAAAATAACATCGGCATCTGAATCTAAATATGCTTTAGCAATTTCAACATAGTTACGACGGTATTCATTATGAGCTAAAAAGCTAGCTGGCGTGGCATGGTTTACTTGTGAAGTCACAGCAACCCCCGTAGCTTTGCCCTTTGCTTTGGCTTTTTCAAAAAGAGTTTCTACAGGATGTTTATGTTCATCTACCCCAATTGCACCATTATAAGTTTTTACTCCAGTCGCCATTGCGGTAGCAGCAGCCGCTGAGTCTGTGATATAACCATCAACCTTAGCTGGAGACGTCCGCGACATGCCTACCAAAATTCTATCAAAAACGGTTGTTTCAATATCTTTAGTAGCTGGATCATCCTTATAAAAACGATAAGCCGTGGTATACGTTGGTCCCATGCCATCGCCAATCATAAAGATGATATTTTTAGGAGCATTATCGGCTTGAGCCGCAAACGACAAACATAAACTTAACGCAAGTAGGGTAGATTTAATTTTCATTAAGAAATCTCTAATTCATTTTTAATTTTTGCTCAATGGCCTCGTACATCATACCTGTAATGTCTACATCATAAGCCGCTTCAATTTGAACAATACAGGTTGGGCAAGTGACATTGATTTCAGTTAATTTGTCACCAATCACGTCAATGCCAACAAACAGCAATCCACGTTTTTTAAGCTCAGGTCCTAAGGTATTAGCAATCTTCCAATCCGACTCAGATAGTGGCTGAGCGACACCTCGTCCACCTGCGGCTAAATTACCACGAGTCTCACCTTTAGCAGGAATACGCGCTAACGAATACGGAACTGGCTCACCATCTACAATCAGAATACGTTTATCACCTTCAGTGATTTCTGGAATGTAAGCTTGAGCCATCGCATAAGTCTGACCATGATTAGTCAAAGTTTCGGTGATCACACCTAAGTTTGGATCGCCTGCTTTCACTCTAAAAATCGAAGCGCCACCCATGCCATCCAGTGGTTTCATGATCAAATCACCTTCTGCATCGTGAAACGCCTTAATACGAGCCGCATCACGAGTCACAATAGTCTTTGGTGTAAACTCACTGAACCAAGCCGTAAACAGTTTTTCATTCGCATCACGTAGACTTTGTGGCTTATTGACAACAAGTACCCCTTCCATCTCGGCACGCTCAAGCATATAAGTGGCGTAGATAAATTCAGTGTCAAACGGCGGCTCTTTACGCATTAATATCACATCTAAATCCGATAAAGGCGCTTCTACCGCTTCCCCTAACTCAAACCATTTATCATCATTTTGCTCGACGGATAGAGGGAACATACGAGCAACCGCTTTGCCATTTTCTAAGGCTAAGTGTTGCATTTCCATATAGAACAGTTGATAGCCACGAGCCTGCGCCGCTAGTAACATTGCAAAGCTAGAATCTTTCTTGATATTGATGTCTTGGATGGGATCCATCACGATGCCGAGCTTGATCATTTATTTGTTTACCTTATTACGTCAGCGGCTAAGCCACCGAGTGAGAATATTGTTGCTATGTGACAGTTTGATGATAATTACAAATCACCAAACTGAAGTTGTAATGCGCTTATAGCCGTTAATGCGGCGGTTTCTGTTCTTAGTACACGTGGGCCAAGCAAAATATCCGTAAATTGATATTGCTCTGTCATGGCAATTTCTGTTGCTGACAAACCGCCTTCAGGTCCAATTAATAGACGCACTTTTTTATCATTTAATTTCAAGCCATTGATTCCATGACTTGCTCTAGGGTGCAGATTTAACTTAAGCTCGCTTGATGGTTCAGCACACCAAGTTTCCAGTGACATTGCAGGTCGAACTTGTGGTACATGACTTCTGCCTGACTGCTCACAAGCACTAATGACTATCTTCTGCCACTGCTGAATTTTCTTTTCTAATCGCTCACCGCTAAGCTTTACTCCACAGCGTTCTGAAAAAAGTGGCGTAATCGTATTCACGCCAAGCTCTACTGACTTTTGCAAAGTGAAATCCATACGATCACCACGAGAGATCACTTGCCCTAGGTGAATACTGAGTGGTGATTCTGAGGCATTTTCAGACTTACTTTGTACCTTTACCGAAACATTTTTCTTATTAGCAGCGGTAATCTGGCATAAATAGTCATTTCCATCGCCATTGAATAATGAAATTGACTCGCCTTCTCCCATCCGTAGTACCCGACCAATATGTGCGGCACCATCATCGTCTAAGGCAATTGTCAGCCCTACTTCTAGCCCCATTGGCTGGTAAATTCTTGGAATTCTCATTTCGACTTAATTCTTATCTCTTATAACAGCGCTTAGCCACATAAGGGTTATGATTACCTTGGCTTTTCGCAATTGCGTTGTCTCGTTGACACTCAAATCGAGTCACAGGATAACTGTTATCCCATGCTTGAAACAACCTTAGCTGCTGTTTAGCAAGGCGAAAACCGTACTGTTTTTGCATATATAAGTAGGTGCGAGCAATTTGCCCACGAGTTTCTGATGGCGGCTGGACTTTTCTCCCCTTAAAATCCACCAGCATTTGGCATTGCCCATATTGGTTCGGGCGACCATTCCATTGACTGAAACGAAAGTTACTGCGATCACCATTCACTTCGCCAATCGCAGGCACAAGGTTATGTAAATCCGATTCCATTACCTTAAATTCAACACTGTTACGTTTGCAATTTTTTCGGCCACCCTTTTGCCAACATTGCAATTGATGCCCCATTTCCCATGCGGGCACTATATGCTCCCACTCGATACGATTGGCTCTTCTCTGTTGCTTTCGAACTTTATAACCACAGGAAGACAAATTGGGTGACCATTTCTTACCTTGGATTTTAATGTCACAACCACAGTAAAAACTTCGATGTTCAGGTAAGGATTGATAAATTTTTCTCGCTTCTTTTTTCGCTTGAGTAAAACTTGATGGGTGTTTAGGAGCGGCCTCAATACCAAAGCCAACTAAAGATAAACTTAACCCACAAAAAAACATACAACTTAATTGTTTTTGATACCACATCTATAACAAACCACAGATGACAACAGGTAGGTTAATGGTAGGGGTTGGCTGGTGCTAAATCAATTTTAATACGATGGAGCTAAAACTTCTCAGGCAAAGATGATATATACCAATTCATCATATCCTAGACAAAAAAATACCCGATATTAAGATCGGGTATTTTATTCAAGTGTAAATCCAACCGCTTTACTCGCCGCTTTGTTCTACACCAGAACGGTTCAGTAGGAACTGAGCTAAAATTGGTACAGGACGCCCTGTTGAGCCTTTATTCTTACCGCTATTCCAAGCACTGCCTGCTACATCTAAATGCGCCCAGTTGTATTTTTTAGTAAAGCGAGATAAGAAACAAGCTGCTGTGATAGAGCCCGCTGGACGACCACCTAAGTTAGTGAAGTCAGCAAACGGGCTGTCTAGCATATCTTGGTATTCATCCCACAATGGCATACGCCATGCGCGGTCACCTGATTGCTCACCTGCATTTAAAATCTCATGTGCAAGTGGGTTATGTGATGAGAATAAACCTGAAGCATGCTTACCTAGTGCAATCACACACGCACCTGTTAGGGTTGCAGTGTCAATTACTAACTCAGGATCAAAACGCTCAACATAGGTCAATGCATCACACAGTACCAAACGACCTTCCGCATCAGTATTTAATACTTCAACCGTTTGACCAGACATAGTCGTTAGAATGTCACCCGGACGATATGCGTTACCCGCAGGCATGTTTTCACAGCCAGCCAGAACACCAATCACATTGATCGGAAGGTTCATTTCGCAAAGCGCGCGCATGGTACCAATCACACCGGCTGCACCACCCATATCGTACTTCATTTCATCCATGCCTTCGCCAGGCTTCAATGAAATACCACCAGAGTCAAAGGTTAGACCTTTACCCACAAGTACAATCGGCTTTTCGGCAGATTTAGCTGCACCTTTGTACTCCATAATGGTCATAATAGATTCATTAGCACTACCGCGACCAACGGCTAAGTATGAATTCATACCTAGCTCAGCCATTTGCTCTTCACCAACTGTCGTTACGGTAAGCGAGTTATAACTTTCTGCCATTTGACGAGCTTGAGAAGCTAAATAAGCAGGGTTACAAATGTTTGGTGGCATATTAGCTACATCACGACATAAATGAGAGCCTGCCGAGACAGCATTACCATGTTCAATCGCACGCTCCCCAATAGTCAGCTCTTTACGCGTAGGTACGTTAAAGACTAACTTACGAAGTGGACGGCGAGTTTCACCTTTGTTCGACTTCAATGCATCAAAGCTGTATAGCGAATCATTGGTGGTTTCAACCGCTTGGCGAACTTTCCAATAAATATCACGGCTTTTCACGTGAAGTTCAGATAAGAAGCATACCGCTTCCATCGAACCCGTTTCATTTAAGGTATTGATGGTTTTGGCAATAATTTGCTTATATTGGCGCTCATCAAGTTCGCGTTCTTTGCCGCAACCTACCAATAAGACTCTTTCGCTTAATACGTTAGGTACATGGTGCAAAAGTAGCATTTGGCCTGGTTTACCTTCGAGATCACCTTTGCGAAGAAGGTTACTGATGTAACCATCACTGATTTTATCAAGTTGCTCAGCGATACCCGATAATCGACGTGGTTCGTATACTCCAACCACGATGCAAGCTGAACGTTGCTTTTCTGGGCTACCGCTCTTTACGCTAAACTCCATGAGCACTCCTAGATTCTTAAAGACAAAGATTTATATTTATAAGATAATGTCGAACTATAACTGTTTCAGTTAGTATTACAGCGCAACTATACGAGTAATAATGAATTTCTTTCTACTTACCCATGCTTCATAATAAAGAAAGAATTATAGAGAATTCTAATAATGCGCACAGGTCAGAACACATTGGAAGCGAACAGTTTACATGATTCTTTTCCCGATAACAGTAAAAAGACAAGCTTAAATTCCGGACTCACTAGTGATTGTATTTAAATATTTAATCCGAGAAGTTTCAAAGGCTCAGCTGGCCGTTTTAACCGTACTTCTTACTATTTTTGTTAGCCAGCATTTCGTTCGTATTTTGGCAGACGCCTCTGACGGCGATTTCCCTGCTTCATTAATTATGACTCTGTTGGCACTCAACCTCCCTGAGCTTGCCATGCTCATTTTACCTTTGAGTTTATTTTTGGGGATCATGCTGGCACATGGCCGTATGTACGCCGAAAACGAAATGGTGATATTCCATAGTGTTGGCATTAGTGAGTGGTACGTCACTCGAGTAACTTTAGTTGTCACCTTAATTAATATTATTGTCACTGCCACATTATCGCTTTATATCGCTCCTTGGGCTGAAGAGCAGCAAAATGTAGTGTTAGAAAAAGCGCAATCTGAAGCCGGGCTTTCTTCCCTAATAAAAGGCCGCTTTCAAACCAGTGCCAACGGACAAGCGGTATTATTTGTTGAAGATATCAACAACAAAAATCACTTATCTAATGTATTCGTAGCCCAAATTCCTAAAGCCGATGATACCAGCGGCACCACTAACTTAGTGGTTGCCAATAAAGGAAAAGTTGTTGAACTCCCTGATGGTCAGCAGCAATTGCAGCTAGAGTCAGGTACACGTTACCAAATATCTCCACAACGTTTGGACTATCAAATCATTGAATTTGGTGGATACCAAATGCAAATTAAAGATCAAGAAGTGGAAGCCAGACGCCGCAAACTCTCCGCTATGTCCACAAGCCAGCTGTTATCCATTCCTGGCCCAGAAGCTGCGGCTGAATTTCATTGGCGATTAGCGATTCCTATTGCCATTTTGATGATGACCTTTATCGCCGTACCTATGTCGCGTGTGAATGTGCGCCAAGGGAAATTCGCCAAGATGTTCCCTGCTATTTTACTGTTCCTTGGTTACTTTGGAATGATGATAGCAGGCCGAAAGGCCATCGCAGATGAAGTTATTCCAAGCTATCTTGGCTTATGGTGGATCCATGCTTCAGCTTTCATAATGGGCATGTTACTGCTCAGTAAAGAGCGACCTATAGGAGCTAAAATTAAAGGCATATTCGGTGCGAAAGGGGCAAAACAATGAAAATAATCGACCTCTATATTGCACGAGTTTTAGTCAATTCTTCTGCACTTTGCTTATTGGTACTCACTGGTCTTTCAGGGATCATAAAGTGGATAGATCAATTGCGTCACGTCGGAAGAGGCAGTTATAACCTTGTCGATGCCGGTATCTATGTATTATTTCTTGTACCACGTGATATCGAAATGTTCTTCCCAATGGCGGTATTACTTGGTGGCTTAATTGGTCTTGGTATGCTGGCTTCAAACTCTGAGTTAGTGGTAATGCAAGCTTCGGGTATGTCTCGCTTGCAGATCAGTGCATCAACCATGAAAACCGCCATTCCTTTAATGCTATTAGTGATGGCGTTAGGTGAATGGGGCGCGCCGATTGCAGAGCAAAAAGCCAACGAATTAAAAGCGACCAAAATTTCTGGCGGCAGTTTAATCAAATCTCGCCAAGGTGTATGGGCAAAAGACGGCGACTTATTTGTTAATATCGGTCAAGTAGATGACATTAATCGTCTGCGTAATATCACTCTGTACCGTTTTGATGAACAACAAAAGCTCACCGATTTAACCTTTGCCAAACGAGCCGATTTTATAGATGGTGCATGGCGTATGCATCAAGTCACCATCTCTCATATTGGGCCGCAAAAAGTAACGAAAAAAGAGTTGATTGAATACGATTGGCACTCATCGCTAACACCCGATAAATTAGGGGTGGTTTCGGTGAAGCCTGAATCTTTATCCATTCAAGGGTTAGTCGGATATTTAGAGTATTTGAAAAACAATCGCCAAGATCCTAGCCGCTATGAATTAGCCTTATGGCGTAAAATCGTTCAGCCGGTAACGGTAGCCGTTATGCTATTGGTAGCTTTGTCATTTATTTTTGGACCACTACGTACAGTAACCATGGGCGCAAGAGTATTACTTGGCGTCATTGCTGGCTTTAGTTTTTACATCAGCAACCAAATCTTTGGGCCATTAAGTATCGTGTACTCATTACCACCAGTGATTGGCGCCATCGCTCCGAGTATATTATTTACAGGTATCGCAATTTATTTCATTCGGAAATAGGTTTTATACTCGTGATACCTGAAGATGCAGGATTTCAGCGAGAATTAACTGCCATTTAGGCAAGACACTTATCCGCAGAAAACGAAGTAACGACAGTTTTGTATGTCGGTCATAGTCAATCTATTTCAAGGGTAAGTAACGCAGTATAAATGGCAGTTAAACTCGCACTGCGTGGGCTTTTTAGCGTTGATTTTTCTTTGTTGTGAAAGCTTGAATTAGCCCGCTAGTTCTGCACTTTCACGCCTCGAATAATGCAACGCCAAAGGGTGTAGATCTTTTAGATCGACAAACATCATGAAAAGATCATTAATTATCAATGGGATGACTTTGACAAATAGTGCGAAAGGAGCAATTTTATAGTACTTATCAGTTTGCAAACACAACAAGTC